>CAYVKH010000001.1:0-154709 GCA_964451965.1 uncultured Opitutaceae bacterium
GCCTCGCTCCAGAAGGAGCTCGCAAGCCGCGCCTCCGACAACGAGGCCCTTTCCGCAAAGCTCAAGTCCGGTGAGGACGCGCTCAGGGCCGCAGGCGACTCCGGGGCGAAGGCGCAGGCCCAGGCCGCGGAACTCGAGCTGGCCAGGTCCGACCTGGCCACAACCCGCAGCCAGCTTCTGGACGCGCAGAGGGACGCCGAGGCCTCAAGGTCGAGGCTCTCCGCCTCGGCCGGCGCGGACCGGCAGGGCGCCGAACTTTCGGAGAAGCTGGCCGCGGCGCTTCGCGCGAACACCCTCCTCCAGGATGAGAACGCCCGCCTGAGGAGGTCGTCGCCGCTGCGGCCGTCCGCCGTCGCCGCCGCCCAGGCGGTCACAAGGGCCGCCCCGACGCCGGCACCGGCGCCCGTCCGGCGCACGCACGTCGTCGTGGACGGCGACACCCTGACAAAGATCTCCCTGCAGTTCTACGGGACCGCAAACCGGTGGCAGGCGATCTACGACGCGAACCGGGACGTGCTGCCAAGCCCGAGCCTCCTGTCCATCGGGTCCACGCTCACCATCCCCTAGGGCGGCCTTAGCCCTGGGCCTTGGGCAGGTAGTCGGCGATGTTCGGGATCTCGTGGACGCGGCGGCCGCCGTTGCGGCGCTCGAAATACGGGTCCTCCTCGAGCTTCATCTCGGTCTCCTCGCCGTCCTCGAGCTCCTCCTCGTCGTCCTCCTCGTCCAGGGCGACCCACTCCTGCTCGTCGAACACGTGGGACATCCTCCGGGCAACCGGGGCGAGCACGAGGGCGGGGTTCCTCACCCTGCCCTCCCGGACGAACTCGAACAGGCAGGGGTAGAACTTGTGCTCGAACTTCCCCTTGAAGTCGCCGATCCACTTGTTGGGCACGCCTTCCCGCCGGTTGAGGAGCACGACATCCGAGAAATGGATGCAGGCCTCGTACCACGCGAAGAGCTTCGGGTTCTTCTCGAGGAGCTGGCAGTGGACGACGCAGACGACCCGGGCGACCTCGGCGGACCTGTCGCCGACCCATGACCGGAACGCCTCGACCTGGTCGACCGGATTCATCCTCCCGTCAAACACGATAAAGACATGCGTCGCGCCGGCGGGAAGGTCGGCCTCGACCGTGTTTCCGGGCTCCATGCGCCAGCGGCCGAGCCCCGTCAGCCTCGCGTCCGCGGGGTCCGCCCATTCCGTGGCGGACAGGAGGACCGCGGCGCGGTCCCCCTCGCCCAGCCCGCCCTCGATCAGGTCGGCCAAGACTTCCCGGCGTCCGGAGCCCGCCGCCCCGACGATGAGGTACACCAACGGCTTGTCATCGGGTGTGCTCAGAAATTGAAGACCTTGTTCTGCGCCGCGTTGCGCATCCAGTGATCGACCAGCACGAGCGCCGTCATCGCCTCCACTATGGGCACGGCCCTCGGGAGGACGCAGGGGTCGTGCCGCCCGCTGCCGGTCAGCTCGGTCGCCTTCCCGGAGACGTCGACCGTCGCCTGCGGCTTCATGATCGTGGCCGTCGGCTTGAAGGCCACGTTGAAGTAGATTTCCTCGCCGTCGCTGATCCCGCCCTGGATGCCCCCGGAGCGGTTGGTCGCCGTGCCGACGCGCCCCTCCTTGGGCACGTAGGCATCATTGTGCTCCGAGCCCTTCAGGAGGGTCCCGGCAAAGCCGCTGCCGATCTCGAACCCCTTGGTCGCGGGGAGGGAAAGCATCGCCTTCGCGAGGTCGGCCTCCAGCCGGTCGAAGGCGGGCTCGCCAAGCCCGGCGGGCACGCCGCGGACCCGGCAGTGGATGACGCCCCCCACGGAGTCCCCCTGCGAGCGCACCTCCTCGATCCTCTTGATCATGGCCGCGGCGGTCGCGGGATCCGGGCAGCGGACAGGGGTCGCATCCACCTCGGAGAGCGACGGGAACCTCCCGGCGGCGCCGGGCGGCACGCCTATGTCCTGGATGCGGGCGACGTAGGCCCGGATCTCGACGGAACCGGCCAGGGAAAGGATCTTCCTTGCGACGGCGCCGGCGGCCACGCGGCCGACCGTCTCGCGGGCGGAGCTGCGCCCGCCGCCGCGGTGGTCCCTGAAGCCGTACTTGGCCTGGTAGGTGAAGTCCGCGTGCGAGGGCCGGAACTTCTCGCGCATCTCGTCGTAGGCGCCCGGCCGGGCGTCGGAATTGCGGACAAGCATCGAGATCGGGGCCCCGGTCGTCCTCCCCTCGAACACTCCCGAGAGGATCTCGACCCTGTCCGGCTCCTTGCGAGGGGTCGTGATGGCGCTCTGGCCGGGCTTCCGCCGGTCGAGGTCCGTTTGGATGTCCGCCTCCGCCAACGGCAGCCGGGGCGGGCATCCGTCGATGACGACCCCCACCGCGGCGCCGTGGCTCTCGCCCCAAGTGGAGATGGTAAACAGTTTTCCGAAGGTGTTGGGCATCGCCTTTCCGGAGGGTTGGACCGCAAAACCGGCCGGGCAAGCGGCAAATCTGGAGGCAAAACGCAACCTTGGGGGTCAAAAGGCGTCACAACACAACACCATTTACAATCCGGGCGGTTTATCCTTTCATAACCCCTCCCTAAATCCGCATGACATTGCGCCTCCCACGCTTGTGGCTCGCATCGAGCCTTTTTGCCGTCTCCGGCCTGCTGGCCCAAACGCCCCCACCCGGCGCCGCCAAGCCGGCGGCGCCCGCCGCCCCGAAGGCCAACGACAACATGGTGGACTCGTTCAAGTTGAGCGAAGGGGACATCGACTCCGTCCTGGTCTCGCTGGAGAACCTGACGGGGAGGACGATCGTGCGCCCGGGCCAGCTCCCGACGGCCAGCTACTCGCTCAAGATCACCCGCCCGATACCCAAGGACGAGCTCGTGATCGCCCTGGAGACGATCCTCGAGCTGAACGGCGTCTCCGTGTCCCCCATGGGCGAGCGGTTCCTCAAGGTGACCGCGCTTTCCCAGGCCAAGAGCGAGGCGCCGGAGATGATCATCGGCTCGTCGCTGGACCTGCCGCCGAGCGGCAAGATCGCCACCAAGATCTTCGAGCTCACGTTCCTGCGGACCTCGGAATTCGTCCCGCAGATCCAGTCCTTCATGACCCCCGGGATCGGCGGCGGCCTGGTGCCGCTCGAGAAGGCCAACGTGGTCATGGTCACCGACTCCCTGGAGAACATCCAGAAGATCGAGCGGCTCCTGCAGGCGGTCGACCAGCCGAGGCAGAGCACCCTCACGCCCAAGTTCTACGCCCTGCGCAACGGGGCCAAGGCGAGCGACGTCGTCTCGAAGATCCACTCGATGCTGACCGGGCCCGCGGCGAACCAGCTGCGCTCCACGACCTCCTACACCCCGGACGACCGGACGAACCAGATCATCCTGATCGCCGACTCGAGGGAATACCCGCTCTTCGACGCGCTGATCCAGCAGCTCGACATCAAGTCGGACCCCTTCACGCGCATGGAGGTGATCCCGCTCAAGCACGGGGACGCGAAGGACGTGGCGACGCTCCTCTCCGCCCTCATCAGCGGCCAGAACGCCGCGACGCAGAAGGCCGCCTCCCAGTCGGTGCGCCCGGGCCAGATCGCGCCCGCCCCGGCCCCCGCCGCGAACGTGCCGGCGGCCGCGGCCAAGGAGGAGGGCTCAGGCTCCAGCGAATTCAGCAGCTTCATAACGGTCCAGCCCGACGAGCGCACGAACTCGGTCGTGGTCTCCGGGACCTTCGACGACATCCGGCTCATCAAGGGGATCGTCGAGAAGATCGACGTCCTCCTGGCCCAGGTCGCCATCCAGGTCGTGATCGCCGAGGTCACCCTCACCGACAAGGACCAGGACGGCCTGAACGCGCTCGGCCTCACGGTCGGGACGGCCCCGAACGGCGGGACCTCCATCACGGGAGCCGTCGGGAGCGTCGCCGGCTGGACGTTCGGGCCCGTCGTGACGGCCGCCGGCGGGACCACCGCGGCCGCGGGAGGCATCAATCCCCTCAACTTCCTGGCGACCCTCCAGACCCTCGGGGACAAGCACAAGGTCAGGATTCTCCAGCAGGACACGATCACGACCACGCACAACAAGCAGGCCACGTTCACGGTCACCGAGCAGAAGCCCGTCCTCACGGGCACGACCGGCGTCCCCCTGGCCTCGACCTCGATCGGTGGCTCCTTTGCGACCTCGTCCCAGGTGAGCTACAAGGACATCGGCATCACGCTGAAGGTGACGCCTCTGATCGGCGACGACGGGAAGATCCAGCTCAACATCGACCAGATCGTGGACGACGATGAGGGGAGCGTGCTCATCGACGGCAACCAGCAGCCCATCATCGGCCACCGGGAGGCCACCGCGTTCATCAACGTCACGGACGGCGAGATGGCCGTCCTCGGCGGCCTCCAGAGCTCGGGCCTGTCCGTCGACAAGGGCAAGCTCGGGCTGCTCTTCGAGATCCCGATCCTGAGCAACCTGCTCGGTGCCCGGGACAGGGAGCTCACGCGCACGGAGCTGCTCCTCTTCATACGCCCGCACGTCATCCGGCCCGATGAGGCGACGGCCGACACGAGGAGCCAGATCCAGGGGATGTCCAACAGGGACCAGATCCAGCAGTTCCTCACGAACCCGGACAAGATGCCGGACGCGAAGGAGACGCTCCTCCAGAAGCTGGACACGAAGTGAGCGCGGGGCTCCGCACGAAGCCATGCAAGCCACGCAGCAGGACACCCTTCCCGAGTCCATAGCCTCGCGCCTGTCGGACGTGCAGCGCCAGGCGGTCCTCGAGGCGCCGCGCGGCCTCCGGCTGGCGGCGCTCGTCGCCGCCCTCGCCGTCGACGAGAACGCGGCGCTCACGATGGTGGCCGCCGCGGCCGGCCTCGACATCGCCACCAACCTCGAGACCGACCCCGGCGCGCGCGGGCTCCTGCCGGCGCGGCTCGTCCACGACTTCCAGATCATCCCGATCCGCTCCGGGTCGCCGTCCGCGGACGGCGACCCGGAGCCCACGGCGTCGACCCCGCTTCACCTCGCCTCAGCGTGGCTCCCCGACCCCTCGATGGCCGACTGGCTGCGGACGTTCACCCCGAGGCCGCTCGTGTGGCACATGGCCGTGCCCGAGCGCGTGCACCAGCTCATCATCGAGAACTTCGGCGTCGGCTCCGGGGCCCTCGAGGACAGCGACGAGGGCTACGTGGCGCCCGAGGCGCAGAGGGACGCCGAGGCGGACGTCGACGAGGACGCCGCCGTCGTGAGGTTCGTCACCGACGTGATCACGCAGGCCGTCGACGACCAGGCGACCGACATCCACTTCGAGCCCCAGGAGGGCCAGCTCAGGATCCGCTACCGGGTGGACGGCCTCCTCGTCCCCGTCTCCGTGCCCGAGAACCTCCTGCGCTTCCAGGACGCCATCATCTCGCGGGTGAAGATCATGGCCAGGCTCAACATCTCGGAGCGCAGGCTCCCGCAGGACGGCAGGATCAACTTCAAGGCCGCGGGCACGACGCTCGACATCCGCGTCTCGACGATCCCCACGATCTACGCGGAGTCGATCTCGCTGCGCCTCCTCAACAAGAAGAAGGAGGCCTACACGATGGACAGGCTCGGCATGAGCGCCGAGGAGCAGTCCCAGATCAAGGAGGTCCTAGACTACCCCCACGGCATCATCCTCGTCACGGGCCCGACGGGCTCGGGCAAGAGCACGTCGCTGAACGCCTTCCTGCGGCACATCAACTCGACCGACCTGCGGATCATCACGATCGAGGACCCGATCGAGTACGAGGTCCCCGGGGTGAACCAGATGCAGGTGCGCTCCGAGATCGGCCTCACCTTCGCCTCGGCGCTCCGGCACGTCCTGCGCCAGGACCCCGACGTCATCATGGTGGGCGAGATCCGCGACCGGGAGACGGCCGACATCGCGATCCGCGCATCCCTGACGGGCCACCTCGTCTTCTCGACCCTCCACACGAACGACGCTCCGGGCGCCATCACCCGCCTGGTCGACATGGGGATCGAGCCCTTCCTCGTGGCCTCGGCCATCGAGCTCGTGATCGCCCAGCGCCTCGTCCGCAGGCTCTGCCCCGAGTGCGCCCGGATGGAGCCCGTGGCGAAGATCAAGGTCCTCGAGTCCCTGGCGATCCTCGGCTGCGACCCCAAGGAGGCGGAGACCGTCACCACCCTGCGCGCGCCGGTCGGGTGCGACCGCTGCCGCGGGACGGGCTACCGCGGCCGCATCGGCCTCTTCGAGATCTTCCGCCTGAACGAGGAGATGCACGCCGAGATCCTGAGGCGCGAGAGCACGCGCACGCTTGCGCACAGCGCCCGCCAGCACGGCATGCGCACCCTCGGCCAGAGCGGATGGGAGAAGGTCAAGGCCGGCCACACCACCCTGGACGAGGTCCTGCGCGTAATCACGGTCTCGGACAAGTAGGGGCGGCAAGGAAGCAGAGATGCCCCGCTTTGCCTACAAAGCCCGCGACCAGGCCGGCAACCCCGTCGAGTCCGCGATCGACGCGCCCACGAGGAAGGACGCGCTGCGCCTCCTGTCGGCCCGCGGGATGAGCGTCGCCGCGGTTGCCGAGGCGCCGCCGCCGCCGGGGGCGGCCCCGGCCGCCCCGCGAAAGGGCGCGGCCCGGGCGCAGGATTCCGGCGCGGAGCCGGCGGCGGGCGGGCAGGCCCGCTCCGAAGCGGTGCCCAGGCGCGCCGAAACGCTCCCCTTCCTCGAGTCGCTCCACGACCTGACCTCGAGCGGGCTCTCCGGCGGCGAGGCCGTGCGGCTCCTCTCCATGCGCATCAAGGAGCCGAGGCTGCGCTCGCTCTGCGAGGGCCTGTGGGCGCGCCTCAGCGAGGGGGCGCCGCTCTCGCGCGCGATGGAGGCCTACCCCGAGGTGTTCGACTCCTCGACGACCAACCTCATCCGCGCGGGCGAGGCGACGGGCTCGCTGAACGACACGCTCTCGAGGCTCATAAGCCTCATGACCGAGCAGAAGGAGCTGCGGACGGCGCTCCTGACCGCGATGGCCTACCCGGCCGTCATCATCGTGGCGTCGTTCGGCGTCGTCATGTTCTTCCTCTTCTTCCTGCTCCCGCGCCTGCAGACGCTGCTGCATTCGCTCGGGGGCAAGATGCCGCTGTCGACCCGGATCCTGATCGCCCTCGCGAACTTCACCCTCCACTACGGCCTCTTCGTCGCCATCGCGGCGGCGATCGGGTTGGTCGCGGCCTGGCGGTGGCGCTCGACGGAGGCCGGGCGGGAGAAGAGCGACGCCTGGCTCCTCAAGACGCCGGTCATCGGCCCCTTCATCATCTCCCAGACGGTCCTCGACTTCAGCCAGACGCTGGGGGTCCTGCTGCAGAACGGGATCACGGCCGCCGAGGCGCTCCGCATGACCGAGCGCCAGATCAAGAACCGCGTGCACCGCAGGGCGTTCGACGGGGCGATCGACCGGGTGCTCGAGGGCGAGTCGCTCTCGGCCTCGCTTTCGCGGACGGGATGCTTCCCCGACCTCGTGCTGGACCGCCTCGCCGTGGGCGAGAACACCGGCAACGTCGTCCCCTGCCTCAGGGACATCGCGACCACCTACCAGGTGAAGATCTCGAGGCAGCTCAACATGTTCACGAAGGTGATCGCGAGCGCCATCCTCGGGGCCGTGTTCGTCTTCGTGGGATTCATCGCGATCGCCATGGTGATGGCGGTCCTCCAGGTCAGCTCGAGCTTCAAGGTCGGCTGAAACCGCGCCGGGCGCCTGGTCAGGCCGAGGCGACGTAGTTGAAGAAGCCCCGCGTCTGGGCCCTCTCGCTCCCGGTGAGGATGATCCCCTCGGCCCCGGGGACCGAGCCGATCATCTCGAGGCCGGCCTGGACGCCGGCTATGAAGGCCGACGTCGAGAGCATGCCCGCCTGCAGGCAGGTGTCCGCGATCACGGTCGCCTGCGTGCACCCGTTGGCCACCGGCCAGCCCGTGCGGGGGTCGATGATGTGGCCGTAGCGCCGCCCCGCTATCGTGAACGACCGGATGTAGTCGCCCGAGGACGCGATCGACTTGCCGGTCAGCCCGACGCTGCCCCAGCTCTTGCCCGGGACCTTGGGGTCCTCGAGCCCGATGTGCCACGCGGGCTTGCCGGGGGGCGCGCCGGCCGCGCGCAGGTCGTGCCCGAAGTCCACGAGCGAATCCAGGACGCCGTGGTCCCTCGCGATGTGGGAGACGATGTCCACGGCGTACTCCTTGCCGAAGCCCCCGAAGTCGAGCGCCATGCCCTTCTCGGGCAGGAAGACCCTTTCCTTCTCCCTCCTCACCTTTGCCCAGCCGACGAGCCTGAGCGCCGCGGCTATCGCCTCCGGGCCCGGGATCGCGGGGGGGTCAGCCTTCCAGTTCCAGATGCGGATGAGCGGCAGCGCGGACGGGTCGAGGATCCCGCGCGTCATGAAGTGCAGGGTGTCGCACATCGCCAGCAGCCCCTCGGTCTCCGGGTCGACCTGGACCCATTCCCTGCCCGCGGCGTCGTTGATGCGGCTCACGATGCTGCCCGGCTGGAAGCGGGAGAACTTGGCCTCGAAGGCGTGCACCCAGCCCTCCGCCGCGGCCTCGAATCGGGACGCCTGCGCGTCCCCGGCCGGCGCCGTGTACTGCACCTCGCACTGGGTCGCCATCGCGCGGAACGTGAGGCGCCGCAGCGGGAGGCTGGCCCCGCGGCCGCTCGGGACCGGGTCGGGCGCGCGTTCCTGCCGTGAGACGATCGCCATGGGAAGCCGGGGTCCGGGCCTAGCCCTCCGGGGGAGCGGGCCTCTTGCGGGGGCGGCGCGCCGTCATTTCCTGGAGATCTCGACCGACGAGATCTGGAAATTCGCGTTCAGGAGCGCCGGGTTCGCCCGGTCGACCTGCATCGAGTACTGCTCGATCCCGATGTAGGGGGAGCGCTTGCTGAGCCCGAGGTAGAACTGCTTGAGCGTGGCCCAGTCGACCTTGGTCACGTTGAACGTGAGGGTGTGGACCGAGAGCTGGCCGCTGCTCGCGTCCTTCGGCTCGCCGCTCGTCGTGTTCTTGAGCCCCGCCTCGGAGGCGATGGCCGAGACCTCGGCGAGGAGCCTCGTGGCGTCGAGCGTCTTCACGGCGTCGAGCCGGGCGGCGGAGGCCTGGGCCTGCGCCTCGATCGCCGCCTTGTTCGAGAGCCAGAGCTGCTGCTCGTTGAGGCTCCCGGTCGTCGAGCGGGCCTCGCGGACGAGGCGGCCCGTGCGCCCCGCGATGCTGGAGAGCCACACCGCGGCCACCATCACCACGAAGCCGGCCAGGAGGACCTTCTCCCGGAGGAGGCGGGCCATGAAGAATGCGCGCAGCGTTCTCATCACGAGGCGGCGGGCTGGAGCGCCCCGGGCTTGAAGGTTATGATGAGCGTGAAGGTCACGACGTTGTCGCGGGCGCGCTGGTCCCTGATCTCGACCCGGTCGACGCCCGGCGCCTGCTCGATCGCCGTCTTGTAGCCGGCGATCGCCCCGGCGTTGCTCGTCTGCGCCTCGATCTGGATCGTGTTGAGGGCCGGCGTGGTCGCCCGCAGGAACTGGATGGCAGGCGGGCTCTTCGGCATGGCGACCTCGGGCGAGGCGACTGAGATCATCTCGAGGGGCAGGAGGCGCTTGGTGGAGAGGTCGTCGATGCGACCGGCGAGGTCCTGCTCGTCCCTGATGCGGGATACCGTCATCCTCTGGGCGGCGACCTTGGTCACCCGGGCCTTCTGCCACAGCCCGGCGCCGAAGAGGGCGATCTCGGCGAGGGTCAGGATGATGCAAAGGGCGACGGCCGCGACCGCGGCCCGCCAGAGCACCATGTCGCGCCGCCGCGCCTTGGCCAGCGCCAGGAGGTCCCCCTTGTCGCGGACGTCGAGCGCGGCCGCCACGTCCGCCGGCAGCCTGGACCGGAGCCCGCCCGCCTCGAAGACCAACTCGCGGTCGCTTCCGCCCGCCACGGCCGCGGGCGGCGACGGGATGTCGACGACCTTCACGGCCTCCCCGGCCGCCTTGATGAGCCGGGCCCTGGCCTCGGCCCGCACCTCCTCGGGCGCATCCGGGGCCAGCGGCTGGTGCAGCACGGCCGAGGGGACCTGACCGCTGTCCCAATGGACCGCCGTCAGGCCCTCGGTCGAGGAGAGGACGACCGTCGTCGCGGGCCCCGCCTCATACCCGAAAATGGTCGCGAAGGCGGGCATCACGCGCTCGGCGCCGGCCCATTCCGAGAGCTGCTCGGCCGTGAACCTGCGCCGGTAGGACGCGAAGGCCAGCGCCCGCTCGGCCCCCGGCGGCCAGTAGTACCCGAAATAGAGCTGGGCCAGCGGGAACGGGGAGAGCGACTCGAGGACGAGGCCGACCTGGGCGACCACGTCCGCCCTCGAGGCCGAGGCCGCCACGGGCATGGCCCGCGAGAAGAAGACCGCGTCGGGCAGGACCGCCACCCTGGGCGGGGGCGGCCCTCCGCGGAAGACGTCAAAGGGCGATGCGCACATGCTTAGGACGGGGGTGGGGCTGCGGGGGGTGCCTGTGGGATCTCATCATCTTCGACAATCTCAAGGACCGTAAAGGGATAATTGATGCTTTGCGAGGCCGCGGCGGCGGCTTTCGCGCCGGTGGCCCTGGACGAGGGCTGGGTCGTGTTTGTGACGGAGGTGGAGGCGCTTGAGGTGGACATGCTGGCCGCCGCCGCCGGGTTTGTCGCGTTGGTCTGGTTGATCGTCGCGCCCCCCTGGGGCGAGACGACCGCCGAGAGCCGGTACTGGGAGCGCCCGTCGTGGACGGTGATGTTGACCCGCAGCGCCGAGATCGTGGTCCCGAAGACGTTCGCGTTCCCGCCCAAGCCCGCCACCGCGCCGAGAGTGCCCGAGTTCATGAAGTAGTTCTGGCCCTGCTGGGCGTACTGGCCCGTGCCCGAGAGGTAGTCGCCTATGTGCTGGCGCTGGGCGTCCGTGTACTGGCCCAGCGCCGCCATCACGTCCCCGTTGGCCCCGTTCGCGTTCGGCTGCGAGTAGTTGAAGATCGAGACGTCGTTCACGAACCTCCAGAAGAGCTCGTTCGGCAGGCCGTTCTCGTCGAAGAACACCTCCCTCGCGTAGGCGACGGACGCGAGCTCGCTGAAGGAGCGCATCGGCCGCGCGGGCTCGGCGTACGGGATCGTCGCGTCCTGGTAGTCCGGCGCGAGCGCCGACGTGTAGACGTGCCCGGTCTGCATCCAGCCCTCCAGGGCGTCCGCCAGCTTCTCGGCGTCGGAGGGGGACATCTGCCAGTACACGAAGAGGTTCGTGAGGGTGTTCATGTCGGCGCGCCTGAGCGGGATCTTGCCGCTCTCGTCCTGGAAGGAGACGTCCACCGTCCGGTTCTCGGAGGGGGCCCACCCCGCCCAGCCGAGGGGGTCGCTCCATCCCTCCGCGGCGCTGTGGAGCCCGCCGTCCGCCTGGCGGAAGTCCTCGAGCACGGCCAGCGTGACCTCGAGCACCGAGAAGGCCTCCTGCCGCAGCCGCTTCGCGTCGGCCTGGCGGACCTCGACCAGGAGGTCGTTGCCGGCCTTCTCTATGAAGGCGGTCAGCGCCGCCGCCGTGAAGAGCATCGAGACGAGCACGAGCACGATGACCGAGGAGCGCTCGGCCGGCCTGCGGGGCGGGAATGGCGCCGGGGTCACCATGGGTTCGGGAGCCCCTGCGCGACCGCGGGGACCGTGACCAGGGCCTCGCGCGTCAGGTTCTCGTAGGCGAACGTCACCCGGAGCCGCTGGGGCGGGACGGGGTTCCCCGAGGTGTCGGTGCGGACGGCGGTCTCCGTCGTCCACTTGCCGAAGTCCGTGTCGAAGTAGTCGTACGCGAGCTTGGTCACGAAGGGCGAGACCAGCGCCTCGCGCGGGGGGTCGTCGTTGAAGTGGTTCTCGAGGTCGGAGTGCCAGAGCATGACCAGGCCCCTGTCCCGCCTCACCTGCAGCGAGCAGAAGACCTCGGGCAGCGGGCTCTCGGGCCAGCTGAGGATGCGGTTCCCGGTGAGCTCCATGTACGTGACCAGGTTGTCCCGGCCGGCCCCGGAGGGGCTGATCGGCTGGACGCCCACCGGCGTTGAGTTCACCGACGCCGCCGGTGGGAGCGTCGCGCGGACCATCTCGCGCTGGAGGAACCGCGTCACGGCGCGCACGTGCTGGTCGAAGAGCCTGACGTCGGTGTTCTTCCCCCAGAGCTCGCTCATCGAGAAGATGAAGGTGTTCATCCCCACGAGGACCAGCCCCACGAGAGCCATGGCCATCACGATCTCTATGAGGGAGAACCCGCGCGTCCTCATTTGGGCAGTTTTCCCTGCGCGAGCGCGATCCGGCTCGCGGACTTCGACCTGAGCTCGCTGCGCGCGGCCGGGTCGGACCAGGTCGGGCGCAGGAGCATGAACGTCTCGGAGACCGCCTTGGACGGCCCCACCGAGGAACCGGAGACCGTGCACGTGAAGGTGACATTGAAGAGGTCGGCCGTGGTCGCCGGGTCGATCTCGGCCGTCCACTTCACGTGGCGGTCCCCGTCGTCGAACTCCGCGCCGGCCTGCGCCATGGCGAGGTCGACCTGCGCGAGCAGCTGGGCCCTCGCGAAGTAGACGTCCCCGTCGTTGGCGTTCGAGCGCTGCGCCACCTCGTAGCTGTTGAGCACGTTCAGGTAGGCACCCCCGAGCACCACCGCGGTGAGGGAGAAGATCATGAGGGCCGCGAGGACCTCGATGAGCGTGAATCCCCTATTGCGTGGCATCGGACTTGGACAGGACGGGCGCGCACGTCCACGGGTCGACCGAGAGGATGTGCGCCCCGCCGAGCGTGCGCACCTGGGCGCGGAAGGGCGTGCAGGTGCCGTCGTTGTAGAAGGTCGCCGCGGCGAGCGGCTGGGTCTCCACCAGCGTCCCGCCGATGAGCGACGAGGAGCTTGCGTCCGACTGAACCGGGTGGAAGTCGATCATGAGGTCCTCCGGCCCGGAGATCGGAAGCGACCTCTTGGCCGCGCCGTCGTTGAGGGTGTAGCCCCGGGCCTTGGGGTCCTTCGTCTCGACCGTCAGGAGCACGCTCCTGCGCTCCTCGAGCGCCTCCTTGCGCGCCGCGGCGCACGCCGCCCAGAACTGCTCGTCCAGCGAGAGGCCCTTGTCGGACAGGAGGGCCGCGGACGCGCCCACGAAGATCCAGCTCAGGAGCGCGACGAGCGCTATCGCCAGCAGGACCTCGATGAGCGTGAATCCGCCGGGCTCACCAGTTTCCGATGTCATCATCCGTTCCGTCGGTCTTGTCGGGGCCCTTGGACCACATGTCGTAGCCGTCCTTGTTGTGGACTCCGGGATAGCGGTACTGGTAGGGCTCGCCCCAGGGGTCGAGGAGCGGGAGCTTCGTCCCCTCCGCGAGGTAGGGGCCCCGCCAGCGGTCGGACTTGTTCGCGGGCGCCGTGTTGAGCGCCGCGAGCCCCTCGTCCGTGGTGGGGTAGCCCCCCATGTGCAGGCGGTAGGTGACGAGCGGGGTCTTGATGCTCTGGGAGACGAAGAGCTTGGCGATGTCGATCTGCGAGCCGCCGAAGAGCTTGCCCACGTTGGCGATAGTGAGGCCGGCGAGGAAGGTGATGATCGCGATGACGACCAGGATCTCGATGAGGGTGAAGCCGCGGCGCTTGGAGTCTTTTGGGGTGCGCATGACGGGCGCAGGATTGGGGAATGGCATGTCAATGTCGAGACGCGCCCGGGGGCCAAAGGTTTCACCGGGGCCCCACCTGGGGGCGCTCCTGCCGGTCGGTGCGCTCGACGAAGACGTAGTTCACGAGGAAGCTGAGACCCAGGACGCCCCCCAAGGTTCGGATATTGCGCATCGCGCCGACGACCCGCGAGAAGGGGCTCGCGGCGGGCTCCCGGACCCGCAGGAGCAGGAAGGCCCCGGCCAGCGCCACTATCGGCTGGACCATGAAGCAGATGTGGTAGACCTGGAGCGGGCCGCCCCACCCCGCCGGGGCGTTCGAGAGGACCCAGCCGCCGAGGATGGGCGCCACCGCCGCGACAAGCGACGACATGGCGAGGTTGAAGCCGATGGCCAGCTTCTTGGCCGCGGAAGGAATCAGCCGCAGCAGGATCGTGAACTGCCCGAGCACGAACCCCGCGCTCGTCGCCCCGATCCAGGTCCAGAGCCCGTAGAGCATCGCCCGGTTGCCGGGGTTGACCACGCACCACAGGAACATCGAGAGCTGCCAGAGGATGAGCGAGAACACCATGACCGACTTGTTGCCGTAGCGGTCGAGGAGGCGGCCCCACGCGGGGAGGGAGAGCGCGCCGCCGACCTGCGAGAGGGCCGTCACGACGCCCACGTCCAGCGCGGAGAACCCCACCCGGTCGAACATGAACACCGTGTAGAAGGGGCCGAAGCAGTTGGCGGCGAAGCTCCACACCGCGCCGAAGAACACGAAGGCCAGGAACGAGCCCGACCTGCGGATGACCTCGACCTGGCCGGCGAGCGACTCGTGCGTGGCGGGGGGCTCCCGGTGCGGCCGGGTCGGGCTCCTCCACTGCCACCGGAGCGAGAAGATCCGCAGGAAGGCCGCGCCGAAGATGACGGCCTGGAAGGCGGCGACCGAGTACTCCCACCGGGAGAGGACCCAGCCCGACGCCATGAGGAAGCAGACGGTCGAGAGCTGCAGGATCTGGTTGCGCCTGCCGAAGAACTTCCCGCGGATCCGCGCGGGAACCCACTCCTCGATCCACGTGCTCCATGAGACGCCCGCCACCGCGCCGAAGCAGCTCGACACGAAGAACCAGCCCACGATCCAGAGGCCGGCCCGCGCCGGCGCGTTGCGCGGGATCCAGGGCATGATGAACCCAAGCGCCACCCAGCTGGCGAGGTGGAGGGCCTCGGCGGCAAGCGTCACGGCCTTCGGCGGCCTCCACCGGAGGAGGAACGGCGAGACGAAGAGCTGCAGGAAATTGCCGACGAAGGGCAGTGAGCCCAGGATCCCTATCGAGGTCGCGGGGAGCGGGTACCCCTTGGTGATGAGGGCGGAGAGCGCCATGCTCCCCGGAAGCGCCATGGTGACGATCGGCATGGCGACGATCCCCTCCCGCGTGCAGTTCCGCAGGCAGAGCCGCAGGTCCGCCCTCCTCCCCAGCGCCGCGGCGCGGCCTGCGGCGTCGGGGGCGTGGGCGGGTTCCGTCGGCATGGGTTTGGACGGGGATTCAAGCACGCCCGGCCGGGGCGGTTCCACTGCAAACTAGGCCCGGGCCCCGCCGGCGGCGGCGGGCACCCGGCACAGGACCCCTGACATCCTAACTCACTTCACGATCAGCATCACGACCCCGTGCGCGGGCACCGAGGCGCTGAAGCCGTCGTCCGAGGCGGCGATGCCGCGGTGCTGCCAGAGGTCGCGCACCGCGGACGGCCTGGAGGGCCTCCCGACCTGGGCCCACGTGAACGAGCCCGTCGCCTCCGCGTCGTTCCGGTTGAAGAGACCGAGCGCCAGCCCCCCGTCCTGGAGCGGCTTGGCCCAGACCTCCACGCCGTCCCTTGCGAAGAGGCGCGTCCCCTCGCTTCCCAGGGGATCCTGGTCGACCGAGATGACCTCGCGGTTCGTGAGGATGTCCCGGGTGTCGGCCGACATGCTGCGGAGGTCGTTCCCGGCCATGAGGGGCGCGGAAAGCATGCACCAGAGGCTGAAGTGGGTGCGGTACTCCGCGACGCTCATCCCGCCGTTGCCCACCTCGAGCATGTCCGGGTCGTTCCAGTGGCCCGGCCCCGCGAACGGGGCCAGGTGGCCCTGGTTGAAGCCGATCGTGGACATGGACTTCCAGTTGTCCTGGATGTCGCCCGTCGTGCGCCAGAGGTTGCCGGCCACCCCGGGGCCCCATTTCCAGACATCCTCCATGCCGTACTGGCACAGGCTGAAGACGATGGGGCGCCCGCAGTGCAGGAGGGCGTCGCCCATCTTCTGGTAGACCGGCCGCATCTGCGAGCTGGGGTAGATGCGCCCCGCGCTGCACCAGTCGAATTTCAGGTAGTCGATGCCCCAGGAAGCGTAGGTCTTCGCATCCTGCTCCTCGTGCCCGTAGCTTCCCTCGTAGCCCCCGCAGGTTGCGGGGCCCGGGGACGAGTAGATCCCGAGCTTGAGGCCCCTGCCGTGGACATAGCCCGCGAGGGCCTTCATGTCCGGGAACTTCCTGTTCGGGACGATGTTGCCGCGGGCGTCGCGCCCCTTCTCCCAGGTGTCGTCGATGTTCACGTAGACGTACCCGGCGGCCTCCATCCCGGAGCTGACCATGGCGTCGGCCGCCTCGCGGACGATCCGGTCGTCGACGGCCTCCGCGAAATGATTCCAGCTGTTCCATCCCATCGGGGGCGTCCTCGCCAGGCCGTTGTCGGGGAGGTCGCGGACCGCCGGGAGGGGCAGGGCGGCGGGGGCGCGCAGGCTCTCCTCGGAGACGGGAACGGCGAGCGCCTCGTCCTTCCCCCCACCGTCATAGCTTATGACCACGTGCAGGCTCTTGCCCTCGGGCCGGACGCGGAACGTCCATCCCCACTCCATATCGAACACCACGTCCTCGCCCTCCGCGTGCACCCCGCGGATCCGAATCTCGCCCGAGCCGTTGGGGGAGACCGTCCCGGATATCTCGGCGCCCTCCTGGTGGAGCACGATGAACGTGTGGAGGGTGACGCCCGAGGGCTTCGGCACGTCCATCCTCCAGGACCCGTTCAGCCCGGGGGCGGCCTGGGTCGCAAATGCCGGCAATGCGAGGAGAAGGGAGAGCGCGAGGGCGCGCCTGAGGGGCGTTGACGGCGGGCGCCGGCAGATGGCGGGGGTTTCTTCAGGTTTCATGTTCTGGGGTGAAAATGGGAAGGGCGCCTCGGAAAGGTGGTATGGGACATGCTGAAACACGCGCATGAAGAATTCAACTTCAGGCATTCGCTACGATACCCGCGCGGAACAGCGGGTTTCCACGAGCACCGTCCTGATCGTCCTCGCCGGCGCGGCCGCCCTCGTGGCCGTAATGATTGCGTTTGTCCACTAGGGGCCCCGCGGCCGTCCAGGGCAGAGTCGCCATGTGAGGTGTCAGGCCCTACGGCATGTCGTACATCTCGAGCAGGGCGACCCCGGTCGACCCGCCGGCGCCGCTCACCTGGGCCGTGTAGGCGCCGGGGGGCAGCGTCACCAGGACGGCGGCGTCCCTCGAGGTCGTGGGAAGCGCGAACGCCGACACCGCGTTGAACGCGGCCTGGAGCGCAGCCGTCCCGCCCCAGGTGTCATTAGAGCCCACGACGTTCTGGCTGGAGTCGGACACGGTCAGCTGCGGGTCCGCCATGGCCCCGGCCACCGAGAATGAGGCAAGGGTGGGACCTATGCCCCGGACGAGGATCGTCCTGGGCGAGGTCCCGGTGATCACAAACCCCACCGTCAGCACGTTCTGTCCGGTTCCCGCCAGCCCGCGGGCGGACACGTTGATTAGGCGCGCGGTCGGGGCGGCGGCCGTGTCGGCGTCATAGGCCTCAAGGAGCACCACGCCGGTCCCGCCGTTTGCGCCGTGCACCTGCGCGGTGTACGAGCCCGGCTGAAGGTTCGTCAGGACCGCCGAGTCCAGGGACGCGGCGGGCAGGGGGAATGCGCCCACCTGCGTGAAGACCGCGGAGAGCGCGGCCCCGCCGCCCCAGTTGTCGTCGGACGCCACCGTCGCGCCGGCCGGCGTGGACAGGACCAGCTGCGGGTCGGCTAGGAGGCCCGCCACGCCGAAGGTGGAGAGCGTGGGGCCGACCGCGCGCACAAGCGCGGCCTCGGCGCCCGTTCCCCCGACCACGAGCCCGATGATGAGCGTCTGGTCCGAGGCGCCGCTGAATCCGCGCACCGACACGTTTGAAAGGCGGCTGGGCACGGCCACGGGGGCCACGGTCAGGAGCACCGGCACCGAGATGGTGGCCGAGAAGCCGTTGGCGACCTCGACGTCGTAGGTCCCGGCGTCCGACACGTGCACGTCGGCGATCGTGAACGACGGGCCCGTCGCCCCGGCGATCGGGGCCTGGTTCCTGCGCCACTGGTAGATGATGGAGGCGTCCCCGGTCACGGCCACCGTGAAGGTGGCGGCGCCGCCCACCGTCGTCGATACAGGCGCCGGCTGGAGCACGATGGACACAACAACCGGCGGGCCGCCAGCCGGCGACACTGTAAGGGCTACGCTCGAGCTTGTCACAAACCCGGCGGGATCGGTGATCACCACCGAATAGGTGCCGGCGTCGGACAGGGCCACGCTCGTGAAGGTGAGGTTCGCGCTGTTCGCCCCCGGGATCGCGACCCCGCCCTTCGACCACTGGTAGGTGACCGGGGGGGAGCCGACGACGCCGACGAGGAGCGTGGCCGTGCCCCCGACCGTGATCGCGGTCGGGCTCGGCTGGTACTGGAAGATGGGTGCAAAGGCCGTCTCGGACACGGTCAGCACGGCGCCAAGGCTCGTCGTCGAGCCGACCGGGCTGCTCACGACGGCCGTATAGGTGCCGGCGTCCGTCATCTGGACGTTCGAAAGGGTCAGCGTTTCCAGGGTGGCGCCCGGAATCGGCACCCCGCCCAGCATCCATTGGACGCTCAGCGGCCCGGTGCCGGAGGCCCCGACCGTAAAGCTCGCGGCGGAGCCGACGGTGGCCGTGGTCTTGTAGGGCTGCGAGGTGATGGCCGGCGGGACCACGAGCGAGAGGATCGTGAGGCTGGCAGGCGCCGAGACGATCGTGCCGACCGAGTTGGTCACGGTCACCGTGTAGGGCCCCGCGTCGGCGGCCTTGACGCTCGCTATCGACAGCGTCGGGGAGCCCGCGCCGGAGATGGGGGTGTTGTTGAGCGACCACTGGTAGCTGAGCGCCCCGGAACCCACCGCCGTCACCGAGAACTGGGCCGTCGAGCCCACGGTCGTCGACTGCGGAAGGGGCGGGAACAGGATAAGGGGCGCCGTCGGGCCCACGCCGCCCGAGACCGGGTCGCTCACGGTGAACGTGATGGCCATGGCGGGGCCGGTGCCCAGCGAATTGATGGCGCTCGCGGTCAGCGTGTACGTTCCGGGCGTGGTGGGGGTCCCCGAGACCATCCCCGAAATCGAGTTGACCGAGATCCCGGCGGGCAGGCCCGTCAGGGCAAAGGCCACCGGGCTGTTGCTCGCCGTCAGCGCGTAGCTGAAGGCGCCTCCCGCCGGCCCCGTGATGGCCGCGGCGCTCGTGATCGCGGAGAAGTTCCCGATCGTCAGGATCAGGTTCAGCGGCCGGCTGCTGCCGAAGGAATTCGTGGCGAGGATCGGGACGCTCGCGACCTGGGGGCTCGACGGCGTGCCGCTGATGACCCCGGTGGAGGCGTCAAGCGAGAGGCCCGCGGGGAGCTTCGTGGCCGAGAACGAGGTGGGATTGTTCGTCGCTGTGATCGCAAAGCTGAAGGGCGCGTTCACGGGGCTGGAATACAGCAGCGCGCTGGTGATGGCCGGGATCGGGCCCGCGGGGCTGATCGTGAACATGAGGACGAGGATCGCCCCCTGGCCGTTGCCGTTGTTCGCGCTGATCGACGTGAAGAACAGGCCCGCGGTCGTCGGCGTGCCGCTGATCTCGGCGCTCGAAGAGGCCAGCCCCGGGGGCAGTTCGGCGATGTTGTAGCTCGTCGGCGAGTCTGTCGCGACAATGGTGTAGCTGAACGGCGTTCCCACCGTTCCGGTGGGACCCCCGCTGCTCGTGATGGTCGGCGTCCCCGCCGCCGGATCCACCGTGATCTGGTACGGATAGGGGCTGGTCGAGGAGCCCGACGAGAGGGAAAGGTTCCCCTTGTACGTTCCCACCGCGACCGTCACGCCGCTGACGACGCCCGTCGAGGCGCCGATGGAGAGGCCCGCCGGCAGCCCTTCGGCGGCGTAGGTCGTGCCCGCGGGCTGGGCCGGGCTCGTCACGATCTGGAACGAGTACGGCTGTCCCTCCGTGGAGTCCGGAAGGATCGTCTGCGCACGGCCGGCGACCGTCAGGCCCAGGAAGGCGATCGCGAGCGGGGAAAGGCGGAGCAATGAGATCGGTGAGCGTTTCATGAAAGGCCGTGGGTTGAGCCCGGCGCCGCGGGAAGGGCGGTGAGCGCGGGGATGAGGGGCGGATGGGCTAGGGCTAGAACGTACACAGCGGGCGGCCCCGCCGATATGGGGCACTCTCCTACCCTCCCTCCTCCGGCGACCGCCACCAGGGGACCATACGCCCGCCGGGCTCTCTGATGGGAAGGGTGCATGCCGGCTCAGTGCATCTCGTAGATCTCGACGAGCGCCACCCCGGACGAGCCGTTGGTGCCGGCGACCTCGACCGTGTAATTGCCGGCCGAAAGCGTGACCAGCATCGCCGAATCCGCCGAGGCGGGCGCCAGGGCAAAGGCGCCGACCTGGGCGAACGCGGCAGCGAGCGTGCCGCCGCCCCCCCAGCCGGTGTTGGAGCCGATCGACGCCCCCGTGGAGTCAAACAGAAGGACCTGCGGCGTGGCGAGGACCCCGCCGACGCCGAACTGCGTCAGGCCGGGGCCGATCCCGCGGATCAGCAGCGTGTCGGTTCCGGTGCCCCCGATCACGAAACCCGCGGTCAGGACGGCGCTCCCCGGCTGCGACAGGGCGCGCGCGGACGCATTGGTGAGCCGGGTCGGGGGGTCTCCCGCGTCGGCGTCGTAGAGCTCCGCAAGGGCGACGCCCGTCGTCCCGCCCACGCCGCTTATCTGCGCGGTGTACGCGCCGCCGGTGGGCGAGACGAAGAGGGCCGAGTCGGCCGAGTCGGCCGGCAGCGCGAAGGCTCCCACGGACGCAAAGACGTTGGCGAGCGCGGCGCCGCCGCCCCAGGCCGTGTCCGTGGCTATCACGGCCCCGCTGGCCTGATTGGCGAGCGTGAGCTGCGGGTTGGCGAGGACCCCGGTGACGCCGAAGGTCGCGAGCGTCGGGCCCACGCCGCGCACAAGCAGCTGCTTCGAGCCCGAGCCGCTGATGAAGAAGCCGACGATGACCGAGTTGGCCCCGGTCCCGACATACGACCGGATCGAGAGGTTGATGAGCCGGGCGCTTCCCGTCGGGCCGCCCCCGATCGCGCCCGACACCGTGAGCGTGGCCGTGCCGCTCAGGCTCGAGCCCGCCGGATTCTGGAGCTGCACCCGGAAGACATCCCCGCTCATCGAGACCGCCGGGTTGGTCAGGGTCAGCGTGGCCGTCGTCGCGCCGGAGAAGACCGTGTTGTTGCCCACGTTGCCCCAGGTCGCGCCCGCGTCCACCGATGTCTGCCACTGGAAGGTCATCGACGAGCCCGGCGCCGTGACCGTGAAGGAGGCGTTATGGCCGGTCGTCACGGACTGGCTCGCGACCTGTCCGCCGGCCGGCGGCGCGGCCAGGACAGTCCCGGACATGATCGCCTGGTTGTCGCCGTCGGCGACGTAGAGGGTTCCCGAAGCGTCCACCGCGATGCCCTGGGGATAGTAGAACCGGCACTGCGACCCGTTGAGGGTCGTGACCGAGCCGCCCGGGGCGATCTTTCGGATGGCGCGGTTGTAGGTGTCCGCCACATAGATGTTCCCCGAGCCGTCCAGCGCGAGCGCGTACGGCTGGTTGAACCTGGCCGCGGCGCCGGTCCCGTCCTGGAAGCCCAGGAGGCCGGCCGTGCCGGCGACGGTCGACACGGTGTTCGAGGTGTCGATCTTCCGGATGGTCCCGTTGAAGAAGTCCGAGACGAACACGTTGCCCGAGCCGTCCACCGCCACGGCATAGGGGCCGTTGAAGCGCGCGGAGCCGCCGGCGCCGTCGCCGCTCCCGCTCTGGCCGGCGGCGCCGGCCAGCGTGGTGACCAGCCCGCCCGAGGTGATCTTGCGGATCGTGTTGTTCCTCGAGTCCGCCACGTAGACATTGCCGACGGCGTCCACGGCGACGCCCTCGGGCGAGTTGAACCGCGCGGCCGCCCCCGAGCCGTCCGAGCTGCCGGTGGCGCCCGCAGTCCCGGCGAAGGTCGTCACGGCCCCCCCCGGCGCGATCTTGCGGATCGTGGAATTCGACGCATCGGCGACAAACACGTTGCCCGAGCCGTCCACCGCCACGCCGGCTGGGCTGTTGAAGCTCGCGGCGCCGCCCGCGCCGTCCGCGCTGCCCGCGACCAGCGCGGCGCCGGCAAGCGTGCTCACGCTGCCGCCCGACGCGGTCACCTCCCGGATCGTGTTGTTGTTGGAGTCGGCGACGAAGAGGTGCCCGGAGCCGTCCACCGCGACCCCGTAGGGATACTTGAATTGCGCATGGCTGCCGGTTCCGTCCGCGGCGCCCTTCTGCCCCGCGCCTCCCGCAAGCGTGGTCACGACACCCGGGGAACCCATCGCCCGGATGCTGTGGTTGCCCGTGTCGGCAACGTAGACGATGCCGGCGGCCGTCGACGCGATGCCGCTCGGATAGAAGAAGCTTGCCGCCGCCCCTGTGCCATCGGCGCTGCCGCCGATTCCCGCCGTCCCGGCGAGCGTCGACACGCTTCCGCCCGGGGAGATCTCCCTCACGGTCTGGTTGGAGGTGTCGATCACGTAGACGAAACCCGCGCCGTCGACCGCCACCCCGTTCGGGTGGCTGAACCTGGCCGCGCCGCCCTGGCCGTCGGCGCTGCCCGGATTCCCGGCGCTTCCCGCGAGCGTCGAGACCGATCCGCCCGGGGTCACCTTGCGGATCGTGCTGTTGTCATAGTCCGCCACGTAGACGTTGCCGGCGGTGTCCACGGCGATGCCGAAGGGATAGTAGAAGAGCGCGGACGAGCCCACGCCGTCGGAGCCGCCCGTCTGCCCCGCCGCGCCGGCCAGCGTCGTGACGACGCCGGAGGCGGTGATCCTGCGGATCGTGCTGTTGTTCGTGTCGCTCACGTAGACGTTCCCCGCCCCGTCCACCGCGATCCCCTGGGGCTGGTTGAAGAGCGCGGCAACACCGGTGCCATCCGTGCTGCCCGCGATCCCCGCCGTGCCGGCCAGGGTGCTCACTCCGCCGCCCGCCGTGATCCTTCGGATGTTGTGGTTGCCGCTGTCCGCCACGTAGACGTTGCCCGACCCGTCGACCGCCACCGCATAGGGGTACAGGAACCGGGCGCCGGAGCCCGAGCCGTCGCTGCTGCCCGCCTGGCCGGAACTGCCGGCAAAGGTGGTGACCGCGCCGCCCGCGGACACCCTGCGGATCGTGTGGTCGCCGCCGTCGGCGACATAGATGTTGCCCGAGCCGTCCACGGCGACCGCCGTCGGATTGAAGAAGCGCGCGCCGGAGCCCGTTCCGTCCGCGGGGTCGAGCTTGCCCGCATTTCCAGCGAGAAGGGAGAACGCGTACGTCTGCGCATGCGCATGGCCTGCAAATACCTGTGCCGCAAGGGCCGCTGCGAATATGCCGCCGAGGCGTCGCAGCCTGGCCGACGATGCGACACTTCTCATCTGCGGGTCATTGTCGTTCATAGTCATAGTGGGTCCCATGGGTTGTCCGCTTGCTTAGATGCCCCGCCGCCCCCGCCGTTCCTGGGGTGGACTACTAGTATAGGGGTTCCCGAAGCCTACGGCGACCCGGTCGGAACCAGTCCCTCGGCGTGCTCGCGGGTGATCCTGCCGTAGTCCAGCTTGATCAGGCGGTCCGCGCGGTCGAAGTAGCGGTCGTCGTGCGTGATCACGAGCACGGCCTTGTGGAGCGAGCGCAGCTCCGGGAGGAGCTGGGTGTAGAACACGTCCTTGAACAGCGGATCCTGGTCGGACGCCCACTCGTCGAACAGGTAGAACGGGCGGTCCTCGATGTAGGCGCACAGGAGCGCCAGGCGCTTGCGCTGGCCCTGGGAGAGCTGCGTCGTGGAGAACGCGCCGTCCTTGATCGACACCTTGTGGTTCAGGTGGAGGCGCTCGAGGTATTCCCGGGCCCGCCGGTCCCCGTCCGCGCCGCCCGTCCCGACAATCCGCTCGAATAGGAAATAGTCCGAGAACACGGTGGAAAAGCACTGGCGGTAGTCGTCGCGGTTCTGGTCGCCTATCACGGTCCCGTTCAGCCTGATCTCGCCGCCCGCGGGCGGGTACAGGCCCGTGATCACCTTCGCGAGCGTCGACTTCCCGCTGCCGTTGCCGCCGATGAGGAAAACGAGCTCGCCCGGCCCCATGGTGAGGCTGATCGGCCCGAGCATAAAGCTGTCGTCCTCCCTCTCCCGGTGGTAGCGGTGCATCACCTGGGCAAGCTCGAGGGACTCAAACGGCTCGGACGCGAACTGGCCCCGGGAGGCGATCCCGTTGTCGCCCGGGAGCGCCGACAGCGCGAGCCCGAGCTGCTCCACCTTCCGCAGCGAGACATTTGCCCGGCTGAACACCGAGAGGCTGCCCAGGAGCCCCGCCAGCGGCCCCATCAGGTAGAGCGTGGCGATGACGTAGCCGGTCATCGCCTGCTGGCTGACGGCCTCCATCCGGGGCAGCAGGAAGAGGATCAGGCCGATCAGCCCCAGGAAGAGCAGCTGGTTCCAGTTCTGCGCGAGGATGAAGCGAAGCTCGGCCGCGACGCTGTGCCTCTGGCAGACGGCCGCGGCCCGCGCGACGTCCTCCCTGAGGAAGGACTCGCGGCGCGCCCGGTGCAGCTTGAGCTCCTTGATGCCCTCCGTGAGCGAGCGGAAGTGCTGGAAGAGGCGGTCCTGGCCGTCGCGCGCCGCGACTAGGTGCCCGAAGCCGCTCCTGATCAACAGGCGGTAGGTGACCGCCCCGACGATCCCGAACACGAACATCCCGAGGAAGACGGGGAACGAGAGCCACGCAAGGTACACCGCGCCGCCGAGCAGCACGGCGGAGTTGAAGGCGAAGACGGGGATGGTGAGGGTCGCCTGCGTTATCTCCAGGATGTCCTCGGTGAGCGCGACCATGAGCCTCGGCGCGCCGAGCTCCTCGATCTGGCGCAGAGGCACCGAGAGGATCTTTGTCACGAGGTCCAGGCGCAGGCGCGCCGTGGTAGCCTGGGAGAAATGCGCGAGGGTCACCTGCGCGAGCGCGTTGGTCAGGAACCGGCCGAGGCCCAGGGCGCAGAAGGCGACGACCAGCGTCGCTCCGAGGCTGCCGTGGCGGTTCATCGCGAGGGTGATCAGCGCCAGGAGCCCCGTGCTGAAGGCGCCGCTCAGCAGCGCCGCAAGGGAGGTCCAGACGACCATCGCCGGCGAATAGCGGACTAGGAATCGCAGGAGCGTCATGGGAGCGTGCCAAAATAGCCGCCTGCGGGCCCCCGCGGAAGTGGGTGTCCACCCCAGGCCGCGGGCGCCGGGGCGCACCGCCCGGCCCAGATTGGGTCTCCCACCCCATCCCCGGCCTGCACCGGGGGCTGTCTGAGTGAAGGTGTCTCTCACTCTCACTGTCCAAACGAAGGCGCTCCCGATCGAACTTGAAGGGCTCGTCGCCATACTCGGCATCCCCTTCCATGCGCTGACGTTCGCAAGCGCGGTCGACCGCATCGAGGCGATGGTCGCGGCCGGCGGCACCCACTACGTCGTCACGCCCAACGTCGATTTCCTCGTGAAGGCGCAGCGGGACCCGGAATTGCGCCACATCCTGGTCTGCGCGGACCTGGTCCTCTGCGACGGCAAGCCCATAATCTGGGCCTCGCACCTGCTGGGCGGGGTCCTGCCCGGCCGCGTGGCCGGGTCCGACCTGATACCAAGCCTCCTGCAGAGGGCGGCCGACCGGGGCTGGCGCGTCTTCCTGCTCGGCGGCAGTCCCGACGTGGCGGCGGAGGCCGCGCGCCGGATCACCGCCATGCATCCGAAGCTCCCGGTGGTCGAGCACTATTCGCCGCCCTACCAGCCGCTGCTCGGGATGAACGACCCCGAGATCACACGTCGGGTGCGCGCCGCGAGGCCGGACGTCATGCTCGTCTGCTTCGGCTGCCCGAAGCAGGAGAAGTGGATGTCGCGGCACTGCAAGGCGCTCGGGGTCCCCGTCATGATAGGCGCGGGCGCAACCATCGACTTTCTCGCCGACAGGATGGCGCGGGCCCCGGTCTGGATGCAGCGAAGCGGCACCGAATGGCTCTTCCGGCTCCTCCAGGAGCCCAGGCGCCTGGCCGGGCGCTATGCCGACGACTTTCTCCATTTCTTCCCGGCGGTGCTGCTGCAGCGCTGGCGCCAGCGGCGCGCCGGCTCGAGGAAGAGGCTGAAAGGCCTCCCTTGAGAATCGCGCTGTCAACCTCCGTCATGCAGCGCGGCCGCTCGGGAGTCGGCCAGTACGTCCTCTCGCTGGTCCGCGCCCTCATTCCCGCGGCGGCGCGGCACGAGTTCACGCTCTTCGTCCTGGAGGACGACATGCCGCTCTTCGGGTTCGCCGCCGGCTCGATGCGCCTCGAGGCCGTCCCCGAGCGGCACCGGCCGCCGGCGAGGGACATCCTCTGGCACCAGGCCGCGCTACCCCGGCTCCTGCGGCTCCACGGGATCGAGGTCCTGCATGTCCCGAGCTATCGGCGGATGCTCTGGCCCAGGCCCTGCGCGCTCGTCTCGACGATCCACGACCTCGCGCCGTTCCACATGGCGGGAAAGTACGACCCGGCGCGGATGCTCTACTGCCGCGTGGTCGCCCGCCGGCTCGCGCTGCGCCAGGACAGGATCGTCGCCGTGAGCAACGCCACCGCGCGCGACGTCGAATCCCTCTTCCATGTGCCGGCCGCGCGCCTGACCGTCATTCCCAACGGCGTCGACCATGGCCAGTTCCTGCCCGGGCCGAAGGCCCGCGCCCGCGAGGCCGTTTGCGCCAAGCGGGGCCTGATGGGCCCCTTCTTCCTGTACGTGGCGCGCCTTGAGCATCCGGCGAAGAACCACGCCGGCCTGATCGAGGCCTTCGGCCGGTTCAAGGCCGCAACCGGCTCGCCCTGGCGGCTTGTCCTGGCCGGCGGCGACTGGCACGGCGCGGACACGATCCGCGGGTTGGTCCGCGCGTCGCCCTTCGCCCGGGACATCGACCTTCTCGGCTTCGTTCCGCCCGGGGACCTTCCCGACTGGTACCGCGCGGCCGACGTCTTCGTCTTCCCGTCCCTCTACGAGGGGTTCGGAATGCCCCCCATCGAGGCCATGGCGTGCGCCTGCCCGGTGCTTTCATCGACGTCGGGAGCCCTGGGGGAGACGGTCGGGGGGGCGGCCGGCATTCTGGAACCCCGTGATGTGGAACAGATCCAGGCACAATTGGCCCGCGCCGCGGCCGATCCGGTCTGGCTCGGCCAGCTGCGGGAGGCGGGCCTCCTGCGCGCCAGCGGATTCAACTGGAAGACGACGGCGGAGGCCACGATGGGCGTCTACCTGCGGGCCGTCGCCCCCGAAACGCGCCCGGACCCGGGGCTCCGCCCGTGGGGTCGGCCCTTGAGTGAAGATAAGGTAACCACCCACTCGTTGGCGCACGGGGCCGGGACTACACTCCTCCAAACGGGGCCTGCCAGGCGCCCCACCGAACCGTGATAATGCAAATCGAGAAGGACCCATGCGCGCCGCAGCAAGCGGTGGAGGAGCTCCGGCGCCTGAACGCAGGGCTGGAGCGGCGCATTGAACGCTGCGCCGCGGAGGTGACCGCGGCCCAGGACGAGATGGGCTCCCTCGCCCAGTCCATCTGCCACGACCTGCGCTCGCCGCTCCACGTCATCGGCGGGTTCGCGGAGCTGCTGGCAAAGCACTCGTCCAAGGACCTGGACGAAAAGGGCCGCCACTATCTCCAGAGGATATCCACCGCCACCACCCAGATCGGGCAGATGATAACCGAGGTCCTCGCGCTTTCCCAGGTGAGCGCGTGCGAGATGCACCTTGTGCCGACCGACCTGGACCTCCTCGTCAGGAAGATCGTTCATGAGCTCGATGCCGGCAAGGGTGAGCGGCGCGTCATCTGGCTGATCGGGCGCCTCCCGACGGTCCAGGCCGACCCGACGCTGCTCCGCCAGGCCATCTTGAGCCTCGCGTCGAATGCCCTCAGGTTCACGCGGACCCGCGAGGTCGCGCGCATCCAGATCGGGGTGCGGCCCGGCGACGGCGAGCTGGTGTTCTTCGTCCGCGACAACGGCGCCAGCTACGACATGAAGCACCGCGAGAGGATGTTCAATTCAGCCCCGCGCAAGGACCCCCCGGCGGAGCCGAGCAGCGGCGCGATCAGGCTGTCCCACGTTCAGCGGATCATCCAGCGCCACGGCGGCCGGTTGTGGACGGAGGCCGTGCCCGACGGCGGCGCCACGTTCTACTTCTCCCTCCCGGGCGACCTCGCGGAGCCCGCATGCGCCCCGGCACGCCGATGAAAACGGAGAAAATGCCTGCCGCCGGCGAAGTCGTGGCGGCGCTGGACACGTTCATTGTCGACCAGCGCGCGCGGCATCCGGGAAAGGGCCAGTCCAAGGCCCACGGCGCATCGCTGCGCATCATCCTGGTGGAGGACAGCGAGCCCGACGCCGAGCTGATCCTGCAGACCCTGCTCGATTCCGGCATGAACTTCTCCGTCGTCACCGTCGAGTCCCGCGAGAAGTTCGAGTTCGAGCTCGGCCACCAGCTGCCCAACATCATCCTTTCGGACTTCTTCCTTCCCTCCTTCGACGGCAGCGCCGCCCTCGAGATCGCCAAGCAGCTCGCGCCCGGCGTGCCGTTCATCTTCGTCACGGGTGTCCTGGGCGAGGAAATCGTGATCGAGATGCTGAGGAAGGGCGCCACCGACTACATCCTCAAGACCCGCCTCGCGCGGCTCGTGCCCGCCATGAACCGCGCGCTGCGCGAGACCGAGCAGAGGCGGGAGAACCAGAAGGCGCAGGAGAGGCTTCGGCGCTCCCACGACCAGCTGCGGGCGCTGACGGGCCACCTGCGATTCGTGCGGGAGGAGGAGCGGACCCGCATCGCGCGGGAGGTCCACGACGAGCTCGGGCAGGCGCTGACCGGCCTGAAGCTCGATCTCGCATGGCTCTCCAGCAAGACCGTGGGCGAGCGGGCGCTGCAGCGCAAAATCAAGGCGATGTCGGCCAACGTCGACGAGACAATCCACACGGTCCGGCGGATAGCGACGGAACTGCGGCCCGGCGTGCTGGACAACCTCGGCCTCGCCGCGGCGATCGAGTGGCAGGCGACGGAGTTCCAGGAGAAGACGGGCATCAAGTGCGAGGTGAAGATCGAGGTGAAGGACACCATCTGGGACCGGGAATTCAACACGATGTGCTTCCGCATCTTCCAGGAGACGCTCACGAACATCGTGCGCCACGCGAAGGCGACCCGCGTCGACGTGCGCCTCGCCCAGGTCGACCACGAGCTGGTCCTGACCGTGCGCGACAACGGCCGCGGCATCTCCGAGGAGGAGGTCGTCCACGCCCGCTCGATCGGGCTGATCGGCATGAGGGAGCGCGTCGCCCAGGTGGGCGGCCAGGTCTTCTTCTTCGGGCTGCCCGCTCGGGGCACCACGGTCACGATGCGGGTGCCGATGCCCGCGGTGGCGGCCGCAGAACAGGGCGCCGAATGAGAATCCTCATCGCAGACGACCACGCCGTCGTGCGCCACGGCCTGAAGCAGATCCTTGCCGACGCGTTCAAGCGCGCGGTGTTCGGCGAGGCGGCCAATTCCCAGGAGGCGCTCGAGCGCGTCTGGAAGGAGCCCTGGGACGTCGTGATCCTCGACCTCACCATGCCGGGGCGCAGCGGCCTGGAGGTCCTCAAGGAGATCAAGCGGGCGCGGCCGAAGCTTCCCGTCCTCATCCTGAGCATGCACCCGGAGGACCAGTTCGCCGTCCGCCTGCTCAAGGCCGGGGCCTCCGGGTACATGACAAAGGAGAGCGCGCCCGAGGAGCTCGTGGGCGCCGTGAACAAGGCCGTCGCCGGCGGCCGCTATGTCAGCGTCCCGCTCGCCGAGAAGCTGGCGTCGCTCATCGTGCGCGACGTGCAGGCCGCCCCGCACGAGAGCCTGTCCGACCGCGAGTTCCTCATCCTCAGGCTCATCGCCTCGGGCAAGCCCGTGGGCGTGATCGCGCGCGAACTGTCGCTGAGCGTGAAGACCATAAGCACGTACCGGGCGCGGCTGCTCGAGAAGATGTGCATGTCCAACAACTCGGAGCTCGTCCACTACGCGTTCCAGAACCACCTCGTGGAGCGACGCTCATTGGACATGGGCACGGCCCCCGGGGAAAAGTAGGCGAATGCCCCTCCCTCACCCATGGAGCCGTTCGGACGCCGCGGCGTCCAAATTGTGTCCAAAACCTTCCCTGCAAGGCTCTCTATGAACGAAATCAACGGCGCACAGCCACTACCCTCCCCCTTCGGCGCATGGGCCGTCCTTGACATCTGGGCGCGCCGCTGGCGCTGGATCGCCGCCTGCACGGTGGTCGCGGCCATCGCGGGCGCCCTTGTGGCAAGCGTGGTCTGGAGCCGCTCGTTCTCCTCCACCGCGCAGCTGATCCGGTACGAGCCGTCCTCCATCGACGACTCCTACCACCCCAGGGCGCTGGCCGCGCCGAGCCTCGTCGTGATGCTGCAGGCGCCGGGGCTGCTCGAGGAGGTCGGCTCGCACCTGCAGCGGCCGGTCTCCGCAAAGGAGCTGGCGGAGCACCTCGAGGTCACGCTGGACAGGAACAACGATGTCGTGACGGTCACCGCGAACGGGCGTTCCCCGGACGAGGCCATCGACACCGTCAACCGGTACTGCGCCGCGGCAATAGCGTACACCCAGAAGATCCAGCGGCAGGAGGCAATCGACGTCGGCGACAACCTGAACCGCCAGCTTGAGCAGGTCGAGAGCGAGATCGCGTCCACGCGCAGGGCGATTCCGGCATCCGGCGAGCCGGCCGCGGACTCCCTCGCGTCCGGCGCCGAGGCCGCCGCCGAGGAGCCCAGCGGCCTCACGCAGAGCATCCAGGCCGCGCGGGAGAGGCTGGACGACCTGGTCACCCGCTACACCGACGCCCACCCGCTCGTGCGCGAGCAGCGCGCCCGACTGGCTGCCCTCGTGGAGGAGCAGCGCCAGACCCTCCCGGCGACCGCAGGCTTCCCGGCGGCCCGCACCCGCGTGGCGCCCCCGGCGCCGATTTCCCCGCTGTTCTACGGTCGGGTCACGCCCGAGGAGGTCGCAATGAGCGAGCGGGTCCGGGCCCTCGAGACCAACCGCGCGCTGCTCATCGAGCGCCAGCGGGCGATCCAGCCGTTCCGCGAGAGCCCCCCGGGGTATTTCCGCGTGCTGCTCTCGGCCGCGGCGAGCCCGACGAGGCTGCAAAGATACCGCCTTGAGATCGTGCTCTTCGCGTGCCTTGGCGCCATCGTGGGCCTCCTCGGCTCGGCCGCCCAGATCCTGGCCGGGGAGTTTTTGGACAACCGGATCAGGACCCGCACCGACGTGCGCCGCGTCACCGGGCTGCCGCTGCTCGCGACGCTGGGCGACCTCAAACGCATGTCGCCCGTGAGCCAGGAGCAGTGGGCGTTCCGCGCATGGACCGCCCTGCAGGGCAGACTCAGCACCCCGCCCAGCCACGGCATGATCTGCGGGATAACCTCGGCCAATGGAGGCGACGGGCGGTCGACCTGGATAGGCCTGCTGTCGCGCGCCGCCCGGAGCTGCGGATTCCGGGTTCTGACGATCGACGCGCAGCCGTCCCAGAAGCTCTCGGCGGAGCTGGCCCAGCTCGAGAAGCGGCCGCCGCCCGCGGCCCTGACGAACGGCTCGCAGCATGCAGCCGCCCTGGTGACGGACGACCTCTCGGCGCCCGGGCTGGTCGTCGAGCGGCTGACGAGCGAGGAATGCCCGCCGGTGGTGAGCATCCCCCTGCCCGGCTGGGTGTGGAACATCGAGCGCCGCAAGCAGTGGCGGTCGGCCCTCGAGGCCTGGAGGGCCATCCACCATGTCGTGATCCTCGTGGACCTGCCTCCCGCCCTCGTGGCCGAATCCGTGCTGCTCGCGGAGACCATCCCGAACCTCATCTGGCTGGTCGACCGCGACAAGTCCGACGCGACCGAGACGCTCATCGACCTGGAGACCCTGCGCGACGCCAGCTGCAATCTCGTGGGCGCCGTGTTCAACCGGGAGCGAGCGGCGCCGCTGAGCGGCCAGTTCAGCCGCTGGCTCGGGAGCGGCGCGCTCATGCTGCTCTTGTGCGCCTGGCCGGCGGGGCCGGCGGCGCAGGGCGCGGCGGAGCCGCCCCAGCCCGCGGAGGGGCCGGCCGCGTTCTCCCTCGCCGGCTCCCCGCAGCGGGCGGCCTGGCAGCAGCGGCTTACCCTGGGGCCGGGCGACGTGCTCAGCCTCCATCTCTTCGGCTCCCCGGAGCTCACGCGCGAGAACGTGTCCGTCGGGCCCGACGGGATGATCTCCTACCTGGAGGCGCAGGACATCGACGCCTCGGGGCTGACCGTCGACGAGCTTCGCGGGCGCATCAACGCCGAGCTCGGCAGGTACCGCCGCGCGCCGGAGGCCTACGTCACGCCCGTGTCCTACCGCAGCAAGAAATACTACATGATGGGCACGGTCGTGCAGAAGGGCGTGTTCTACCTCGACCATCCGACCACCGTCATCGAGGCGGTCGCGCGCGCGCGCGGCTTTGAGACGGGCGTCTCCAACGGCGACACCGTCGACGCGGCCGACTTCTCGCGCAGCTTCCTCGCCCGCGGCAACCACCGCGTGCCCGTGGACTTCGAGCGCCTGTTCCTGCACGGCGACCTCTCGCAGAACGTCGCCCTGGAGCCGAACGACTACCTGTATTTCCCGTCCTCGAACTCAGGGCAGATCTACGTCCTCGGGGCGGTGGATCTGCCGGGTCCCGTGGCCTATGATCCCAACGTCAGCGCCCTCTCGGCCATCGCCTCGCGCGGCGGCTTCACCCCGCGCGCCTGGAAGACGCACGTGCTGGTGCTGCGCGGGTCCCTGGACCACCCGGTGGCCTTCAAGGTCGATGTCGCGGGCGCGCTCACGGGCGACTCGCCGAACCTGGCGCTGCGGCCCGGGGACCTGGTCTATGTCTCCGACCGGCCGTGGATCAGGGCCGAGGAACTGCTTGACCACGCCGCGTCGGCGTTCGTCGAGTCGGCGGTGGTCACCTGGACGGGCCTCAACGTCGGCCCCAGCATCATCTCCAGGCCCTCGCCATGACGCCTTTCCCAAGGCTTTCCCTCGTTCCCCTCCTCGCCGCCGGCCTCCTCTGCTTCCCGGGGTGCGAAAGCAACTCCCTGCCGGTTGCCAGGCAGGGGATTCCGTCGCCCGTGCCCGCCGAGCTGGATTCATTGCCCGCGCAGGCGCTCGATCTTGCGCTGCTCCGGCCCTCCGGGGCCGCGTTTCGCCTCGGCCCGGGCGACGTCCTGGGGATCGAGGTGACGGGGGACACCGCCACCCAGGAGACCCTGACCGTCGGGCCGGACGGAAAGATCTACTACAACATCCTGCCCGGCCTTGACGTGTGGGGGCTCACGCTTCCCGAGGCCCGCGACCGCATGGAGGATGAGCTGAAGAAATACATCCGCGAAAAGCCGGTCGTCACGCTCGTCGTGCAGTCGGTCGCGAGCAAGCAGGTCTGGGTTCTCGGCCGCCTGAACAGCCCGGGGGTCTACGCCCTGGGGGGACCCACCTCGCTGCTGGACGCCGTGGCCGAGGCCGGCGGCCTCGGGGTCAGCACCCAGGCCGGCGGCTCGTTCTCCGAGCCGGCGGACCTCTCCCGAAGCTTCCTCATCCGCGGCGGCCATCTCGTCCCCGTCGACTTCGAGAGGCTTCTTCGCGACGGCGACCTCTCCCAGAACGTCTATCTCCAGCCGGACGATTTCATCTTCGTGCCCTCGCTGCGCAGCGCGGAAGTCCACATCCTGGGCGCGGTCCTGCAGCCGCACTCCGAGAGGATGGGCGGGGCGCTGACCCTGATCCAGGCCATAGCGCTCGCCGGCGGCACCGTGCCGGGGGCCTGTCTTCCGAACGTCGCCATCCTCCGGGGCTCGCTCGCGCATCCGCAGATCGCGGTCGTGGCCGTGGACCAGGTCCTGAAGGGAAAGGCGCCCGATGTGCGGCTCGAGCCGGGCGACATCGTCTTCGTCCCCTACTCGCCCGAGCGCGTGCTGACCCGCTACGTGAATCTCATCCTCGACACCTTCGTGCGCACCGTCGGCGTGAATGAGGGGGCCTACGCGATCTCCAGCAAGTCCAGGCCCATTTCGGTCGGCGTCAACCTGACGCCGTAGGGTCCGTTCGCGCGCCTGGCGGCCCCCGGCGCCCCGCCGCTTGTCAGACAAACACTGACACGGGATTTCTCTATTGTCCGACAGGGATTGTTCCCAACATCTGACATAACTATCAGACCAACACGGCTATTAAGCCTCGATTGGACCCGGTATATTTGCGGGTTCAATGAAGCGACACACAGCCGCGCCATATGCAGCCTTGCCAGTGTACCTGCTCCTGGCCGCCGCATCGGTCACGAGCTTCCCCAAGGCTGCGGCCGCGTCCGTGGTGCCGGCGGCCGACGTGGCTGCCGCCCCCAACATCGCCATGAGCCGGATCGCGGTGGCAGCCCAAAGGCTTCCGTCGGTCACCGTGGCCGCCACCGCCCCCTCAGCCGCCATAGGCGGGTCGGCAACCGGCCTGATCACGTTCTCCCGCACCGGCAACACAGCCAATAGCCTGACCGTGAGCTTCTCGCTGTCCGGCACCGCGGTGAAGTGGACCGACTACTACCGGCTTCCCCAGGGCGACATGCCGGAATCGGTGACGATTCCCGCCGGGTCCGCATCGGTGACGCTGGCAATCACGGCCAAGGCCAACTCGACCGGAGCCAGCCCGGAGACGGCCGTCTTCACCCTGTCGGCGAATCGCTCCTATAGGATCGGCGCCGCCAGGACCGCCACGATCTCGATCGTGGCCGGGGGGGCCGCCCCGGCCATCCCCGCCTCAGCCGCTCCAACCCCCGCCCCGCCAAGCGCGCCGGCCAATCCCCTGGTCACCCAGACGGCGGCCGGCGCCGGTCCCGGTCCCGCAGGCGGCGAGATGGATGACACCAACCTTATCCTGCCGTCGGTGGGCGACCACGCGCTGCGCGTGCTCACGCCGACACTGCTCGAGCTCCGGAAGATCGGCACGAAGGCGCACGATCCCGCGGCGGCCTCCACATGGGACTTCGTGGACAAGAGCGGCCGGTCCACCGCGCCGCTGCCGGCCCAGTTCAGCGTGACCGTCGGCGGCGGGTCCGTCGCCGTCACCGCGGTCGGCTTCAGGCGCCGCGTCCTCTATGCGCCGCTGAAGGCCTACGACCTGAGGATCGACAACGCGCTCTACCTGCGGCTCGCGGCGCCGGTCTCCGACGGACAGGCCGTCGAGGTCACGGACCCGGACGGGCAGATCTGGGCGGCGGGCGAGATCTACACGGTCACGGCGGATCCCCTGCGCTACAGCCCAGGGATTCACGTGAACCAGGAGGGGTACGTCCCCGCCTTCCCGAAGAAGGCCATGGTCGGCTACTACCTCGGCGACATGGGTGAGATGCCCGTCACCGCCACGGCCTTCAGCCTCATCAGCGTGGACACAAACGCCGTCGTGTTCCAGGGGCAGCTCACCCAGCGCAGGGACGTCGGCTACCAGACGGCCCCCCTGCCCTACCAGCAGGTGTTCGTCGCCGACTTCAGCAGCTTCACGACTCCCGGCGAATACCAGGTCCAGATCGACGGCATGGGCACGTCGCTGCCGTTCGTGATCAACGACGGCATCGCGATGGGATTCGCCCGCACCTACGCCCTCGGGCTGTTCGGGCAGCGCAGCGGTGCGGCAGCGGCCCTCCCCTACACGCGCTTCACGCACGCCGCCGACCATACGGCGCCCGCGCAGGTCCCGGCCAACGACTCCGACCCCCAGTTCTCGTTCACGTGGAAGACCGTCGCCGGCTACGCGGGCACGGCCAACAGCAACAACCCGGCCCAGTCCGCGCCCCTGCTGACAAGCGAGGCAAAGGCGCTCTATCCGTTCGTCACGACCGGGAAGGTCGACGTCTCCGGAGGCCACTGGGACGCAGGCGACTACAGCAAGTACACCGAGAACAGCGCCGAACTGGTCCATTACCTGGTGTTCAGCGTGGATTCGATCCCCGGCGTCGCCGGCATGGACAACCTCGGCATCCCGGAGAGCGGGGACGGCATTCCCGACGTCCTGCAGGAGGCAAAGTGGGAGGCCGATTTCCTCGCGAAGATGCAGGACGCCGACGGCGGATTCTATTTCCTGGTGTACCCCAAGGGCCGCGAGTACGAGTCCAACGCCCTGCCCGAGGACGGCGACCCGCAGGTCGTCTGGCCGAAGAGCACCTCCGTCACCGCAGCCGCGGTCGCGGCTCTGGCCGAGGCGGGCTCGTCGCCGGCCATGAAGAGGTCCTACCCGCAGGCGGCGGCGCTGTACCTTCAGACGGCCCGGCTGGGATGGCAGTTCCTGGCAGGCGCCATCGCCAGGTACGGAAAGGCCGGCGCCTACCAGAAGATCACGTTCTACAGTGACGACTGGACCCACGACGACGAGCTCGCGTGGGCCGCCGCGGCCATGTTCGTCGCGACGGGAGATGCGCAGTACCAGGCCCAGCTCCTGAAGTGGTTTCCCAATCCCGCCGACCCGTCGACCTTCCGCTGGGGCTGGTGGCGCATGTCCGAGGGTTGGGGCAACGCAATCCGCACGTATGCGTTCGCGGCGGCAAGCGGACGCCTGCCGCAGGCGTCGCTCGATCCGGCCTTCCTCGCCGCCTGCAGGGCGCAGGTTGTGGCCGCGGGCGACGACGCCGTCGCGTGGTCGGGGGACAACGCCTACGCAAGCCCCTTCCCGCCCGCCACAAAGGCCGTTCTCGGGGGCGGATGGTACTTCTCCCTGGACCAGGCCTCCGACATGGCGGTCGCCTATCAGGTCGATCCCAAGCCCGCGTACATCGAGGCGCTGGTCGGCGCCATGAACTACGAGGGTGGAAGCAACCCGGTCAATGTCATGTTCCTCACCGGCCTCGGCCTCAAGCGCCAGCGCGAGAATGTCTCCCAGCTGTCGCAGAACTCCCGCCGCATCCTTCCGCCGTCCGGCATCCCGCTGGGGCAGGTCACGGCCGGCTTTGAGTACCTCAACAGCTACGGGTCCGAACTGTCAGAGCTGTCCTATCCCGGCGACAGCGGTTCGAAGGACGTGTACCCGTACTATGACCGCTGGAGCGACGCCTTCAACGTGACGCAGGAATTCATAGCGGTGAACCAGGCGCGCGGCTTCATGGCCACCGCGTTCCTCGCGACGCTCACGTCGAGCTCGGGCGGCTCGTGGACCGCCCCCGCGGCCACCATCGCGGTGCCGGGCGCGGTCGCCCTTCTGAACACGCCGCTCACGCTCAGCGTCCATGTCCCCGGACTCGACCTGGCCGGTGCCCGGATCGTCTGGGAGGCGCGCGACCAGCAGCCTGCCTTTGGCTCCACCTACGTGGTCACGCCGGTCAACAACGGAGACCAGTGGGTTGAGGTCGAGGTCGAGTGGCCCGACGGCCGCCGGGCCTTCGCGGAGAACAGTTTCCAGGCAAACAGCCCGACGCAGACCTGGATCGACGACTCCCTTCCCCTGGGTGCCAACGCGGCCTCGGACGGCGGCGACGCCTGGAACTGGGTGTCGGCCGCCCCGGCGCCGCGGTCCGGATCCCTGGCGGCTCAGACCATCGCCGCACCCGGGCTGCACGAGATCTCGTTCACGGGGGCCGCGGCGACCATGCAGGTCTACCCGGGCGACACCGTTTTCGCGTGGGTCTACCTGGACGGCGCGAACCCGCCCTCGGAGATCCTGCTGGCCTGGAGCGACGGCTCGTCCTGGGAGCACCGCGCGTATTGGGGCTCCAACACCATCACCTACGGCACCAACGGGACCCCGGGGCGCTACTATGCGGGCCCCCTTCCCGCCAAGGGCGGGTGGGTGAAACTCTCGGTTCCCGCCAGCGCCGTGGGGCTGGAGGGCTCCGCCGTGAGCGGCATGGACTTCTCGCTCTACGGCGGGCGCGTCACCTGGGACGCGATCGGGCGGTCCTCCGCGGGCCAGTGATCTTTTCCATGCGAGCTTCGACTAACTTCCAAACATACGGTTCCGAGATGCGCACCGTGTCCTAACACGGCCACCATGCACCTGCCGGACCGTATCCCCTTTCCCGCCGCCGAAAGGTTGGCGGATTGATCCGGACGAGTTTTCCGTTGGCTACCGCCGGGGCCAGAAGGGGTAAGCACCCCATGGCCCCGGCGTAATTTTGCCCGTAGGATGAGGCCGGGTGACGAATCGTTATCTATTCGCCTGCTGCCTCTTGTGGCTCCTCCCATCCGCCGCCGGCCTTCGCGCGCAGCTGCGGACCGAGGTGGACGCCCATTCGCTGAGCCTGCCCGCCGTCGGGGACTGCACCCTGCGGATCCTGACTCCTTCGCTCCTCGAATTCACCGTGATCTCCGCAGAGGCGAAGGGCCCGCCCGCGGCGCAAGACTTCCAGGTCACCGTCGCCGGCCGGCCGGCCGAGGTCGCGGCCATCGGCGCCAAACGCAGGGTGATCTATGCCCCCCTGGCGCGGAGCGACCTGAGGATCGCGACCCAGTATTACATCCGCGTCGCCCGCGCCATCGACCTGAACGACGTATCCCAGGTCGTGGAGGTCAGGGGTCCCGCCGGCGGCAGCGGACGCCCGCCGGTCGCCGCGACCGCAGCCTGCGATCCGGAGCGCTACAACCCCGCGATCCACGTGAACCAGGAGGGCTACGTGCCGTCCCTGCCGAAGAAGGCGATGATCGGCTACTATCTGGGCGACTTGGGGGAGATGGACATCCCCCAAGCGCCCGGATTCTCGCTCATCGAGGCGCGCGGCGGCAGGCCGGTCTATGCCGGCAGGCTGTCGCCCCGCCCGGACGCTGGGTACAGGACGCTTCCCACACCCTACCAGAAGGTGCTCTCGGCGGACTTCAGCGACTTCACGACCCCCGGGGAATACCGGCTCCTCGTGCCCGGCCTCGGCGCGTCGCTCCCCTTCCTGATCGACGACGGCATCGCGATGGGCTTCGCGCGCACCTACGCCCTCGGCCTCTACGGCCAGCGCTGCGGGACCGGAAACGACCTGCCCTTCACCCGTTTCGTCCACGGCGCGTGCCATACCGCCCTGGCGCAGGTCCCTGCGCAGGCGGACAGCCAGTTCGCGTTCACCTGGGCCAAGATCGCCAGCTATGGGGGTGCGGCGAACGCGGACAACCCCCGCCAAACCGCGCCGCCGCTCACGAGCGAGGCCAGCCAGCTCTACCCCTTCGTCAGGCGCGGCGCGGTCGATGTCTCCGGGGGCCACCATGATGCAGGCGACTACAGCCGGTACACGATCAACAGCGCCGAGCTCGTCCACTACCTCGTCTTCGCGGTGGACTCGATCCCCGGCGTCGCGAAGCTCGACAACCTCGGGATTCCCGAGAGCGGCGACGGCACAAGCGACGTCCTTGAGGAGGCAAAATGGGAGGCCGACTACATCGCGAAGCTCCAGGACACCGACGGTGGCTTCTATTTCCTGGTCTATCCCAGGAACCGCGAATACGAGTCAAACGTCCTGCCCGACCACGGCGACCCGCAGGTCGTGTGGCCGAAGAACACTTCGGCGACCGCCGCCGCCGTGGCGGCGCTCGCGCAATGCTCCTCCTCGCCGGAATTCAGGCGGCACTACCCCGAGACAGCGGCCAGATACCTGGAGCAGGCAAAGCTGGGCTGGCAGTTCCTCACGGGCGCAATCGCCAGGCACGGCAAGGCCGGCGCCTACCAGAAGATCACGTTCTACGGCGACCGCTACACGCATGACGACGAGCTGGCCTGGGCCGCCTGCGAGCTCTTCCTCGCCACCGGCGACGCCCAATACCGGCAAAGGCTGTTCGAATGGTTCCCGAATCCCGCCGACCCCGCTACCTTCCGCTGGGGCTGGTGGCGCATGTCCGAGTGCTGGGGCAACGCGATCCGGAGCTACTGCTTCGGCGCCCGAAGCGGCCGGCTGCCGGCGGGCGCCCTCGACGCCCGCTATCTCGCGCTCTGCGAAGGCCAGGTGCTGGCCGCGGGCGACGACGCGCTCTCCTGGTCCGGGAAGTGCGCCTACGCCACGCCCTTCCCGCCCGCCACAAAGGCGGTGAACGGGGCGGGCTGGTATTTCTCCCTGGACCAGGCATCGGACATGGCCGTGGCCTATGCGGTCAACCCGAAGCCCGCGTACCTCGACGCCCTGGTGGGAGCGATGAACTTCGAGGGAGGCTGCAATCCCGTCAACGTCACCTTCCTCGCCGGTCTGGGGCTGAGGCGCCAGCGGGAGGTGGTCGACCAATTCGCCCAGAACGACCGCCGCGCGCTCCCGCCCTCGGGCATCCCGATCGGGAACCTCCAGGCGGCCTTCCAGCAGATGCCCGCCTACGGGCGAGCGCTTCGCGATGCGACCTATCCCGACGACAACGCAGCCGAGGGACGCTATCCGTTCTACGACCGCTGGAGCGACGCCTACAACGTGACCACGGAGTTCATCACGGTGAATCAGGCGCGGAGCCTCATGGTCGCCGGGTTCCTGGCCGGCCGGACATCCTCCGCGGAGCGGGAATGGACGCACGCCCGGGCGGTGATCACCGCGCCAAAGGAGACGGTCCGGCTCCGCGCGCCGGTCACCCTCCAGGTCACCGTGCCCGGCGAGAGCCTGTCCCTTGCCCGCATCGTCTGGGAGGCCCGCGACCAGGAACCGGCCCTTGGCCCAACCTACACCATCTCGCCAAGAAACAGCGGCCCGCAGTGGGTTGAGGCCGAGATCGAGTGGCCCGACGGCCGCCGCGCATTCGCGGCGGACTCCTTCGCGGCCGACAGCGCCGTCGTCGCGTGGCTCGACGGCTTTGCGCCGGCCGGCGCCGTCCTGTCGTCGGGTGGCGGCGACAGGTGGAACTGGATCGCTGCCGATTCCGCGCCGAATCCCGGCACCCGCGTCCATCAGTCCAGCTTGTCCCCGGGCCTGCACGAGCACGGATTCACAGGCGCCAGCGCCACGCTCGGGGTCGGCGCCGGCGACAAGCTCTTCGCCTGGGTCCTGCTGGATCCCGACCATCCGCCGAGGGAGATCATGCTGTCGTGGAATGACGGTTCCTCCTGGGAGCACCGCGCCTATTGGGGAGCGAACATGATCACCTACGGAGCAAGCGGGTCGGCCGGGCGCTTTCCTGCGGGCGCGCTGCCGCAGGCGGGCCGCTGGGTCCAGCTCAGGGTGCCGGCCGGCGCGGTCGGCCTCGAGCGTTCCACAGTGAGCGGCATGGCCTTCTCGCTGCTTGACGGCCGCGCCACCTGGGGCGCCTCCGGCCGCACCCGCTAGCAGTGCGCGGGGGCGGCCGGCGACTCCGCCGGATTCCCCGCATTCCCGCCGCGGCCGGCCCCTTCCAGCGTCTCGGCCACGCCCCTGATCCGGCCCGTGCTCTCCACGACCCCGTGGGCGATCGCGTAGCGGGTCAGGCCGGCGATGTCATGAATGTTCAGCTTGTCCATCAGCTGCTGCCGGTGCTTCTCGACCGTCTTGATGCTGAGGCTCAGCATGGCCGCGATCTGCTTGTTCACGTGGCCCTCGGCGACCATCTGCAGCACCTCCTGCTCGCGGCTGGTCAGGTTCTCGTGCCCGCGGCCCAGCGGGCGGCCCTTGGCGTAGGACTCCCGGTAGAGCTCGAGCAGCCGCCTCAGTATCGACGGGCTGAAATACGCGTTGCCATTGGCTATCTCGCGCACCGCCTTGATCAGCTCGCTGGCGGCCGACTGCTTGATGAGGTAGCCGGACGCGCCCGCCTCGGTCAGCTGGTGGACGTACTCGTCGTCGGCGTAGGACGACAGGATCAGCACCTTGGTCGGGATGCCCTCGCTGATGATCTGGCAGGTGGCCTCGAGGCCGTTGAGCAGCGGCATCGCGATGTCCATGACGACGACGTCCGGGCAGAGCTCCTGCGCCATCTTCACCGCCTGCCTTCCATTGCCCGCCTCGCCCACGACCTCGATGTCCGCCTCCGCCGACAGCAGCGACCGCAGGCCCTGGCGGACGACGACATGATCCTCAGCGAGCAGTACGGATATCTTCTTCATAGAGGCTTGTATAGGAGTCGGGATGGGAAGGGATCGCCGCAAGGCCCTCGCCCGCGCCATCCTCGCGGTTCCGGCCCCTCGCCTGCGCGCCAATGGGGACTCCCACCCGAATGCGCGTCCCGTTGCCGGCCGCGGATTCAATCGAGAAGGTCCCGCTGACGAGGCGGACGCGCTCCTGCATGCCGAGCAGGCCAAGGCAGCCGTTCCGTTTCGCCCCCAGCCGCTCCTCCACGTTGAAGGCGCAGCCGTTGTCGCCGATTTCCATGTGGAGGAAGTCGCCCGTGGAGGTGAACGCGATCCTCGCGGCGGTCGCCCCCGCATGCTTGAACACGTTGTTCAGCGCCTCCTGCGCCACCCGGAAGAGCACCTCCCCGCGCCTCTCGTCGAGCCGCGCAAGGTGGGGATGCGGAACAAGCTCCGTCCTTATTCCGGTCTGCCTCGTGAACGCCAGGACATGGGCGCGCAGGGCCGATTGCAGGCCGAGGTGGTCGAGCATCGCGGGTCGCAGTTCGCGCGCGAAGCAATGCACGGTCTCCATGGTCCGCTCCAGGAGTTGCTCCGCGTCCGCGACATTGCGCTGGAACGCGGGGTCGGAGACCACCTGCCTCTTCAGCATCGCGATCGTGACGTTTATCGCGGTGAGCGCCTGGCCGATCTCATCATGGAGCTCGCGGCTGATCCGCTTGCGCTCGTCTTCCTGCGCAGAGAGCACCTGCGCCGAGAGCTCGCGCAGGCTCTCCTCCATGGCCCGGGCGTTCTGGTAGAGCTGGAGATAGTGATCCTTGCTCTCCTGCATCGCGGCCTCGATCTTGCGGTGCTCGGCTATCTCCTCCTCGAGCTCCGCATTGCGCAGGGCAAGCGCCTCATCGTGCCTCACCCGCGTCCCGAGCCGATGCCGGCGCCCACTGTCCGGGCCGCCCTGGGCCACCCAGAATGGCGAGAGGACCTCCATGAGGAAGGAGTCGAGCGCCGGACCCAATCGGGCCGGAATCTCAGGCTGGAACTCCACCGCCACGACCTCGACGAGCGCCAAGTGGTGGAAGCTGATGACGTCGGGAATGCCGAGGCCGCCGTCCATGGCGGCCCTGCCCAGCGCCATCGCCTGCCTGAGCGTCGCCTTGCACGGTTGTGCAACGTGCTCCAAGAGGGCCACTTGGTAGGTAACTGGAAGGCTCTGCGGAAGCTCGGCCACCGTGGAGGCGCGGATGAATGCGGTCACTGGGATGCTTAGTATCCGGCAGGGCATGCCTGTTCCGCGCCGAAGGCGGGCGTCTGCCGCGCGATTCTGGGGTGTTCACCCACCCATCCCTAGGCGCCAGGTGTGGGTCTAGGCTGTTCGGTCCCGTTCGATCTCCGTTCCCATTTTCAAAATCCACCAAGCAATGCGACTGCTATTTGTTCACGAAAGGATCGGGGCCCTGGGCGGCGCCGAGGTGAACATTCTGCTGACGGCGCAGGAGCTCCTGCGCCGGGGGCACTCCGTGGGCATAGCCCATGGAGGCCTGGCCGGCATCGACAACGCCGAATGGCGCGACACCTTCTCCTACCGCATGGCGCTGGGCGAATCTGCCGACGCCGGAGCGCTGGACCGGGCCCTGGCGCAATTCGCGCCCGATGTCGTGTACCTGAACAAGTTCTCCGAGCCAAACGTGCTCAGCGCCCTGGCGGCGTGCCGCCTGCCGGTCATCCGAATGGTCCACGACCACGACCTCTACTGCATGCGCAGCTACAAGTACCACTACCTGAGCCGCCGGATATGCAAGCGGGCCGCGTCCCTCTACTGCATGTTCCCGTGCGGGGCGAACCTGGCCCGGGGCCGCAAGGGCGGGTTTCCGCTCCGCTGGGTCAGCTACTTCGCGAAACGCCGGGAAATCGCGGCAAACAAGAAATTCCACCGCATGGTCGTGGCCTCCGACTACATGCGGGACGAGCTGCTGCGCAACGGCTTCGCGCCCGACCGCATTGAGCTTCATGCCTCCGTTCCCCGGCCCACCCCGTTCGTCGAGGCCCCCTCATTCAGCAGGCGCAACCTGATCGTCTATTCGGGGCAGGTGATCCGCGGGAAGGGCGTCGACGTGCTGCTGGAGTCGCTCGCGCTCGTGAAATCCCCATTCGAGTGCGTGATTCTCGGCGACGGGAACCAGAGGGCCGAGTGCGAGCGCCTGAGCAGGCGCCTCGGCCTGGACGGCCGCGTGCATTTCGCGGGCTTCGTGCCGCAGGCCCGGGTCGCGGAGTTCTATCGCGACGCCTCGCTCGCCGTGATGAGCTCCCTCTGGCCCGAGCCCTTTGGCGCCGCGGGCCTTGAGGCCATGCGGTGCGGCCTGCCGGTCGTGGCCTTCGACGCGGGCGCGATCCGCGAATGGCTCGTGGACGGCGTCACCGGGTTCCTGGTGCCCTGGATGGATCGCGACGCGTTCGCCGCGAAGGTCGACGCGCTCCTGCAGGACAAGGCGCTCGCCCGGCGCCTCGGCGAAAGGGGCCGACAGCTGGCCGACGAGCGGTTCAATTTCGACTCCTACATCAACGGCCTGGAAGGCCTGTTCGCCCGCACCGCGGCGGGCGCGGGATCCGCGCTCGCGGAAAGCGCGGCCGCCGTTCCATGAAGCCGTCCCAATCCAGCCACGTTCGCCCCGACCTATTGGGGCATTTTGCCTCGTTTCAGAGCCGTACCGGCCTGCTCCGCCTCAATGCCCGGTTTGTCCTGCGCCGCATGACGTGGAAGGCGGTCCTGAAGGGCGCCGACGCCGCAAGGCGGGGGCTGGACGTGCTCGGGAGCCTTGCGGCCCTTCTGGTCCTGAGCCCGGTCTTCATCACCATAGGCGCGCTGGTCCGCCTCGATGGGGGCCCGATCATCTTCGCCCAGACCCGCGTGCGCCGTCATGGACGCGAATTCAAGATGTTCAAGTTCCGCTCGATGCGCCCGGATGCCGAACAGCGTCTTCAGGAGCTGCTCGCGGCCAACAAGCACGGGGACTGCGTCACCTTCAAGATCAAGGACGACCCGCGCATTACATTCATAGGCCGTTGGCTGCGCCGGTTCTCACTCGACGAGCTGCCCCAGTTCTACAACGTCCTGATCGGGGACATGTCCCTCGTGGGTCCGCGCCCGCCCGTTCCGCGCGAAGTCGCGCTTTACACGCTCGCCGACCGCCGGCGCCTCTCGGTCAAGCCGGGTATAACCTGCATCTGGCAGATCAGCGGCAGGGCGGAGATAGACTTTCCGGGCCAGGTTCGCCTAGACGTCACCTATATCGACAGCCAGAGCCTGCGCCAAGACCTCCGAATCCTGGTAAAGACCCCGAAGGCGGTTGTCTTCGGCTCAGGGGCCTATTGATGAAGGCGCTGCTCATCTGCCCCTCGAAGGGACCGGCCGTTCCCCACCTCGTCGAACTCGGCCCGCTCGCCACCGTCCCGATTCTCGGCGACTGCGTCGCGGGCCATTGGATCGAGCACCTGGCGGCCCTTGGCGCGCGCCAGATACAGGTCGTCGCCGCCGACGGCGAGGACAAGGTGCGCGAGGCGGTCGGCGACGGCGCCCGGTGGGGCGTGCGCATCAGCGTGATCGCCGCGAATGTCGAGCCGACCCGGGAGGAGGCCGCCAAAAGGTATCGCCCTGCCGGGGAGCCGGGATGGCTTCCGGCGCCCAACGACGTCGTCTTCATGTCCCACCTGCCCGGCTGCCCGCAGCTGCCGCTTTTTGAGAGCTACGCATGCTGGTTCTCGGCTCTCGTGGCCTGGATGCCGCTGGCGCTCACGCCCGCCCGCGTGCGGGTGAAGGAGGCACGGCCGGGAATCTGGATCGGCAGCCGCGCCCGGGTCGCTTCGGCTGCGGAGCTGATCGCCCCGTGCTGGGTGGGCGACCAGGTGACTGTGGAGGCCGGCGCCGTCGTCGGCCCGGGCGCGATCCTCGAGGATCGCGCCGTCGTCAGCCCCAAGGCCCTCGTCACCCGGAGCTGGGTCGGCCCTGACACCTTCGTGGGCCCGCTGACATCGGTGTCGAACTCGCTGGCCTGGGGCAGCACCCTGATCGACTGGCGGACGGACTCCTCGCTCCACGTTCCGGATTCCTTCCTGCTTGGCTCCCTTGCCAAGCCCCAATCCTCGTCCACGACCGACCGATTCGGACGTGCGTTCAGCCGGAGGGTAATGCCCGAATCGCAGTCCGCCCTTATCACGGCGCTGCGCTCACGAATGGGCCGCGCGCCCAACCTCAAGCTGCCCGGCTAAGCACCGGGCCAAGTGCCATGAAAATTGAAAACCAGGGACAATGTCTGAGCATTTCCGAGATCCACGAGCTCACCGCGCAGAACTCGACCCTCTTCCGCGACGAGGTCCAGGCCGCCCTCGGCACGTCGCCCACGCTGATCGAGATCAACCTGTCGAAGACGCGCTTCATGGACAGCAGCGGTCTCGGGGCCCTCTTCGCCCTCTACCGGGCCACCTCCCAGCGCAACGGTGTCGTCCTGCGCCTGCTCAATCCGATGCCGGAGATCCAGCAGCTGCTGGAGCTGACACAGATGCAGCAGCTTTTTGAAATCGTCAGGCGCTGACTCCATGGCCGCTCCCCTGCTCGAGCCGGCCCGGCCTGCGACCCTCAGGCTCGCGTTTGCGCCCGACCTCGCCTCCGCCCGCGCGGTTTCCATTGCGATCCGGACCTTCCTCGCGGAACAGGGCGTGGAGGAAAAAGAGCTCTTTCCCTACGAACTGTGCATCTCGGAGGCCAGCAACAACGCGGTCGAGTATGCGAAGGGCCATTCCCGGACCCTGAAGCCCGTCGCCGAGGCGCTCTTCACCCCGTCCCAGATCGAACTGCGGGTGACCGACCACACCGCCGGCTTTGTCCTTCCGGAGAAGATCGCGCAGCCCTCGCCCCTGACCGACCGCGGCCGCGGGCTCTTCCTCATCCAGTCGGTCATGGACGAGGTCCGCTACCTCCGGGGCTCGAGGGAGAACATCCTGGTGATGCGCAAGAAGCGCCGCGCGGCTCCGGCTCCCGGCGCCGCGGGCGACCCGGGCCCCGCCAGCCAGCCTTCCGTCGAGAAATGCCAGCAGCAGCTGGCGGAGTCCTCATCCCAGATGGCGAGGATGGCGGAGGAGCTTCTGCTCCGTTCCGAGACCCTTTCGTCCGTCTTCCGCTGCTGCGCCGAGCTCGGGCGCATCGACAAGACCTCGGACAGCTTTGAAAAGCGCCTCCTCGTCGACCTTCTCCACCTCACCTCGGCGGACTGGTACGTGCTGCGCATGCTCTCTCCCGACGGCCGGAAACTGCTGGTCGCGGCGGCCTCCGAGCACGAGCTGGCCTCCGAGATCATCGAGCTTCAGGCCGCCGACGGCGCCCCGGCCAGCATCGAGGCCTCCGTGGCCTCAAGCAAGACCGCCGCGAGGTTTGACATCCGCGAATCCTCCAACCCGTCCGAGCCGCTCCGCAAGGTCGGGCCCGAGGGCGCCGGGCTGGTCTGCCCGCTGTGCTTTGGCAGCACGCTGGTCGGGACGATCGCGGTCGGCCGGCGCAATGGGGACTTCCCCCTTGGGAGGCTCCAGGACGAGGTCATCCGCACCTTTGCCGAGTTCCTGGCGATCCAAACCCTCAACATCAGGCGCCAGAAGAGCGAGGTCCGGAACCTGGTGATCGCGCGCGAGCTCGAGATCGCCCAGACCATCCAGCACCTTCTGCTGCCGCGCACCCTTCCCCAGCTGGCGGGCTTCAGCGTGGCGGGCGGATGGCAGAGCGCCCGCGAGGTCGGAGGGGACTTCTATGACGCCATCGCCCTGGCCGACAACTCGCTCCTCCTCATGATCGCGGACGTGATGGGCAAGGGCGTCCCGGCCGCGCTCTTCGCCACGACGATGCGCGGCCTCCTGCTCGGCCTGGCGGCGCGCAGCTCCGATCCCTCCCAGCTCCTGAGCAGCCTGAACAGCCTGCTCTACAAGGAGCTCTCGTCGGTCTCCATGTTCATCACCGCCCAGATCGTCCGTGTCGACCTGAAGACCAGGAAGCTGACGGCCGCGAGCGCCGGGCACTGCCCGCTTCACTTTGTCCAGTCCGGGCGCCGCTCCATATCGACCATGCAGATCAAGGGGCTTCCCCTGGGCGTGCTTCCGGACACCGACTATCCCCAGATGACCGCCCAGATGGGCGAGCCCGCCGCCCTGCTGCTTTACACCGACGGCCTCACGGACAGGCGCAACCTGGCGGGCAAGACCTACGGACAGACGAGGCTGAAGACCTGGCTGCGCCTCAACGCGGTTCCGGGCCGCGGCGCCACGGAGGTGCGGGACCGGCTGGCGACGGAGCTGAACCGGTTCCGCGGCGACGACGACATGACCGACGACCAGGCGTTCCTCATCCTCATGGAGGAAGGCACGGGCGACGCCCGGCCGCCTTCCGCCGGCAAGCGGCGCATCCGGCTGCGGCGCGGCTCCTTCCTGTTTCCCTCGAGCGCCACGGCACCGGTCCACGCATGAAGCCCTTTCTCCCGCTCTTCGTGTTCGTCGACGCCTGCGGCTGGGAGATCATCAAGGACCACCCGTTCGCGCGGACCCTGGCCCCCGAGCGGCGCAAGCTCAGGTCGGTCTTCGGCTACAGCTCGGCCTGCATCCCCTCCATCCTTTCGGGCCGCTGGCCGGCGGAGCACCGCAACTGGTGCTACTTCGTCTATGATCCGCCGAACTCGCCGTTCCGAAGCCTCCGCCACCTTCGGTGGCTGCCGCGGGCCCTCACGAGCAGGCGCATGTTCCGGCACCGGCTCTCCCGGCTCCTCAAGGTTCACCTGAAGTTCCGGGGCTATTTCGACCTGTACAACATCCCCTTCGAGTACATCTCCCTCTTCGACTTCTCCGAGAAGAAGAACCCCCTGCAGCCGAATGGGTTGAACCGCGGACCCAACATCTTCGACTACATGCAGGAGCGCGGCATCGCCTGGCACGTCAGCGACCCGAAGCACGGGGAGCGGCAGAACCTCGACAGCCTGCTCGCCGACATAAGGAGCGAGCGGATCGATTTCGGGTTCCTGTACTGGCCCGACCTGGACGGCGTCCTCCACCGGGTCGGCAACACCTCGCCGGAGGTTCCCGCCAAGCTGAACGCCTATGAGCCATGGCTCAAGGAGCTCATGGCCTGCGCCCTCGAGCACTACAAGGAGGTCCGGTTGACGATCTTCAGCGACCACGGCATGGCGAACTGCGACAGGCTCCTCGACCTCCGGGCCCGCATCGAGCCCCTTGGCCTGAGGATGGGGCGGGACTACGCGGTGGTCTATGACTCCACCATGGCCAGGTTCTGGTTCTTCGACGATCGGGCTCGAAGCAAGGTCATCGAGTGCCTGCAGGGCGTCACCGAGGGCCGGATCCTGCCCGAACCGGAGCTGAGGGAGCTTGGTGCATTCTTCCCCGACCACTACTTCGGCGAGCTGATCTTCCTGGTCGACGAGGGCGTGCTGATCGTTCCGAGCCACATGGGCGAGCGCCCCATCCGGGCGATGCACGGCTATCATCCTGACGCGCGCCACAGCTACGCGAGCCTGCTCACGAACTATTCCGATGTGCCGGACGCCATAACGGCGATCCCGCACGTGTATCAGCTCATGACGGCCCAGGCCGGGCGCGCGGCGGAGCTCAACCACCGGCCGGCGCCGGCGCCTAGTTGATCGGCACCCTGCCGCGGGCAACGTCGCGGAACGAGACCACGCGGACGTCCTGGCGGCTCGCAAGCCAGGCGGCGACCTCGTGAATGACGCCGATCAGCTCGTCGTCGGGACGGCCGCCCCGAAAGAACTCCCACCAATGGGACACGAGGACCGTGAGCGTGGCCCCTTCCACGGCCCCGCGGACCGACGCCAGCATATTGGCATGCGGCCGGTGGAACGACAGCAGGCAGCCGGGGTGGCTCAGCAGGCACACCCCGCCCGCCCGCCAGTGCCGCCGCCTCCCGAACTTCTTCAACGCGTAGGCCGGCCACCACTTCCGCGGCACGCCCCACGCCTCGTACCAGCCCGATGAGATGACGCTGAAGCGTGCGGCGACCTCGACAAACGCCGCACGCGACAGGCGGTCGTAGGGAGCGACAAAAGCCGCCGGCTGCCTGAACCCCGCCTCCCAGAGGACCTCCGCCCCCCTCTCGAGGCGCCCGGCCAGCCCCTGCCGGTCGGAATCGCCGAACTCGTAGACGTCATGGTGGCACCCGTGCTGGGCAATGTGGTAGCCCGGCTCGGTCCTCAGGTAGTCCACCAGTTCGCGGGCCCGCCCTATGTGTCCCAGGGGGCCCTCCGGCGCGAGGCCCCCCGCGGTCAGGTAACCCTCGAGGCGGCCGTCCGGAAGCCTGACGTCGGTCCGCACCTCGGGAATCACCGCGAGATTGACCGGCATCCCGCGGCTCAGGAAGGGGCGGTAGATGCGCTCAAGGCACGCGGGCGGCGTGAGCGCGCACGTGTCATCGTCTCTGAGGATGACGTAGTGCATTCTTCTCCTCTATCAGTTTCTCGTACAGGCGCCTCATGCGCTCCGCGCACAGCGAGGTGTCGAATTCGCCGACCGCCTTTGCGCGTCCCGCCGCCCCCCACTGCTCCGCCAGCTCCGGCTGGTTGAGGACCTGGTCAATGGCGGAGTGGAAGGTCGCCGGCCGATCGAGGTCAAACAGCAATCCGTTCACGCCGTCCTTCACGAGCGCCGACGCGCCCGAGGTCCGGCTTGAGACCACCGGCGTCCCCGCGGCCCACGCCTCGACGATCACGATCCCGAAGGTCTCCGACTTTGAGGGCACGAGGACGGCCCGGGCCTTCTGCAGGAGCCCGATCAGGCGGGGATCGCCAAAGGGAAGGCACCCCACCATCTTCACGATGTCGCCGAGCCCCTCGCGGACGATGCGGGCCGAGAGCGCGGTGCCATATTCGCGGTTGGTGACCGCCCCCACGAGCACGATCAGGACCTTCGGGTGGCGCCGGGCGATCTCCGCCGCCTCGGCGACCAGCCAGTCCTGGTTCTTGGTGGGATCGATCCGTCCCAGGACCAGCAGCAGCGTTCGGCCCCTCAGTTGCGGATAGGCCTCCATCGCCGCGGACCTGCTTTCTCGGTCGAAGAGCTCCGTCGGGACCCCATGCGGCTCCGTCAGGACCCGCCGCCCGGGGTGGCGCTCCTTGATCAATGCGGCTTCGCGCGGGTTGAACGTGATGATCGCGTCGGCCTGGTCCATCAGGTGCCTCGCCCGCAGGATGAATCCCAGGGGTCTCCCCCAGTCCCAGCCGCCAACCGCGGGTCTGCGCAGCTCATGGAGGACCGTGTCCGGCAGATCGTAGATGCCGCCGTGAATGCTGATCACAAAGGGGAGCCGCCGGCCGCGTGCCACGACCCGCCCGATTGCGCCGAGCCTCCCCTGCGCATGGGTGTGGATCAGGTCGATGTTGGGCTCGCCCCACAGCGAGGGTATCAGGTCGAGGGAGACCAGGTTGCCGCCAACCGCAATCATCTGCTCCTTCCTCTCGGCGGAGATGCCCCAGACCGGGACCCGTGCGCGGAAGCGCCGCATCGTGCAGTCGTTCGCCGCGAAAGGATCCGCCGACTCCCCCCGCAGCCGGAGCTTCGGCGCGTAGATGACCGAGTCGACCCCGTGCCGCGCGAGATCCGTCGTCAGCTGGAGGACCGCCGACTCGGTGCCGCCCCATTCAGCGGGGTCGTACTTGCGCAGCAGGTGGGCGACGCGCATGGGCTATGCCTCCTCGGCGACAAGGCTCCTGCCCGCCATCGCCCCCGGCTCGACCGAGCCGGCCCCGACTGGGCGCCCCTCCAGCCGGAGCCTGCGCCGGGCGTGCGCCAGGCTCGCGAGGGCGCCGAGAAGGATATAGAACGTGAACAGGATCGGCGTCTGCCGGTAGGTCCACTCGGTGAGGCTCTGGCCGAAGATGCCGCATATGCTGAAGAGTATCCCGACGCCCATCGCGCGCATAGGCTCGGCCTTCGGGAGGAAGAGGAACGGCAGCCCGAGCGAGAACCAGCGCAGCCAGAGCAGCGCGAAGATCGCGAGCCCGGGCACGCCGAGCTCGCCCAGCGTCAGCGCGGCGAGGTTGTGGGCGGGCGCGGCCAGGTAGGAGTTGGCGAAGATCTTGTCGTTGGAGGTCCCGTAGACGGCGATCAGGCTGTCGTAATCATCGAACCGGTATCCGATGCGCGGCCCGTAGGTACGGCTCACGCGGTAGGACCAGTTGTTCAGGCCGATGCCGAAGAAATGCTCCTTGGCGATCGCCCCGGAGAGGCGCAGGTAGACACCCCGCCCGTCGACCGTCGTGTCCAGGTATTCCTGCTCCAGGCTCGTCTCGGTGTAGCGCCGTTCCATCTCCTTCCATCCGGCCGCCACCATCGCGGCCATCCCGAGCACGGCGATCGTGCGAAAAATGATCCGGCCCGGCGTCGGCCGCCAGGAGGCGCAGGCCAGGATGGTGCCGGCGGCCACCGCGGCGTAGACCGGGATGCCCGCGCGCGAATACGTCAGGAGGAGCCCGATGGCGCCAAGCACCGCGCACACCCCGCAGAACAGCTTGAGGCTGCGCGACCAGCCGGACGCGGCGACGGCCACGAGCGGGCCCGCCGTCATGCAGAAGTACATCGACAGGCTGTTTGCGTGGTCCAGCGACCCCTCCGCCCGCTCGAGGCCCGTGATGAAATGCTGCTTCACGGCCCAGACGCTCTCGAGGCCGACCGCGCAGCCCAGGGCGACGATCAGCAGGGTCCATTCGCGCTTGGACCGCACGTAGAACGCCGCGGCGAGGAAGACCAGGATGCTCGCGAAGATCCTCGAGAGCTCGAATGCCCCGAACAGCTTCGGCTCCGAGAGGACGACGGAGACGCCGGCATAGGCAAAGTAGAGCAGCATCGGCCCCAGGCTGCCCGGCCAGAACAGCCGCCGTTCAGGGCCGCGCCTGCCGACCCAGCATCCGATGAGCAGGCCGAGCGCGAGGATCTCGATCAGCGAGAACTGTATTCCGCGCGTCGTGCCCCTGTACCATGCCTCGCTGAAGAAGTTCACGTCCATCCTCTCCGCGAGCACGGCGAGGCTCACCATGGCAAAGAAGAAGACATCACGGGCGCTGCGGAACCAGGTCGCCGCCAGCACGCTCGCGACGCTCAGGAGCGGAATCAGCACCAAAGCCAGCATGTGCGCGGGTCTCATGGCGCCTCGGAGTTGCGCTCCCCTGCGGGGACGCGGGCCGGATGGCGGGCCCCGGCCCGAGGCGCTGCATTGCTCGGCTTTCCGTTCATGTCCGATTATCCGGGGTCCAGATGCGGCGAGGGCAGGATCGCCTGCCGCACGGTCTTCGGCCAGTAGCTGGAGATCCCGCGGCGAAGGAAGCGCGACGCCTGCCAGCACGCGACAAGCGTGATCGCGAATCCCGCGGCGGCCGCCGGGAAATGGGTCAGCCGCCTGATGCCGCGCATCCGGCCAAGGCGCTGCCACCGGAAGCTGAGGATCCCGGGAAAGAGCCGCCAGAACCTCCTGGGCCTGGCGACATGGGAGTCGATCAGCCTCTTGAACCAGTCCGGGTCGCGCGCCTCGTTGCGGCGCAGCGTCGCTCCGAGATTGGCGCGGTCCGACTCGGGCAGGGTCATCAGGTACCCGACGAGCACGTGCACGGTCGTCTGGCCGATCATCTGGCGCTTCTGGTTCCTGAGGACGTCGCGCAGCGAGAGGTAGGGTTTGTACAGGTGCGTGGCATTCCGCACCGAGACCACCTTGGAGGGATCGCTCGGCGCACGGAAGAAGTCGGTGCAGATCGCCGCCTTGAAGAACCCGTCGTCCGTGGCGCCAAGGTCGCGCGGCAGGTAGAAGTTTCGCGCAATATCGGAGCGCAGGCAGTAGAGCATCCCGTTGAGGCGGCCCTCGATCGTGCCCGTCATGTCCGACATGGCGAGGGACAGCCGCCCGCGGCAGGAGGTGCGCGCCTTGCCGGCTATGCTCTTGCAGGGCCAGTCCGAGGCGCCCCCGAGACGCGGATTCGCCTCAAGCTCGGCGAGGACGAGCTCGAGGGTGTCGGGTTTGTCAAAGATGATGTCCGCGTCCATCAGGCAAATGTAACGGGCCTCGCGCGCGGAGAATTCATGGACGAATCTGTTCCAGGCGTTGTTGCGGCCCGGTTCGGGGATGACCGCGACCCGCGCTCTTGGCCCGTGGCCGGCGGGATGCTCCCGACCCATCCGGACCATCGCGTCCCCCGCAACCTCCACGGTTCTGTCCGTGCAGCCGTTGGCAAGGCAGATAATCTCACAACCCTCGTTCCGAGCGGCAAGATGCGCAAAGACCGACTGCCCGAAGAGCGAGGCCAGCATGGGCCCGATGGACTCCTCCTCGTTCCAGGCCATGATGCCGATCGAGAGCGTGATCGGCAAATCGTTCTTGGGAATGGTCATACGGTTGGTCGAGTGTCGCAAACATTCTGACCTAAGGGCGGGTCAGGCGGCCAGCGGGTCTGCACCCCCATTATGGTCGGTATCCACCCCATTTCCGTGGCGCGGCGTCTTGGCTAGACTGGCGCCATGGAAGAGCCCCGCGTCAGCATCGTCCTTCGTTCCTTCAACGAGGCATGGGCGCTTCGCTCGACCCTCGCCGCGCTGAAGGCCCAGAACTACCGGAATTGGGAGCTCATCGCGTTCGACTCGGGCTCCTCCGACGGATCCGTGGAAATGATCCGCCAGGCGGGGCCCGCGCATCTCCTGCAGATGCTGCCTCACGAGTACCGCCCGGGCCGGGTTCTCAACCAGGGCATGGAGCTCGCCGGGAGCGACCGCGTCGTCTTTCTCAACGCCGACGCCACCCCACAGGGCCGCGACTGGCTGGGGCCGCTTGTGTCCGCGCTGGACGACCCCGAAGTGGCGGCCGCCTTCGGCCGGCAGGTCCCGCGGCCCGACTGTGACGCGGTGTTTGCGCACGATTACGAGCGCTGCTTCGGCGCCACCCGCGAATCGGCCCAATGGGAGCACTTCTTCAGCATGGTGAGCAGCGCCCTGAGGCGCGAAGTCTGGGCGCGCCGCGGTTTTCGCGAGACCATGCAGTATTCCGAGGACGACGAATACACCCGCTGGTGCCGCGCCGAGGGCTACCGCATCTCCTACTGCCCGACCTCGGTCGTGATGCACTCGCACAACTACACTCCCCAACAGGCCTACAAACGCAGCTTTGGCGAGGCGTGGGCGCTCGCCGCCCTTTGGTCCGGCTCCGAGAGGACGTTCACCGCACGCCGCTCGCTCCTTCTGGGCTGGCTCCGCGACGCCGTCGGCGACCTGCGCTACTGCAGGCGGACGGGTCGCCTGGGTCAGGTCAGCCATGCGCTCGCGATCCGCTGGCAGCAGAGGCTCGGCCGCCTCCACGGGTTCCAAGCGGGCTGGCAGATGCACCGGGTCGATCGCACCGTATGATTTCCATCGACAGTCATGATGGCGCGCCGTGCGCGCCCTTAGAGGCCCTGCCGCCCCGGACAGGCGTCGCCATCGCCCTGCGCCGGAGATTCACCCTCGACGGCGATGACGCCCTGGAGAGGCATCTCGAGAACACGTGCGCCCGCATCGTGAGCGGAGTCCGCGGGCTCATTCCCCACAGGAAGCTCCAGGCGGTGGTGCTGGGCGGCGGCTACGGCCGGGGCGAAGGCGGCGTCCTGCGGACCGGGGCCGGCGACCGTCCCTACAATGACCTCGAGCTCTACGTCGCCATCAAGGGCAACCGGCATCTGAACGAGGCCCGCTATCACCGCCGGCTGGAGGTCCTGGGCGAGATCCTGACCCATCTCGCCGACGCGGAAGTCGAACTAAAGGTCACGTCGCTCGCGGAGCTGGCTGCCCGGCCGGTCAGCATGTTCTCCTATGACCTCGCCGCCGGCCACCGGCTCCTCTGGAGCCGTGACCCCGCGGACAAGCTGCCCGGATGGGGCCTGCACCTCAGCCCGGAGAACGTGCCCGAGGCCGAGGCGACGCGCCTGCTCATGAACCGCTGCACGGGCCTCCTCTTCGCCAGGGCCCAGCTTGAGCAGGGACCCTTCACGCCGGGTGCGGCGGACTTTGTCCGGCGGAACGTGGCGAAGGCTCAGCTCGCGTGCGGCGATGCCCTGCTGACCGCCCACGGGCGGTACCACTGGAGCTGCAGGGAGCGCCACCGCCGCCTTGAGGAGCTTGCCCGGGACAAGCGCTCGGCGTGGTTTGACGCCGCGCTCCGGCACCATGCGGCAGGCGTGGAATTCAAGCTCCATCCCGAGTCCGGAGCGGCCCCGCGCGAGTCGCTCGCCGCGGCCCACAACGAGGTCACCGCGTTCGCCCTGAAATGCTGGCTGTGGCTGGAGGCGCGCCGCCTGGGTCGCACGTTTGCCTCGGCCCGCGCATATGCGGAGGACGCCTGCGACAAGTGTCCCGGCTCCTCGGCATTCCTCAATATCCTGCTCAACCTGCGGGCGGACGGCTTTCGCATCAGGGCCAAGCCCGGCCCCTGGCGGCATCCGCGCCAGCGGATACTCCACTCGCTGGCGCTGCTCCTTTGGGAACCGCAAGCGACCGCCGACCCGGGCCTGCAGGGGCGCATCCAGACGGAGCTCAACCTGCGCCGGCGGGACGCCGGCCAATGGATCCCCGAATACAGGGCGCTCTGGAATCGGGTCCGGTGACACGCGGCGGGCCCGAAGGGGCCCACGGTCCTGGCCGGAACGGGATAATTTCATGTGCCGCAAATGTTTACGCGCCGCGCTCTGCGATCCGGGAGCCATGGGGTGAACACCCTATACGGGGATTTCCCCCGTCTTGCTCGACAGACCCCTGGCTCCGGGGCTAGTCTAGGTCCAGACTGTTGCAGGCAACTTGCGGCGACTGGAAATTCGAAACATGAACAACCGAGCCAACTTGAGCCGAGCAAAACGCCGGTTGGTTAACGCGGCATCGGTCCGGGCGCGGTCCTCGCCGGCGGCGGACCGGATGCTCACGATCGTTGGCATCGGTGCCTCTGCCGGAGGGCTGGAGGCGTTGGCGCAGTTCCTCGGCAACGTGCCGCCGGACAGCCGGCTGGCCTTCGTCGTCATCCAGCATCTGGATCCCACGCTCAAGGGAATGATGCCCGAGCTGCTTCAGCGGGCCACGCTCATGAAGGTGGTGCAGGTGAAGGACGGCACACTCGTCCGGCCGGGCTGCGTGTACGTGATTCCTCCGAACAAGGACATGTCCATTCTCCACGGGAAGCTGCATCTGCTTGATCCCGTGGCGCCCCGCGGCCTGCGGCTGCCGATTGACTTCTTCTTCCGGTCCCTGGCCGAGGACCATCGCGAGCATGCCGTCGGTGTCATCCTTTCGGGCATGGGCAGCGACGGGACGCTCGGCCTCAAGGCCATCAAGGAGAACGGGGGGGTTGTCATGGTGCAGGAACCGACCTCGGCAAAATTCGACGCCATGCCGCGCAGCGCCATCGAGGCCGGTCTGGCGGACTTTGTGGCCAATGCCGAGGAGCTTCCCCGCAAGCTCGTCGATTACCTGCAGCATATACCCAGAATCGGACGTCTCGAGGCTCCGATGGAGGAGAAGATGGTCGGTGCGCTCGACAAGGTGATCATACTGCTGCGCTCGAGTTCCGGGCACGATTTCACGCTCTACCGCAGGAATACGCTCTACCGGCGGGTCGAGCGCCGCATGGGCATCCACCAGATCGTCAAGGTGTCCACCTACGTCCGGTTCCTTCAGGAGAACCCCCAGGAGCTGGGAATCCTCTTCAAGGAACTGCTGATCGGCGTCACCAGTTTCTTCCGCGACAAGGCCGCCTGGGAGCAGCTTCAAAAGAAGGCGCTTCCGGCGCTGTTCGCCAATAGGCCGACGGGAGCGGCGCTTCGCGCCTGGATCGCAGGCTGCTCCACAGGCGAAGAGGCCTATTCTCTGGCAATGCTCTTCAAGGAGACGCTGGGCCGCACGAAGTCCAAGAAGAACCTGTCCCTGCAGATCTATGCGACGGACATCGACCGTGACGCAATCGACAAGGCCCGCCAGGGCCTATATCCCCTGAACATTGCCGCCGACGTCTCGCCGGCACGGCTGGGCCGTTTCTTCATTAAGGAGGAAGACGGCTACCGGGTGAACAAGGAGATCCGGGCGATGATGGTCTTTGCGCCGCAGAACCTGATCATGGACCCACCGTTCAACAAGCTCGATATCTTCTGCTGCCGGAATCTGCTGATCTACCTCACGCCGGAGCTGCAGAAGCGGCTTATCCCCCTCTTCCACTACATATTGAATCCCGGCGGCCTGCTGTTCCTGGGCAGCTCGGAGAGCGTCAGCGGCTTCAGCAGCCTGTTCTCCGCCGTGGCGGCAAGGGAGCGGATCTTCCGGAGAAGTGAATCTCGCATCCTGGGCGACCAGCCGGACTTCAGCACCGTTTTCACCCCTGCCTCGGGACCCCGTTTCAAGGAGCCTGCCGCACCGCTCCAGCCGGCCACGAGCCTCCAGGCACTGGCGGATCAGATGCTCAAGACGCGGTATTCTCCACCCGCGGTGCTGGTCAACGAACAGGGCGATATCGTCTATATCAGCGGCCGCACCGGCAAGTACCTCGAGCCGGCGGCGGGCAAGGCCAACTGGAACATCGTCGCAATGGCCCGCGAAGGATTGCGCTACGACCTGACGAGCGCCCTGCAGAAGGTGAACCGGACCAAGGAATCGGTCACTGTCCGCGCCGTCAGGTCCGGGGCCGGAAACGATCCGCAAGGCGTCGAAATCCTCGTGCAGGCGATCCAGGAGCCCAAGGAGCTCATCGGCATGATCCTCATCGTGTTCAGCGACGCCCCTGCCCTTGTCGAGGCGCGCGCCAAGGAGGGAGCCGAAAAGCATCCGGAACTCGCCGCCCGGCACGGGCGCCTGGAGCGGGAGCTGCGCAGCGCGCAAGAGGAGCTGAAGGCAAACCGCAACGAGATGCAGAACTCGCAGGAGGAGCTCAGGGCGATGAACGAGGAGCTCCAGTCCACCAACGAGGAGCTGCAATCGACCAACGAGGAGCTGATGACATCGAAGGAGGAGATGCAGTCGCTGAACGAGGAGCTTCAGACGGTCAACGCGGAGCTTCAGTCCAAGCTCGACGAGATCTCCTCGTCGAACAACGACATGAAGAACCTGCTCAACAGCACCGACATCGCCACGGTGTTTCTGGACAATGACATGCGCGTGAGGCGGTTTACGCTCCAGGCGAAGGCGATCTTCAAGCTCATACCGGGCGACGTCGGCAGGCCGATCACCGACCTGGCGTCCAACCTGCGCTATCCTGAGCTCGAAGCGGACGCGCAAGAGGTGCTTCGGACGCTGTCAGTCTCCGAGAAGTCGGTCGCCACGACGGAGGGAAACTGGTTCACTGCCCGAATCATGCCATACCGGACGCTGGACAACAGGATCGACGGCGTGGTGATCACCTTCGCGAACATAACCGCGGCAAAGAATCTGGAGGCCGACCTGCGCCAGAAGCACGATCGTCTGGAGGATCTCTCCGCCCAACGGGCCTCAGTTTCGGGGCCCGCCGCGGCGCGGTCGCGGCCGATGCTGGCCGGGCGCAGAGCCGACGACACCGTGGCCCGCCAGGTTCCAGGTGCTTCGAAGGAGAAGCCAGGCAAGTGATGAAGAAGGCCAGATCCAGCTCGAAGGACCTGCGGGTGCGCTCGGAACGCAGGCTTGGAAAGAAGCAAGCCGGCGACGGCGAGGCCCAGATCGGGCACGACACCCAAAGGCTCTTCCATGAGCTGCAGGTGCACCAGATCGAGCTGGAGCTTCAGAACGAGGAGCTGAACCATGCCAACGCCGCCGCGAGCGCCGCCCTGGAGAAGTACACGGACCTCTATGATTTCGCCCCGGTGGGCTATTTCTCGCTGGATGAGAAGGGCACGATGGTGGAATTGAACATGGCGGGGGCCGTCCTGCTCGGGGTGGAGCGGTCCCGCCTGACCGGCCGCCGATTCCAGCTTTTCGTCGCGCCAAGGGACCGTCCCGTCTTCCAGGCGTTCGTCGACCGGATATTCTCCGGCAGCGGCAGACAATACTGCGAGGTGGAGTTGTTCAGGGAGGCCGAGGGCCCCCTCTGGGCGGAGCTCGCGGGCGTATCCGCGCCCCTCGGCAACGGCGCGCCGAGGCTGTCCAGGATAGTGGTCTCCGACATCTCAGCCCGCAGGCTGGCCGAGAAGGAGCACAAGCACATCGGGATCCTGGCCGCCGCGAACCGGGACCTGGAGAGTGAGATCGGGCTGCGCAGGGAGAGCGAGGCCGCCCTCATGAAGAGCGAGCAGCGTTTTCGCAAGCTCCTGCAGCAATCGCGGCTCCTGCAGGCGAGGCTGCGTGCCATGACGCATGAGATGCTCAAGGCCCAGGAGAACCAGCGAAAGAAGATCAGCCGCGAGCTGCACGATGAAGTCAGCCAGATCCTGCTCGGCATCAATGTCCAGCTGGCGATCTTCACAAGGGACGCGGCAGCCAACCCGAAGGCGGTCAAGAAGGCGATCGGGCCCGTGCGCCGGATGGTGGAAAAGGCCGTGCGCATCGTGCATCGTTTTGCCCGCGAGCTTCGGCCCGCGATGCTGGACGACCTTGGGCTGATTCCCACGCTGCGCACCTACATAGAGGATCTTCCCAAGCGGGAGGGGATCATGATTCGGTTGTCGGCCGACCCGAGGGTCGAGGCCCTCAACAACGACGGCCGGACGGTTCTTTACCGGATCGCGCAGGAGGCCCTCACGAATGTCGTCAAGCACGCGCGGGCCAGCATCGTCAACGTGAGCGTTCTCAAGATCCCGAAGGGCGTGTCCCTCGAGGTCGCCGACAACGGCAGGTCGTTCGATGTCAACCGGCTGGCGACATCCAAATGGCGCAACCGTCTGGGGTTGACCGGCATGCGCGAGCGGGTGGAGATGATCGGCGGCCAGTTCATCGTCACATCCGCGCTGGGCACGGGCACATCGGTCCGGGCGGAGATTCCGTTCCACCCCTCCCCGGCTGCGTTGACGGTCAAGGATGGCCGCGAGTGAAGCCGCTGTCGGCCAAGCGCTGACGGTCCTGGCCCCCGAGACCGCGGCCTACGGGTTCCCTTGGGTTTCGCCCGGCTGCCCGCCCTGGGTCGGCTGATTTGACTCGGTGTGACCCGCATTTCCCATTCGAGCTCAGGCGGCCAGGTAGGGGAATACCCCATCCCTCGCGCCCAATTGCGGTTTGTCTAATCCTCTCACCCAAATGGAGGCTATTGAATGAAGCATAAAGGTGCACGTATCACCCCTCGGGCCAACGGCCTGCCCAAGTGTCCCACGGGCATTCAGGGTCTCGACGAGATCACGGACGGCGGACTGCCGCGGGGACGCCCCACGCTGGTCTGCGGGGGAGCCGGGTGCGGCAAGACGCTTCTGGCGGCCGAGTTCCTCGTGCACGGTGCCGTGATGTTCGGCGAGCCAGGGGTGTTCATGTCCTTCGAGGAGTCGGAATCAGAGCTGAAGGCCAACGTCGAGTCGCTCGGGTTTGATTTCGCTGGCCTCGTCCGGCGCAAGAAGATCGTGCTCGACTACGTCCACATCGAGCCCAGCGAGATCCAGGAGAGCGGCGAGTACGACCTGGAAGGGCTGTTCGTGCGTCTCAATCACGCGATCGACTCCATTGGGGCCAAGCGCGTGGTGATGGACACGCTGGAGGCGTTGTTCGCCGGCCTGCGCAACGAGGGCATCCTTCGCGCGGAGCTGCGCCGACTCTTCCGGTGGCTCAAGACAAAGGGAGTGACCGCCGTGATCACGGCCGAGCGCGGGCGCGAGCAACTGACGCGCAACGGGCTTGAGGAATACGTGTCCGACTGCGTCATTCTGCTCGACCATCGGGTCAACGACCAGATCGCCACGCGGAAGCTTCGCGTGGTGAAGTACCGCGGAGCGCTGCATGGCACCAACGAGTTTCCGTTCCTCATCGGAAACACGGGCATCAGCGTGCTGCCCATCACCTCCCTGGGCCTGAATCACAAGACATCGAGCGCACGGATCGGCACAGGCATCCCGCGGCTGGATGCCATGCTCGGCGGCCGGGGATTCTTTCGCGGGAGCAGCATCCTGCTCACCGGCACGCCTGGGACCGGCAAGACGATCGTGGCCGCCAACCTTGCCAGCGCCGCCTGCAAGCGCGGGGAGCGGGCGCTCTTCTTCTCATTCGAGGAATCGCCCAGCCAGATCATCCGCAACATGCAAACCATCGGGCTGCACCTGGACCCGTTCGTCAAGAGAGGCCTGCTGCGGTTCCACTCGGCGCGGCCGTCGCTCTACGGCCTGGAAATGCACTTGGCCACAATGTTCAAGGAAATCACCGCGTTCAGACCGCAGGTCGTCGTGGTCGACCCGGTCACAAGCCTCATGGACTCGGGCACGCACTCGGAATGCAGGGCGATGGTGACGAGGCTGGTTGATTACCTGAAAGCCCGCCAGGTGACCACGCTCTTCACCAGCCTGACGCAGGGCGGCCACGCATTGCAGCAGAGCGAGGCCTCCATGTCCTCTCTCATGGACTCTTGGCTCCTGTTGCAGGACTTCGAGGGCAATGGCGAGCGCAACCGGGTGCTCTACGTGCTCAAGGCGCGCGGCATGTCGCATTCAAACCAAGTCAGGGAGTTCCTGATATCGAAACGCGGCGTTGACGTTGTGGATGCGTACATTGGCGCCAGCGGCGTGCTGACCGGCTCGGCTCGCGCCGCGCAGGAGGCGCTTGAAAAGGCAGCCGTGCTGGCCAGCCAACAGGAAGGCGCCCGCCGCAAGCGCGAGCTCGGGCGCAAGCGCACGATGCTCGAACGGCAGATCAATGGGTTGCGCTCCGATTATGAAACCGAAGCCCTGGAACTGCGGCGCATCGACCAGCAGGTTGGAACCCGCTCGATCGTTCTGAGCACGGAGAGGGCGGCATCAGGGCGCCTCCGCCGGGCGGATGCCACAGTGGCCGCCCGCTCGCGGTAATCCCCCAATCCTGAGAACGGAAGCCAATGAAGAAGAAGACTGTCAGTCGTCCCGCAAGATCCTGGCAGCTGATTCTTTATGTCATTGACCAGACTCCCAAGTCTCAGCTGGCCTACGCCAACCTGAAGATGGTCTGCGAGAACCACCTCAAGGGTCGCTACCACATCAAGGTGATAGACCTGGAGAAGCATCCCCAGCTTGCCAAGGGCGCCCAGATCCTGGCCATTCCCACGGTCGTGCGCCGGCTGCCGAACCCCGTGCGGACCATCATTGGCAACCTTTCCGACACAGACCGCCTGCTCGTTGGCTTGGATCTGCGAGCCTCGGTCTGACCGGCACCGCCCCCTGCCAATACAAACAACCAGACACTCCGCGAAGGCCTTTGAAAAGACCCTGGCCGCCAAGCTTGTGGGAAGGCATTACCTGCGACTCTACGTGGCCGGCGCCACGACCCGGTCGCGCGAGGCCCTTCGGCGCGTCTATCAGATCTGCGAGGCGGAACTGAAGGACAACTATGAGCTGGAGGTAGTCGACGTATATCAGCAGCCCGAGCTGACGCGCGAGAACCAGATCGTCGCCACCCCGACGCTCGTCAAGTACTCGCCCCTGCCTGTGCGCCGATTCATAGGCAACATGTCGAACGCAAAGGGCCTGTTCTTCGGGTTGGACCCGATCACATAAGCCGGGACGGCACCTTGAAGATGACCCGTGACAGGCGCACCCCACAACCCGCAGCGGCCCGCGAGCTAGCCGCACTCCGATCACGCCTGGCGGAAGCGGAGGAGACACTCCGCGCAGTACGGAACGGGGAGGTGGACGCGGTGGTCGTCGCCGGGACCCGGGGCCCGCGCGTGTTCACGTTGGCGGGAGCCGAGCACGCCTACCGCGTGCTCATCGAGTCCATGAACGAGGGCGCGCTGGCGCTTGAGCCCAACAAGATGATCCTGTACGCCAACCGGCGCTTCGCCGGAATGGTCAAATGCCCGCTGGAGCAGGTGATCGGCGGCTCCCTTCGCCGCTTTCTCTCCGCCGAGGACCGGGCGACGCTCAGGCCGCTCATGAAGAGCGCCGACAAGTCCGGCACGAAAATCCAGGTGGTGCTGATCGCCACCGACGGCACCAGGATGCCCGTGCAGATCTCCATCCGCCCCATGGCGAGAACCGGCCTCAGCCACAGAACCATGGGCGTGGTGGTCACCGACCTGACGGAGGCCCGCCGGAACGAGGAGCTGCTGCGGGCGCTGACGAAGCGCGTCGTGCAGGTCCAGGAGAACGAGCGCGGGCGCGTGGCCTTCGAGCTGCACGACAACATCACCCAGCTTGTCTGCGCCGTGCTCTTTCGCAGCCAGACCCTGGCGAACAATCTTTCGCGCCGCGACGGGACCTCGAAGACGGAGGCAATAGCGCTTCACGAGATGCTGGGAAAGATCTCCGAGGAGGTGGAGCGGATCTCAAACAACCTAGGGCCCAATGTGCTCGGCCACCTTGGCTTGGTCACCGCCCTGAGCGAGGTCGTGAAGCAGTTCGCGGACAGGACGGGCGTGCTGGTCAAGCTGGCGTTCGTGAAGCTCACCGCGCGGCTGCCGGCCGACGCGGAGCTGGCGCTTTACCGCATCCTCCAGGAGGCCCTGCGAAACGTCGAGAAGCACGCCTCGGCCCGGCACGTCACCGTGCGCCTCAGCCAGCGCGCCGAATCCGCCCTGCTTGCGATCCGCGACGACGGGAAAGGCTTCGAGCCGGACTCCCAGGCGCCAGCGGGGAAGCGCAGGAGGGGCCTCGGTCTCCTCAGCATGCGCGAGCGGGCGAGCTATGTGGGCGCGGCCTTCAAGATCAAGTCGGCGCGCCGCGCGGGCACCGAGATCGAGATTCTCGTTCCCTTGGCGCCGAGGGCAGCCGCGGCCGGCCAAGAGGAAGGCCGGCCGCCGCCGGCGGTCTCCGGGCGATCGCGCTTGTAGGACATACTCTGGCGGGATTATCAGAGCGAGACGGACATGAACGGCGGGCGCATTCCTGTATGCTGCCCCAATGTTGAGATGCGTCGGCGGCGTTTCAGGCCCCCTGATCATCCTGATCTCCGCCACCGTCACCGCCGGCGGGGTTCGCGCGGCCGACGCCGTTCCCCCCGCGGAGGGGATCGTTGCCGAGAGCGCCCCGATCGACCAGCTTCGAAGGGACGCGGAAGGCGGGAACGTGAAGGCCCAGTATGTGCTGGGATGCTGTTACAACGGGGACCACGGGTGCGCAAAGGACCCGGCAAAGGCGGCGAAATGGTGGGGAATGGCCGCCGCCAAGGGCCTTGCCGACGCCCAGTTCTGCCTCGGATTGAGCTGCTTCCTGGGAGAGGGCATCCCCAAGGATGTCGTCGCGGCCATAGACTGGTGGAGAAAGGCGGCCGACCAGGACCAGATGGATGCCCAATACTTTCTCGGGCTGAGCTACCACACGGGTCTCGGGGTGCCAAGGAGCACGCCGCTGGCGATCTACTGGCTGCAGAAGTCCGCGATCCTCGGGAGCAATCCGGCCCGACACCTGCTGGTGGAAATCGGGGCGTTGCCGCGCTGAGTCGGCGACGGGCCGCGGTTCCCACCCCGGGACGCGGGTCCGTCCGCCCTGTGCGGAACCTCGCTGGGTCGCGGCTCCTGCCGTGACTTCACCTTCCGGGGGAGCCGGCAACCTCCATGGCGCGGAACCGCCCCGGGGCTGGGTCAGCGCCCGATTATTTCCGCGAAGTGCGCCATCGCCGGGATCCGGTCGCAGACGACCTTGATCGACACCAGGATCGGGACCGACAGCAGCGCCCCCGGCACGCCCCACAGCCAGATCCAGAATATCAGCGAGACAAAGATGGCCACCGGATTGAGGGTGAAGCGCCGGCCCAGCAGAATCGGGGTGATGAGATTCGCCTCGAGGAGATGCAGCGCCATGTACCACATGGGCGGCAGCAGTCCCTGCCAGGGCGAATCGAAAGTGAGAAGGCCCACGACGGCCAGGATGGCGACTCCGCCGATCGCGCCGAAATAGGGGACGAAATTCAGCACCGCCGAGAGTATCCCCCACATCGCGGCGTTCGGCACGCCCATGAGGAGCAGGCCCGCCCACACGAGGACGCCCAGGCCGATATTGATCAGCGAGACCGAGAACAGGTACTTGGAGATGTTCTCCTCGATCTCACGGGTGATCTCCACCGCGCGTATCTTCCCCCTGAGGGTCGGAATCACGCGGACGAGCTTCTGGAGGAACAGGTCGCCGGAGGCGAGCAGCAGGTAGGTCAGCACCAGCACCTCGCCCAGGCCGGCCAGGAAGGTGCCGGTCCAGTTGAGGATGGAGCTGGTGCCGCGCTGGTCCTTGACCTCCACCATGGGGGCCTTCCTCTGCTCCTCCTTCTTTTCGGCCTCCGTCGCGCCCAGGTCCTTCACCGCCGCCGTGGCCTGGCTCAGGTGCGGCGCCTTCGGGAAGATCCTCTGGGCCCGCTGCCTCAGCTCGGTCATGTGCTGGGGGGCCTCATTCATCCACCGCGTCGCGGGCCGCTCCAACTCAATGAACCCCGCGGCGATAGCGCCCACGAGGAGGCAGAACACGACGGCCGCCGAAAGGGCCACCGGCAGGCGCAGGAACGACAGGAGGCGCACCAGCGGCTGCAGGGTCGTCGCCGCCATCCATGCCAGGAAGATGGGCAGGACAACGGGCCTGCCGACATAGAGGAAGGCGATCAATCCAAGCGCGACCAGGACGGCGTGAACGGGCGCCACCTTGGCCGCCTCCGGGCCGCCCGAGTCGGAGCCCGGCGCGCGCGCCTCCGCTTGGGAGTCCCCGGGCCCGGGCAGGGTCTCAGGCTTGATCGGCGTCTTCAGGCCGGTCGGGCGCTCCCCCAGCGGTGCGTCTGGAAGATATCCCATCTCTCGTCCTAGTGGGGCCGATGCTTCCGGCTGGCGCGGTCCTCGGAGTAGATGCCGTAGAGGAGGGTGACCGCCCCGGCCCCCCCGGCGAGGAAGCAGAGCATGGCGAACCCCGGGTAGCCGAAGAAGGTCCAGCTCGTGGCCACCCGCATCATCAGAGCGGCGCCTATGATCACGGAGGCGAGAAGGATGCCCTTGGTGACGCGGTTGGCCACCTTCTCAATCCCGTCAACGACCATCTTCGCGTCCGTCGCCTTCACCTTCACCTCGAGCTCGGCGCTGGCTATCGCGTCCATGATCCTGTTCAGCCGGGCGGGCAGGTGGACCGTGAAGTCCTTCAGCTCGAGCAGCGTGCTGACCACGCTGCCCTGCGACGTCTCCCGGATCATGCGGCTTGAGATGATGTCCCCGACGTTGCGGCGGATCGAGGCGTTCGGGTCGAAGGTGGGGTCCAGGATGCGCCCCACCTCGTCAAGCTGCAGGAGGGTCTTGCCGAGGAGGACGAGCTCGCTCGGGACGAACAGGCCGCTTTCCCTGGCGTGCCGGCTGACATCCAGGAGCGATTGGCCCACGTTGAGCTCGCGGAGCCCCTGGTTGCGGCTCGACGCCACGAGCTGGCCGATCTGCTGGCGGAACTTGTGCGGGTCGAAGGCGTCGGTCTTCTCGCTCATCAGCATGACCACCTCCGCGGCCTCGTCTCCCTTCCCGTCGCTCACCGCGATGAGGACCTTCAGGAGATGCTGCTGCATCACCGGGGCCGTGTGCCCCACCATGCCGAGATCGAGCAGCGCGATCCGCCCGTCATCCGTTATGAACACGTTCCCGGGGTGGGGATCAGCGTGAAAGAGGCCGTCGACCAGGACCTGCTTGAGGTAGGCCTTGAACAGCTCCTCGGACAGGACCGCGCCATTGATGTCCTGCTTTGCAAGGGACCCGAGCTCGGTGATCTTCTGGCCCTTGATGTATTCCATCGTGAGCACGCAGCGGGTGCTGTAATCGAGGACGGGCTGGGGCACCTGGATCAGCTTGAAATCCTTCAGGTTCTTTCCGACCGCGATGAGGTTCTGCGCCTCGCGCTCGTAGTTGAGCTCCTGCTGGATCGTGGTGCGGAATTCGGCCACGACCGCGCTGAACCGAAACCGGCGGCCGATCTCCGTGTGCTCGTCGAGAAAGGCGGCGATCTCGGCCAGCACCTCGAAGTCGTCGGCGATCTGGCGGCGGATGTCGGGCCGCTGCACCTTGACCACCACCTGGCGGCCGTCGCGCAGCGCCGCAAGATGGACCTGGCCAAGGGACGCGGCAGCGAGAGGCTCCGTGTCAAAGCGGGAAAACGCCTTGGAAACCCGCACTCCCAGCTCCGCCAGGAGGATCTGCTCCACCTCGTCGTAGCCGAAGGGCTTCACCTTGTCCTGGAGCCGGGCGAGCGCCTTGAGGTACGCCTTCGGAAGGAGGTCCGGCCTGCCGGCGAGGACCTGGCCCAGCTTGACATAGGTCGGCCCCATCGCCTCGAGGTCGTCCGCAAGCTGCTCGGGGGCGGCGCCGCTTGGACCCGACTTCAGCTCCTGCGGGTCGAACGCGTCCGGCACCGCCATCTGCTGCGCAACATCGGAGCGCCCGTATTTCCAGAGCAGTCCGGCGATCTGCCGGTACCGTTTGAGATGGGTTGCTGAGAAGGTCATGAGGGCGAGGTGGAGGGCCCGGCCAGGCGGGCTCTTGTGAGAGGAGAGAGGGGGATTCAATGGTAACGGGAGGGGCTGCAAACCGGTATGGGGCATTGACGGTATAGGGCAGCGGGGGCACGGCGCGGAAGCGCCGGGTCCGCGCCCGAGGCCCCGGCACGTCAGGCACGCGAAGCCGGCCTGCACCGGCAGGCCAACACCCCATAGCGCCGGGTCATGCCGTCCGCTAGGATTGTGGCCAGACTCAACAACGACCTCCCCTCAGGAGGTCCGAATGCGCCCGGCGGCGGCCGGCGCCCTCGCCCCACCCCGCCATTGGAAAGGAACGTCATGAATCTCGGTATCATCCTGCTGATCCTGTTCTTCGCCCTCCTGCTTGGCTCGCTGCCAACCTGGCCGCACAGCCGCAGCTGGGGCTATTATCCCAGCGGCGGGTTCGGCTTCCTGCTGCTCATTCTCCTCTTCCTGGTGATCACGAACCGGATCTGAGCCAAACCCTTAAGCCACAACGCACATGGCACACCTCTTCCTCGCCCTTTTCCTCATCGTCTTCGGCCTCAACCTCCTGTTCGGGCTGTCCATCCCCATCTGGGTCACGGGGCTGCTCGCGCTGGTCGCCGGCGTCCTGCTGGTGATGGAGCACTTTCGCGTTCGCGTGGACCGGAAGTAGGGTCCCCGGGACGCGGCCGGCACGGCTCAGCGGACCCCGAGTTCGACCGAGTGCTCGCGCTGGTCGTCGTGAAGGGGAATCTCGTTCCCGGAGACCTCCTGCCCGTCGATGCAGAGCAGGCCCGCCTCCGCCGAGTCCCCGGCGAGCCGGGCAACCGTGATGTGGTAGACCGTCTGCCGGTACCGGTAGTGCACCTTGAAGCTCGTCCAGGCCTTCGGCATCCGGGGGGCCAGGCGCAGCCGATCGCCCTCCAGGTTCACCCCCAGGAGCGTCTCGACGAGCAGCCGGTACATCCAGCCCGCCGAGCCGGTGTACCAGGTCCAGCCTCCCCTGCCCTGGTGCGGCGCAACCGCGTAGACGTCCGCGGCGACGACGTAGGGTTCCACCTTGTAGACGGCAGCCTGCTGCGGGGTCGCGCTGTGGTGGATGGGATTGAGCATCCCGAAGAGCTCCCACGCGCGCTCCGCGTCCCCCATCATCGCGAAGGCCATGGCGGCCCAGACCGCCCCGTGGGTGTACTGGCCCCCGTTCTCGCGGACGCCGGGAACGTAGCCCTTGATGTAGCCCGGATTCAGCAGGGACTTGTCGAACGGCGGGTCGAACAGCTGGACCAGCCCGAGGTCCCGGCGGACAAGGCGAAGGTCCACGGAAGCCATCGCCTTCTGCGAGCGCGTCGCCTCGCCCGCTCCGCTGATCACCGACCAGCTCTGGGGCAGCGAGTCGATCTGGCATTCCGGGTTGGAGTGGGATCCCAGCGGCTCGCCGTTGTCGAAGTAGGCGCGGCGGTACCATTCGCCGTCCCAGGCGTTCCGCTCGATGCTCAGCTGGAGCCGCGACGCCTCCGCGATGCAGCGCTCCGCAAACACCGGGTCGCCGTGCGCGCGCGCCAGGACGGCGAACTGCGTGAGCACGTCGTACAGGAAGAAGGCGAGCCAGACGCTTTCGCCCCGGCCCTGGTTCCCCACCCTGTTCATGCCGTCGTTCCAGTCCCCGCAGCCCATGAGCGGCAGGCCGTGCGAGCCAAGCCTGAGCCCCCGCTCGATGGCGCGCACGCAGTGCTGGTAGAGCGTGGCCGACTCATCGGACCGGTTCGGCAGGTCATAGTAGGCCTCCTCCTCCGGCTTGACCGGGCGCCCCTCTATGAAATGGATCTTCTCGTCGAGCACGCCGCTGTCGGCCACGCACTCGACGTAGCGGCAGGCCGCGTAGGGCAGCCAGAGGTAGTCGTCGGACGAGTGCGTCCGCACCCCCCGCCCGACCGGCGGATGCCACCAGTGCAGCACGTCCCCCTCGCGGAACTGCTGGGCGGCGGCCCGCAGGAGGTGCTCGCGGGTGAGGGCAGGCTCGGCGTGCACCAGCGCCATCACGTCCTGCAGCTGGTCGCGGAACCCGTAGGCGCCGCTTGACTGATAGGAGCCCGTGCGGCCCCAGAGCCGGCAGCCCAGGGTCTGGTAGAGGAGCCAGCCGTTCGCCACGACGTTCACCGCCGGATCCGGCGTGTCCACGTTGATGGCGCCGAGTGTGCGGTTCCAGTAGGCCCAGACCCCCTCAAGCGCCTCGCGGCTGGCGTCCGCCCGGCGGAAGCGCTGGACGAGGCCCTGGACGTCGGCCGCGCTGCGGCCGACGCCGAGGCGGAAGCTCACTTCCCTCTCCTGCGAGTCGGGCAGCTCGAGGGTGACCTGCACGGCCCCGCAGGGATCAAGCCCGGAACCCACCCTGCCCGAGAGGCGCGCGCGCCTGAGGCCGGCCGGCCTGGACAGGCTGCCGTTGCGGCCCAGGAACTCCCGCCTGTCCCCGGTGACGGTGCGCATCCCGTCGTTGACGTCGATGAACGCGATCCGGTCGCCAAAGTCGTTGCTGTAGCAGTTTCGCGCGAGCAGGGCGCCCGTCTTCAGGTCCACCTCGGTGCGCACATGCAGCAGGCTCCTCTGGCGCAGCTCGCCCAGCACCCACTCCCAGTAGCCCGTGGCCGAAACGCGGCGCGGCCGCTCCGAGACATTGCGCAGCTTCAGGACCGTGAATTTCACCGGGGCGTCCATCGCCACGTACACCCACAGCTCGGACGCTATCCCGTTCTCGGTGTGCTCGAACACCGTGTACCCGAACCCGTGGCGGATCACATAGGGCGTCGCGCCGCGCGCAGGCAGGGGCGACGGGGACCAGTACTGTCCGGTCTGCTCGTCGCGGATGTACAGGGCCTCCCCGGTGTCGTCGCGCACGTGATCGTTGCTCCAGGGCGTCAGGCGGAACTCGTGGGCATTCTCGGCCCAGGTGAAGGCGCTGCCGCTTTCCGATACGACCGTCCCGAACGACGGGTTGGCGAGAATGTTGACCCAGGGGGCCGGGGTCACCTGCCCGGCCTGGAGGGTGATGACGTATTCGTGGCCGTCCCGCGTGAAGCCGCCAAGGCCGTTCTGGAAGATCAGCTCTCGCGGGGCGACCGCCCTTGTCGCATCGGGGCGCACGGAGCGCGTGGGCACAAACGCCGCCACGGCCGGCTCAAGGACCCTGCGCTGGTCGAGCTGCTCCGCCAGGGACCCGTTCTCGTCGTCCAGAAGAACGCGCGCGGCGGCCTGGAGGAGGACAAGGTCGTCCTGGGGAACCTGCTCGAGGCGCCGCACAAAGATGCCGCCGGGCTTGTCGAGCGTCTGCGCCTCGATCCCCGAGGCGATCAGGTTGGTGATCTGGTCGTGCAGGGACTGGCGATAGACCGAGACGTCGTCGCCCAGGATGACCAGGTCGACCGTCAGCCCCTTGGTGCGCCAGTAGGAGTGCGCCTGCACGAGCTGGCGAACCATCTCGATCCTCTCGGCGCTGCCGACCCGGAGCAAGACGATCGGCGCGTCGCCCGAGATCCCATAGCTCCAGAGGCCGCTCTGGCCGCGGCGGTTCTTGCCCAGCACGCCCGGGCTGGCCCGGCGCGCGGGGTCGGCGAAGATCAGGGCGCCGGCCAGCCGGCCGTAGAGCTGGGCCTCCTTCTCCGTGACCCCCAGCTGGCGCAGGGTCACCTGGCTGTGCGTCCAGGCCAGGTCGAACGCCCGCTCGGTCATGCGGGAGCCCTGGTACTTCTCCATCTGCGCGAGAGCGATCTCGCGGCTTTCCGCCATCCCGATCAGCAGGTCCACCACCGCCGTTCCATGGGGCGGCAGGGAGACCGAGCGCCGGAGCGAGATGATGGGATCGAGCACGCAGCCGACGGTGTTGGACAGCGGCGACACGCCCCGCATGGCGCCAGGGCTGGCGAGGGTCCCGCCGCGCCCGATGAACCTGAGCCGATCGGTCTCGCAGGAGACGGCTCCGTGGCCGCCGCCCTGGACCACCATGAGATGCAGCATCCACGGCGGCCTTTCCTCGGGATACCGGGCGCGGCGGGTGCACAGGATCGCGGAGGACTCCTGGGCGAACTCCGTCTGCACGAAAAGGTTGCCGAAGGCTGGGTGCGCCTCGTCGGCCGCGGGGGGCGCGAGCGCGACCTCCGCATAGCTTGTAAGGTCAATGGTGCGCGCCTCGGACGACCGGTTGGTGACCGTGACGCGCCGCAGCTCGACGTCGTCCTCCGGCGACACGCTGATCTCCGTTCGCACGTCGAGGTCGGCATGGCAGTGGCGGAACTCGGCGCGCGCCTGCGCGAACATGGCCTGGTAGTCCCCGGTCGCGTGCGCGGTGGGCTGGTACGCCGTGGACCAGAACTCGCCCGTCTCGAGGTCGCGCAGGTACACGAAGGTCCCCCAGGGATCGAGGGTGGCGTCCTCGCGCCACCGGGTCACCGCCAGGTCGCGCCAGCGGCTGTAGCCGCTTCCGGCGCTGCTGATCGCGACATGGTACCGTCCGTTCGACAGGAGGTGGACGTCGGGCGACGGCGGGCTGGGATTCGTGAAGACGCGGGTCACGCCCTCCGCCTCGTCGGAGAAATTCCGCTTCGTCTCAAAGGCCAGGTCCTCCTCCAGGACGCTCGCGGCCGCCTTGGGAACGCGCTCCTGCAGGAGCAGGTCCGCCGCCCTGAGCAGCGGGCAGTCCATGAAGCGCCGCTGCATCGGATTGTCATGGAGCAGGTTCGCCAGGGCCAGCAGGGTCATCCCTTGGTGATGGGCCATGAAGGACCGGATCGTGACGCTTGTCTCATCCGGCGGCATCCGAGACGGCGTGTAGTCCACCGCCTCGTAGAAGCCATAGGCGCCTGCGCGCCCCTCGGACTCCAGGCGCAGCAGGTTCTCGCAGGCCTCAACCGGGTCGATCATCAGCGCGATGGCCGTGGCATAGGGGGCGACCACCATGTCCTCGGCCAATCCCCGCTTCAGCCCCAGTCCCGGCACGCCGAAGGCGCGGTACTGGTAGTTCAGGTCCGCGTCGGTCCGGTTGTAGCACGATTCGGAGATCCCCCACGGCACTCCCAGGAGGTCCCCGTAGTCGATCTGCTGGCGCACCGCAGCCTTGCACGTGCTGTCGAGCAGCGTGTTCTCGTAGTTGGGCATCACGAGCAGGGGCATGAGGTACTCGAACATCGAGCCGCTCCATGAAACGAGCGCCGGCTCACCCCCCGAGGCGACGAGGAGGCGGCCCAGCGAGAACCAGTGGTCCTGGGGAACCTGCCCCAGGGCGATGGCAACGTAGCTGCACAGCCGCGCCTCCGAGGCCAGCAGGTCATAGAATCCCGGGTCGCTGCGTCGCTCGGTGACGTTGAACCCGGTTGAGAACAGGTCCCTCGCCGGGTTGAACAGGAACGAGAAGTCCATTTCGGCCAGGTCATCGCCCTGCTTGGCCAGAACCTCCACCTCGACCAGGCGCTGGCGGGCGCGGGCGCTGGCTTCGCGCAGGGAGTGCGTGAATTCGGATTCCCCGGCGCCGTCCGCCGCCACGGGACCGAGCAATTTGTCCAGCGCCGACACCTCGCGCAAGGTGGGAACCTTGTCGAGTTCGGCGAGCATCTCGCCCGCCGTCGCAGCCGGGGCAATGGCGCCCCCGCCCGCTCCCGTGAGACGCGCCAGGAGAGGCCGGGCGGCGCCGTTCAAGCCGTCGTTTCCCGCGCCCTGCAGCGCAAGCCAGGGGGCAATGAAACGCAACTCCTCCAGGTGCTCCTCACAGCCGCGACTGAGCGCCTGGGCCCATGACCTGGGCTCCTCCTCCCCGGCCGCCATCGAGCCGGCGATCTCGGCGGCCTGCCCCGCCGCATTTTCGAGCAGCACATAGGCCGCGCGCAGGCCGGAGGGCGCCTTCCCCAGCTCGGCATCGAGCTCTGCGAGAGCGGTGTTCCTGCGGGCAAGCCCGCTCAGCACCCCAAGGGTGTCGCGCAGGCCGGCAAACACCTGCGGATCAAGGATCCTCTCGTCAGCCAGTTCCCTCATCCCGGAGCCGTGCGTGAGCAGGTGGCCCGCGAGGTTGCCGCTGTCCACGCTCGACACGTAGAGGGGCTGAAGCGGCTGCAGCGTGCGGGTGTCGTACCAGTTGTAGAAGTGCCCGCGATGGCGCTCGAGCCGCTGCATCGTCGCGAGGGTGTCCCGCGCGCGCCGAACCAGGCCGCCTGCGGGGAGATACCCCATGTCCCTCGCGGCGAGGTTGGCCAGCAGCGCGAGGCCCATGTTCGTCGGGGAGGTCCGCGATGCGGTTCTCGGCGCGGGGACCTCCTGGAAGTTGTCGGGAGGCAGCCAGTTCTCCTCGGCGGTGACGAAGGTTTCGAAGAAATGCCACGTCCTGCGCGCCGTGCGCCTCAGGAACGCAAGTTGCTCGCCGGTCAGGGCCGGGGCCGCGGCCTCGATGGGCTGGCTGATCCACCATGCAATCCAGGGGGCAGCCAGCCAGAGGCCGAGGATTGGCTCGGCGACGCGCAGCTGCGCCGGCTGCAGCAGGACCAGGAGGAACCCGGCCGATAGGGAGACGGCGGGCGCAATCCACATCGTGGCGTAGAAGCCCGCGAGGTTCGCCCGCGGCGCCTCCTCCGAGTCCTTGGATGTCTGCCATTCCAGGAGTCGCCTGTGCGTCACCAGCAGCCGCAGCAGGGTCCTTCCGACGGCGTCAACGCTGATGTACGCGTCGTAGGGCAGGAATGCCAGCGTGAGCAGGATCTGGCCGAGCTGGCGCGCGCCCGACCTGACCAGCCCGCCCAGATGCATCGCCAGCGGCAGGTCGACCGATTTGCGGAACACGTCGACCAGCACCGCCAGGAGCCCCGGGACCAGGAGGATGGCGAGCACCACCAAGGTTGCCAGGCCCGCGGACTCGGGAATGAAGAGCCAGCCGCCCAGCAGCAGCAGCATCAGGCCGGCCGGGACGAGGCTGCGTCTCAGGTTGTCGAATATCTTCCACCTCGACAGCGCGGAGAGCGGATTGGCAATCCGCCGGGCGTCGGGCCCGGGGACCCGCGGCAGGAGCCATTGGGTGATCTGCCAATCGCCGCGGATCCACCTGTGGCGCCTGTCGATGTCCACGTTGTAGCGGGACGGGTGCTCCTCGTAGAACTCCACGTCGCTCACGAGGGCGGAGCGGGCGTGGCACGCCTCCAGCAGGTCGTGGCTGAGGATGGTGTTCTCCGGAAAGCGCCCGCTCATGGCCCGCTGGAAGGCGTCCACGTCATAGATCCCCTTCCCAATGAACGATCCCTCGCTGAAGATGTCCTGGTACACGTCTGATACCTCCCGCGTGTAGGGGTCGATCCCCGCGTTGCCCGCAAAGAGCCGGACGAACCACGACCGCCGGGCGCTCGGCAGGCTCACGCCTATTCGCGGCTGGAGAATGCCGTACCCCTCGACGACGATCCCGCGGGCCGCGTCGAACACCGGGCGGTTCAGCGGATGCGCGATCGTTCCGACGAGCTGGCGGCCGGCATCGCGCGGAAGCTGCGTGTCCATGTCGAGCGTTATGACGTACTTGATCGAGGGGAAGACGGCGTCCGCCCCAACGATCTCCGAGAAGCTCTCGCGCCCGCCCCCCCGAAGCAGCGCGTTGAAGTCGGTGAGTTTTCCCCGCTTGCGCTCGTACCCCATCCACAGGCCCTCGCCAACGCTCCAGCGGCGCGGGCGGTGGAGCAGGAAGAAGAGGTCCTTTGATTCGGACACGTATTTTCGGTTCAGCATCTCGACCCCGGCCCTGACCCTCTGCAGCAGCAGGCTGTCCCCCGGCATGACCTCCTCCGCCGCGTCGCGATAGTCGGTCAGCAGGGCAAAATGAAGGTGCTCGTCGCGGTTCGAAAGGTGGTGGATCTCAAGCGTCTCGATCAGGCGATCGACGCCCGCCAGGCTCGAGAGCATCGCCGGAACGACCACCATGGTGCCGCAGTCGGGCGCGATGCCGGAGGAGAAATCCATCCGGGGGAGCAGGCTCGGCTTCACCAGCAATGTGGAAAGCCAGTTCAGCAGGGCCACGGCCAACTGGCTGGCGCAGAGGGCCAGCACCACGGCGAACAGGGCAAGCTTCCATGCCGGCACCTCGGGCGTCCGCGCCAGCTGGATCGGCCCCAGCGTTGCGAGCAGGGTCAGCGCCCCGATGCCTCCCACATAGAACGTGAGAGGAAACCGGTGGATGATCCTCTCTACGGTCGAGCGCCGCGGCCACCGGACGCCCACGCTGCCGCCCAGCGCAGACCTGCCCTTGTCGATCAGGTAGAATCCGACATGGGCGGTCCGATCCCCGCGCCCGAGCCGCAGGGCGCTTTCAGCCGCCATCCTGATGGCGTGCCGCGCGATGTCCGCCTCCGGGAGCTCGCTGTGGCGGGCGAAGAACTCGACCGAGTGGCGATAGCGGTCGCGGGTCGCAAAGTCCATCGCGCCATAGACTCCGGCCGGGTCGGAGCGAAGGGTCCTCTCCACCAGGCTGAGGGCCTCGACGAACTCCTTCCAGTCGGTGGCGCTCAGGAAACGAAGGCTTGAGATGCTGTGGCTCACCGAAACCTGATCGGCCGCCTGGTTCTGGCTGTCCTGCTGGACCAATTGCTCGACGGACAGCCCCTCCTCGGCAAGCCGCTGCTCAAGCCAGCTCCGGGCAAGGTGCAGCACGGGACTCTGCCTTGCCAGGCGCCGGCTGAACTCCGCGACAAACGAGCTCGTCAGGGGAAGATCGGATTTGGCTATGTCCGCCACGACGGTCACCAGCAGCGACGGGCTCTTCTCGGCCATCTCCTGCAGGCGATCCACCCACATGTCCGCCGTGTCGCGGTCCTGGCGGGCAAGGGTCAGCCGCGCGGTGATGCGCTGGAGGTTCTCGATCAGGCCCAGGCGCAACATGATGGGGATTGCCCACAGTTCCCCGAGCTTGAGGTAGTTCACCGTCTGGTAGGCAGCTATGAAGGCGCTGAGCGGCGGCGCGTCGATCTGCGCGTCCACGTGTGCGATCAGCTCAAGCACGACGTCATAGACTCGCGGGAGACCTGCGGAGGGGCCGTCAAGGAGACGGGGCAGCTCCCGGCTGTAGCCCCGGGGCAGATGCCTGCGGGCCATCTGGATCTGCTCCTCAATGAGGTAGAAGTTGTCGAGGAGCCATTCGGCGGCGGGAGTGATGCGCCTGCTCGGATCCACGGCGAGGGTCGCGCGGTTGAACGCGCGCAGACCCTGCTCGTTCTTGCCCAATCGCCCCAGCAGGCGGTTGGAGCCGCGCTGGATGGCGGCCCGGTGGACCGCGGCCAGGGCCTTCGCGTGGCGCGAGAGCTGCTCGACGCTGAACAATTCGGCCCGCAGCGGAGGATCGGACGCGCGTTGGCGGGGTCGCGCCTGCCGGGCGATCCAGGTCTGCCAGTGTGACGAGGGACTTACCATTGAGTTCTTCGATTCCAGTCGCAATCCGGACCGGCGGCCTGCCCGCCGGATCCCAATCTAATCAGTTGTTCCAAGGACGACTTCCCTTCGATCTCGAGGACAGCCGGCGTGCACCGGCCAAACGCAGGTCACCTCGCGCAAGCTGATTCCCGGGCCCGGGGGCGCGGAGATGCGTTTGCGGATTGGATCGCCGGGAAGGATTGCTCTCAACCTGCCGCAATTGTGCGCCCTCGCCCTAAAAAAGAGTATGGGGTGTTCTTCCCGGTTGCCCTGCGTCGAATTCCGTGGGGAGCGACGGGCCGGGCCGGCGGCTAGCTCTTCCCCGGCGATTTCTGCTGCTTGGCGATCAATTTCTCGGCTGTCTCAAGCTTCGTCTGCAGATCCGCAGCCTGGGCTTTGGACTCGGTCAACTGCGCCTGCACATCGGCCAGGTCGGACTTGGCCTTGTTCAGCTGGTCCAGCATCACCTTTGCCTGGGCCTGGGCGATCTCAACCTCCCCCTGGTGCTTGATGGAGGCGACCTTGGCATTCTCCATCTGCGTCTGGAAATCGGTGGCTATCACCCTGGCCTTGTCCAAGTCGGTCTGGAGGTCGACGTCGCCGGCCTTGACCTTGTCCAGCTCGGCCTGCCGCTGGGTCGAATCCGCCTTGGCTTCGTCCATTCGCTTCTGAATCCGGGCCGCGCCGGCCTTGGCCTCGGCAAGCTGAGTCTGAAGCACGAGGACGGCGGCCTGCGCCTGGTCCAGCCGATTCTGGGTCTCCACGATGGTCTTGGCCCGGTCGCCCGACTGGCTCCAGAGCACGAGCATAGAGATTAAGAGGACGGCGGAGACCACACCGAGGGCGATGGCCAATACGGGCCTCTTGGAAGGGACGGGGGCGCCGGCGCCCGCTGGGTTTGAGTCCTGAGCCGTGGTCCTTGCGGGTGTGGTCTTGGCGGGGCTGGCAGCCGGGGCGGGGCTGGCGGTCGGGGCCGCAGCTTTCGCAGGGCTAGGGATGGGTGTATCGGGCATGGTAGGCGCAGGCTACACCGAGGCCCGGCCCGGCGATATGGGGTGTTACCCGACAAAGAGGGCGAAGGATGGCGGTCCGCCGTTTTGGCGCTCGGCCCCGGGGCAGGCATCGTTCGACGCACCAGCAGGTCTTGGCGCCGGGCCGCACACCAAGCCGGCGGCAACGGACTTGGACTTATCGATCCCGGCCGCCGGCGCGGCGCCGGCCTGCGTCACCTGGCATCTCCGGCAAAGTGGCTAAGAGGGATCGACCGAGTCCGGGACTCTTGTCTAAAGCCGCAGTTAGCCACGCGGGCGGTTCGGCACCTTCTCTGAAAAAAAGGCGCGGTATCGCTATGCTGTCTGAATTGGGTCAGGACCGACTAGTTCCAGTACCCTTCGTAGAACCTGTAGGCGTTGCCCTGCTGTTCCCAGCGTGGCGCAACCCAAACTGAGCCTGAATTCGGGGGCAGCTCCCAGTGTCCGGCCATCCACTCGTACCTGTCGTTGCGCCATGTCCAGAATCCGGCGAGCCAGACATGCTGCGAGGTCGGCTGGGCAAGAACGACTTCCTGCTGCATCGCCGGCGGGGCCTGGGTCACGATCGTCGTGCTCACGGCGGGAGCCGGGGAGGACGTGGTCACGTAGGCGGGTGTCCCATAGCCGTTGTTCGCAACGACCACCGTGGGATTCGCCACGGCCACCGGTGTTGACGTCACCGTCGTCGTCGTCATGGCCCTCGTGGGAGACTGTGGGGGCGGCGCGGAGACCACATGTGATTCCGGCTCGGTTGAACAGCCAGATAGAAAGAGGCCAAGGGCGCCACAGCATGCAAGTACAGGGGCAAGCTGTCGCGCGGCGCGAGCGGATACCGCCGGCGACGGAACACCAAGAATAGGATTTCTCATGGGCCAACCATACTCGCTGCGGCGGGTCCCGCGCCATGGGGTGTTCAACCCAAGATTTGCGAAGCGCGCTGGCGCGGGCGCGATTGGCCTTCCCGAGACAGGACGGAAACGAGCCTGGCGTTCCTGCCGGACCCAGGGTGCTGGGAGCCCTCTTCTCTTATATATTTATCGAGAGAGGGGGCGCCCGCATTGCCCGCCCCTGCGCGTTCGGTGTGGGTAACACCCCATTCTCCCTCAAGAGGTCCTCGGCTAGGGTGTCGCCTCGGCAAGGACCAGGAACCGATCAACGAAACGGCCTCGCGGCCACCGCGCCGACTAACACCATGCACAAGACTCTTCTCCATGGACTGGCGACCGCCCTCTCACTGGCGACAACGCTGGGAATCGCATCTTCAACCTCCGCCGGCGCCGCGACATTCCCGGCACTCAATGATCCCGGCTCAGGAGAGGCCCACCCCGGGAAATTCGTCTGGGCCGAGCTCTTCACATCCGATTCCGCGGCCGCAACAAAATTCTACACCGGGGTGTTCGCCTGGACCGCCACCACGCTCGAGATGCACGGCGCGGCCTACACCGTCTTCAGCAACGGGAGCCATCCCGTCGCGGGACTGAGGCAGCGCAACTCGACGGCGCCCGGGCACCCTTCCCGCTGGATCCACTACATCTCGGTGGCCGACATCGAGTCAGCGGCTTCGATCGTCGCAAAGGCCGGCGGCGAACTTCGCGCGCATGCCCGCAAGTTTCCCAAGATGGGGCTGCTCGCGATCGCAACGGACAGCGAGGGCTCGCCCTTCGGCCTCCTCCAGTCGAGCTCGGGTGATTCCGCCGACAACGAGCCGGCCGCGGGCGACTGGAATTGGTGCCATCTCTTCGTGAAGGACCCGGTGGCCTCGGCGGACTTCTACCGTAAGGTCTTCAAGTATGACGTGTCACCGGATGCTCGCAAGGGAAGCGGGAGCGAACTGATCCTCTCGAGCGGAGCCGTCAACCGCGCAGGCGTGTCGATGCTCCCGCTACGCGAGGATGCCAAGCCCGGATGGCTCGGCGTCGTGCGCGTCGCGAATCTTGACGATACCCTCTCGCGGGTGCCCACGCTCGGAGGGGAAGTCATGGTACCCCCGCATGACGCAGCATTTGGAAGCCGATTCGCGGTGATTGCCGACCCCACGGGCGGCACCGTCGGCGTAGTTCAATACATCGACAACGCCAATCCGGCCAACCGCCCATGAAGACCATCCAGAAACTTATCCTCACGGCCCTGGTTGTTTCAGGCCTGCAGTTCGGGCTGGCCGGCTGCGTCGCCGAGGTGGGCGTCGAAGGCGAATACCGCGGCGGCGGGCCATGGTATCATGACGGTCCCTGGATGGACGGCGGTCGCTGGGGTGGCGGGCCGCGGGGCGGCGTGGGTATCGAGCTCCATCCGCCGGGGCGCAGGCATTGACCGGCGCAGGTTGGAGCCGGGCGCAGAAGGCGTCGGCGGGGCGTTTTAGCCCGACGGGCGGCATCGACACGCATCCCGGGCCGCCGGCTCGTGCAGGCCGGGACTGCGGCTTTCAGCTCGAATGCCTTCGGGCCGCCGGCCTGAGCCTTCAGATGGGATCATCCCGTCTCCCCATCCGGATCCCCCTGCGGGTCCCCGCCGGCATGCCCCAAGTTTCCCAAAGTCCGCGCACAGGCCCTATTCGATCCTGAGGCGCCTGAACACCGGCATCTTTGCAAAGTCCAGGACAAGGGCGAAGAGCGCAGCCGCCAGGAGTGCGCCTCCCACCACGAAGATGGGAAGGGGCGCCATCGCTATCCCACAAGCCGCGAGGGTCGAGGCTATGAGGATGTCCGCAACGGACGACCCGACGAGCCAGTTGCTTGGACGAGAGCACCACATGTGCCTGCGCTCACGATTCGTGTACATCGTTGCCTGATTGCCGAACACGACGACCACGAAGGCAAGGGTCCTCAGCGTTTCAAACCCGAGACCGAGGCGGTACTTTCCGACGGCGACGGCGGCCGTGCAGAATGCCAGTTCGGCAACCCCCATGACGACGCCAGCGACCGTCAATCCCTTGATGCGCCAGGCATTTGGCACCGGCGACGGCCGAACGCTGTCCGTGGCCAGCGACATGCCGAGCAGGTCGCCGGTCAGCATGATTATCACCATCAGCATTGGGGTCAGTATCGCGTGCCCGGTCATGACAAGGCACACGACCAGGAAGAGAACCTGCAGGGTCTTCTTGGTGACCGAATTGAGCGCATAGGTGAGGATGCGCTGGAACGTCATGCGGCCCTCCTTCACCGAGGCGACGATGCCGCCGAGTCCCGGCTTCGTCAGCACGATGCCGGCCGCGGACTTGGCAACATCGGTCGCCGTGGACACGGCGACTCCCATCTGGGCCTGGCGCAGCGCAGGCGCGTCGTTGGCGCCGTCGCCGCACATGCCGACCGTGTGGCCGCCCTTTTGAAACGCCTTTACGAGGTTGTACTTTCCCTCCGGCAGCACGCCCGCAAAGACCGCGAAATCCTCGGCTCGCACACGATCCGGGACCGGCCCCGGCGGGCAGACAGCCCCGTCAAGGCCCACCGCGCGCGCCACGATCTCCGCCGTCACGGGCGCGTCGCCCGTGATCATGACCGTTCGGACGCCCAATGCGCGCAGCTCGGCTATGAGGGCCGCCGAGTCCGCCCGCGGCGAATCTCCCAGGCCGACGAGCCCCGCGAGCCTGAGCGCCCCCGGGGGACCCAATGCCACCGCCAGCACCCTGATGCCCTGCGCCTCCATCTGGCTCGCCATCGCGGACGCTTCGGGCACTGGCTGCGCCAGGCCCACCACCGCCTCGAAGGCTCCCTTGACGGCGCGGACCGTGGCGCCGCCCGAGTCCAGCGCCGTCGACTCGGACATCTTCGTGGCGGAGTCGAAGGGCACGAACTTGACCAGCTTCGGCAGGTCGGACGCAACAGACCGCGAGGCCGCGGCTCGAACGGCCGCGTCCACCGGATCCTGCCCGCCCTCAGAGCTCGCAAGGGCGGCTATCCCAAGGACGTGCGACTCGTCGAAGCCGGGCATGGGGCGCGTGGCGGAGACCTTCAGCTCGTTGAGGGTCAACGTGCCCGTCTTGTCCGCGCAAAGCACGTCGATGCTCGCCGCCTCATCGACGGCGGAAAGCCGGGTCGGAAGGACGCCAAGGCGCGCGAGGTTCCTCGCGCCCAGGGCGGCCGCCAGGGTGAACGTGGCCGGCAGCGCGACCGGAATCGACGCCAGGATCGCCGTCAGCACCAGCGGGATGACTTCGCCGGCCGCCAGGTTGAGATAGCGGGCATAGGCGACCATGACCACGATGACGGCTCCGTTGAAGATGGCCAGATTGCGCACCACCCGCAGGACCGCCTTCTGCTGCGTGCTTTCAACGTGCGCCGTGCGGACAAGCTCCGCGGTGCGCCCGAACTTCGTTCGCGGCCCGGTGGCCGTGACCTCGGCCACCGCCTCGCCGCGACGCACCAATGCGCCCGCATACGTGTGCCGGCCGGGCCCGGCCTCTACAGGCATTGACTCGCCGGTGAGCATGGACTCGTCGAGCAGGACCTCGCCCTCGGCGATGCTCACGTCAGCGGCCACAACCGCGCCGACCGAGAGCTTCACGCGGTCGCCGGGAACAAGCCCGGCTGCGGGCACGTTTGCCCACACGCTGTCCCGGAGCACCGTCGCACAGAGTGCGAGCCGCGACCTCAGTGCGGCAAGGGTCGCCTGAGCCCTCCCCTCCTGGAGGAACCCGAGCGCCGCGTTGAAGGCCAGCAGCACCATGATGATCGAGGCCTCGATGTACTTGCCGAGGGCGAGCTCGAGCACGATCGCCGCCTCGAGCATCCACGGAACCGGCGCCCAGAACTTGGCCAGCGCCCGGCGCAACGGGCGCAGGGTCGTGTCCGGTATTGTGTTCGCGCCAAACTTATCGAGCCGCAGGCGCGCTTCCCCACTCGTGAGGCCCGTGGCGGGCGATGCCGGCATCATCGGATCATCCCCCGCGCGGGCGGCTGCGGTTCCGCCTCGAGGATGGCGCGCCGCGGGCCCGACGGGCCGCCTTTGAATGCCGGTGTGCCGGGGACTCGGATTTCACGGGCAAACTCCCCCGGCGGGTCGGGGCGCCCGCCGGTTTGCCTGAGGCTCAGTCATCGCGCCGTACCATGCCGAGCCGTCAACCGCGCGACAATAGGGTATTCAACCTAATGGGCCTCCCGCAGAGCCACGCCGGTCCGGGTTACACCCCATATCTCACGCGGGATCTTGAGCGCATCCTTGGCCCTCGGCGAATGGCCGGGTTAAACGCCTCGGGCGGGCCCCGCCCGCCGCCCCTACGCCGCAAATACATGATGAACCCTCCCGCGCCGCCCACCAACTCGCCTTCGGGCGGCGATACCGCCGTCTCGCGACAGAAGGTCCCGCTGGATCCCGGGCAGCGCACGGGTCGCGCTCAGGCGGGACGCCGGACCGAGTCCCCTGGAAGGCCGCGGGCGGGGGCGCCGATGGGTTTCATCCTCTATGCCTGCACGGAACTGACCCTCGTCTGCCTGCCCCCCGGCCTCGCTGCGCGTCACTCGCTTGACGACGCCGCGCATCTCACCGGCGTGCACCCGGAGATGCTCAGGTACTACTGCCGTCTCGGCCTGCTCGATGCCCATCCGAACGGGATTACCGGAGAGCCTACATTCGATGACGACGCGCTGAGGGAGATCGGCCGGATTGAGCATTTTCGGCGGAATCTCGGGGTAAGCCGCCGGGCGCTGCCGCTGATCTGCCAACTGCGGCGCGAATGCGAGCGCATGCAGATCAGGCTCTCCTTCCTGAGCGATACCTGGCCGGGGGCCGCCGAGGATCGCCGGACGTAGTCCGCCCGGGAGGCGTCTCCGGGCGTCGGGCAATGCCCTGTGGCCCATCCGCGGCCTCCGCGGCCGCGCTCGCGGGCAGGCCATGGGGATCGCCGGCGCGTGCCATCCATGAGACGGCGCCGCGTGCGCAATAGGGTTACACCCCATTGTCCGCGCCGAACCCCAGCCGCATCATACATTGTCGGGAAATGCCTCGTTTCGACGGACCGACCCAACCCGATTCAAGCGCCACAAAACATGAACTCGACCTCGACACTCACCGGACCGCAACTTCGCACCTATCATAGGATCTTCCAACACCCGGTGTCGCACATTCTTGTCTGGCGCGAGGTCTTTGGCATGTTCCGGCAGCTGGGCCAGGTCGAGGAGGAGTCCAACGGCAACGTGAAGGTGACCCACAATGGGCAGGTGCTGCTCCTGCATCCGCACCGCCCAAAGGACGTCGCCGAGACGGAGGAGCTCATGGTCCTGCGCCATTTCCTCGAGAAGACCGAGGCAAAGGCGCCCGAGGCGGGCGGAGGAGGGCCGCACCTGCTGTTGGTGATCGACCACCATGAGGCCCGGCTCTTCCGCTCGGAGCTGCAGGGCTCGGTTCCGCTGCAGATCCTGCCGCACGAGCCGGATGACTTCTTCCGCCACGCGCACCACTCGAGGGATTTCTCCAGAGGCCAGGAGAAGCCGGACCCCAACAGCTTCTTCGGGCCCGTGGCACGCGCACTGAGTGCGGCCGGCGCGATTCTCGTCTTTGGCACGGGCACGGGCACGAGCAGCGAGATGGACCAATTCATCGCATGGCTCAAACGGAACCACCCCGACGTGGCGCGGCGGGTCATCGGCTCGCTGGTCGTCGACGAGAGCCACCTTTCCGAGGGTCAGCTCCTCGCAAAGGCGCGGGACTTTTACGCGAACGCACGAGCGCCCTCGGCATGAGGACGATGAAGGCGGTGTGCATCTACTCCTACGGGGGCCCCGGCGTCCTTGTGTATGAGGATGCCCCCCGCCCTCTTCCGAGCGACGGGGAGGTGCTGGTCCGGGTCCACGCCGCGGGAGTAAACCCCGTGGATTGGAAGATCCGCGAGGGGCACCTGAAGGACATGCTCCACCACACTTTTCCGCTCGTGCTCGGCTGGGACGTCTCCGGCGTCGTCGAGGCCCTCGGCGCCAATGTCTCCCGTCTGAGGGTGGGCGACGAGGTCTTCAGCCGGCCCGACATCTCCCGCGACGGGGCCTATGCGGACTTCATCGTCATCCGGGAATCCGAGGTGGCGCGGAAGCCCGAATCCATAGACCACATCCACGCCGCAGCCCTCCCCCTCGCCGGCCTGACGGCCTGGCAGACGCTCTTTGACGCCGGCGGGCTCACCCCGGGGCAGCGCGTCCTGATTCACGCGGCGGCCGGCGGCGTCGGGAGCCTGGCGGTGCAGCTTGCAAAATGGAAGGGCGCCCACGTCATAGGCACGGCGTCGGAGCGCAACCACGACTTCCTGCGCAAGCTCGGTGTCGACCAGTTTGTCGACTATGAGAGGGAGCGCTTCGAGGATGCGGTGCAACCGGTTGATGTCGTCCTCGACACCATGGGCGGCGACACGCAGGAGCGCTCATGGAAGGTGCTCAAGCGCGGAGGCATTCTCGTCTCAATCGTCAGCTCCCCGTCGGCCGAGGCCGCGGCGGCACTCGGGGTCCGGCAGGTGTTTGTGTTCATCAAGCCCGACGCAGCGCAGCTGGCCGAGATCGCCAAGCTGGCCGACGCCGGCAAGCTCAAGGCAATCGTGGAGACGATTCTGCCCCTCTCCGATGCGACTCGCGGCCAGGAACTGAGCGAGCGCGGCCACACACGCGGGAAGATTGTCCTGAGGGTGGTTTAGCATCGCGAGGGTCGGGTCGGGCTCCTGCGGATTGGGCAGCGCTTCATCCGCGGCGCGCGAGCCTGGGCCCGGAAAGGGCCGGTGGCGCACCCTCCGAGGAGGAAACACCGATCCGTCGGGTAACACCCCATGGTTCTAGGCGCCCTTCGGGCTTACTCTAGCGTTCGCGAATCAAGGCGCCTGTCTCCCGATTGGAGCGCTTGATCTGCGGCGCGGGCGTGAATTTATGCTAAAAAACATCAAGGAATTGTATGGCAGCAGGCTCGCGGCGCTGGACGGCGACATCGGCCACGTCAAGGACTTCTATTTCGACGACAAAGCCTGGGTGGTCCGCTACCTGGTCGCTGACACGGGAGCATGGTTGACCGGACGGCTTGTGCTGGTCTCGCCGCACGCCTTCGGCCGCTTCAACCAGGGCGGGAAGGTGATGCAGATCAACCTCACGCGCGCGCAGATTGAAAAGAGCCCGTCGATCGAAGCGCACAGGCCGGTTTCACGCCAATACGAGATAGACTACTATCGCTACTATGGCTGGCCGGCCTATTGGAGCGGCAATGCGTTGTGGGGCTTCGGCGGGCTTCCGATGGCTGCGTCGCCCTCTAAGGTCGAAATGGACGACCGGGTGCAGCCCCACCACAAGGACGACAAGCATCTTCGGAGCACCCATGAGGTGACGGGCTACGAGATCCAGACGACCGACGGGGCGATTGGTCAGGTCAGCGGCCTGATGGTCGACGACAGGAGCTGGCTGGTCCATGAGCTCGTCGTCGAGACCGGCCACTGGTATTCGGGCAAGGAGATCCTCGTCTCACCCAGCAAGATCGAGCGGATAAGCTATGAGGATTCGAAGGTCTTCGTGAGCCTCACCAAAGAGGACATCAAGCAGACTGCTGCGAACGAGCTCGCCGGCGCCAGCCCCGGGAAGACCGGCGCGGGCAGCTTTCAGGACTGAGACACGGCGCGGCCTGCGACTGCACGGCCACACTCTGGCTTCTGCGACGCTGGCCGCCGCGGGTGCGCAGTGCCTTCGTGCGGACACACCCCCGGATGCGCGGCGGGATTAAAACGAGCTAGGGCGCCTTCGATCCGCGCAGCACGCCGGCCAGGCCGACGCAGACTGCGACGCCTCCGCCGATGAGGAACCAGACCGTCTTGTCCGTCGGCGCGCCTGTGAACATCCGGGAGAAGCCCGAGCCGACGGAATTCGAGGCGGAGACGCCGTATGCGATCAGGATGACGCCCCCGACGAGTAATGCGATCGAGACTAGTTTGTTCATGGTATTATTTTTCGGAAACTTCCTCCTCCTCTGTTTCAATCTGGGACCTGAGCATCCACGCGGTCTTCTCGTGCCGCTCCATCAAGCCCGTGAGGAAGTCCGCGGTGCCCGCGTCCCCATACCGCTCGATGCAGGCTTCGCTGTCGGTGCGAAGCTGCACAATCATCTCCTCGTGAAGGGACAGGAGCTCCGAGAGCATGTGCTCGGCGGACAGGCCGATGCCGGGATCCGCCGACGAACGCGCCGCCTTCGCGAGCTCGCCCAGGTTGCCGTTGGCGCCCACTCCGATCGACCGCGCCCTCTCGGCCACGTCGTCTATCCATGTCGCCAGCTGCCCGTACTGGGCCTCGAATTCCAGGTGGAGGCTTCGGAAGTCCGGCCCGGTCACGTTCCAGTGATAGTCGCGCGTGGTCGCGTAAAGGACGAACTCGTCCGCGAGGATGAGGTTGAGGATCTGACCCACCTCCAGGCGGGCCTCGTCGTTTAGCCCGATGTTGGTCTTCATGCCTGTAAAATCGTGCGGCCGGCAATGGCCGGCCGCACCGTTCGGTCAGGACTTGGCCCGTTTGGGCTGCATCCGACTTTGTTTCCTTCTTTTCAGCTCTTGACGGTCATTTTGTTCACCACCGACTTCACCCCGCGTGTGTCCTGGGCGAGCTTGGTGACGAGTGACTTTTCCGCGTCCGAGTTTGCGACGCCCGTGATGCTGACGACGGCATTCTCGGTTATGACCTTGGTCGAGAGCGCGCTCGTCGAGCGATGGCTCAGCAGCGCGTACTTCACCTGCGATGTGATGGACGCGTCGTCAATCGACTCGCCGATCGTCGTGGCGACGGTGGGCGCCGGGCTTTCGACAACCATCTCGTTCCTGACGGACTTCACGTGGTCGATGTCCTTCGCATAGGCTTCGGTAAGGTCCTTCTGCGCCGCGTTGATCGCGGTTCCTGTCAGCGTGACCACGCCTTCCTTGACGTCCACCTTCGTGGCCGTGGCGCTCACGTTTGCCTTGACGAGCAGCGTGCTGCGGATCTTGAGGGCGATCCATGCATCGGAATGCTCGGGAACCTCGGACTTCACGCTGATCTGGTTGTCAACCCTGACGACGCCCGGGAGATTCTCCACGGTGTCCTCGGCAAGGGCCTTGTCGTCCTTGTCCTGCACCGTGCCCGTCAGCGTGACGATGCCGTCGTTTGCCTTTACGCTCACGCGGCCATCCAGGACCGTGCGGTAGTTGTAGGACGCCTTAGCGGCATCCTCGATTTTCCCGTCGTTGGGTGAGGAGGCGAATAACGCGACTGGGAGGGTCGCGGCGAGTAGCAATGCTATCCGTGTGTATGTCTTCATATCTTTATATCATTCTGGGGCAAAGGGGCCCGTTTCTTTCACTGCAGTGCGATCAAAAGGCGGGGATCGACGGCCGGTTTCAAAGGCCATCCGGCTGGTGCACGCGGTTCTCCCGCTCTCGATCCATGCGAGAGCGCGCTTGCCCGTGTGTCAGTCGCCGCCATGGGGCCACAGTACCGGACGCGGATGCCGCTCGCTATGGGGTGTTCAGGGCATGCCGATCACCGCGGCGCCCCCGATAGTAGTACACCCCATTTGGGCGCGGATGCTTCCCGTGTAATGTCGCGCCGCAATGGTCGCAACTAACTCAGATTACGGTTCCACGCTTCAGGTCCCCCCCGTCACGCCCGGCCCGACCAAGCGAGAAACCGCTTCAAGGCAGGCGGCTGTTCAGGACGCCGAGCTTGTGCGGCGCTTCAGGATTGGAGATGAGGACGCATTCGTCGCGATCGTCGCGCGCTATCGCGACAAGATGTTCTCAATTGCATTCAGCCACCTCCGCAATCACGCCGACGCGGAGGAGATAGCGCAGGACACCTTCATCCGGGCCCATCGCGGGCTGACGCGCTTCCGCGGAGAGTCCTCGCTGGCGACGTGGTTGCACCGGATCGCCTTCAACCTCTCCCGCAACCGCCACAAGTACAACTTCTGCCGCCGCCAGCACAACACGCTCTCGCTCGATTGCTCGTTCAGCTACGACAATCGGGAGACCTTTGCCGACCTGATAGCGTGCGAGGCGCCCAGTCCCGCCCGCGAGGCGACGGCCGGCGAGTTCTCCGAGATCGTCATCAGGTGCATGGACAAGCTCGGAGCGCGCCAGCGCGAGATTTTGGTGCTTCGAAACGGGCTGAACCAGTCCTACGGCCACATTGCCCAGGCGCTTGGGATCAACATCGGCACCGTCAAGAGCCGCATCGGGCGCGCCCGGGAGAATCTTCGCTCGCTCCTCGCCGAAGCATATCCGGAAATGGCCTCCGAGACGCCGGGCACCAGCTGGTTCGAGCCCATCCGCTCCCCGGGACGCATCGCTGTCGCCCGAGCCTGAGGGTGCTGCGCGGGCATGCCCGCACGGGGGCCCGCCGGCCTGTCAGACGATCGTAACCTGGACGCTGCTCTCGATTATGCCCCTCGCGATGGCGTAGCGCGTGAGACCGGCGGTATCGTGGATGTTCAGCTTGTCCATCAGATGCTGCCTGTGCTTCTCAACCGTCTTGATGCTGATGTTCAGCCCGGCCGCGACCTGCTTGTTGGCCTGCCCCTCGGCGACCAGCTGGATGACTTCCAGCTCGCGCGAGGTCAGGCCCGTCGCCTTCTTGATCATCAGGCCGCCGGCCTTGTCCGGCTTCTGGTAGTGCTCGCGAAGGCGTTTTGAGACCTGGGGGCTGTAGAACGCGTTTCCCGCCATAACCTCGTGGATCGCCTTCGCCAGGATCTGGGCCGAAGTCTGCTTGATGAGGAAGCCCGCGGCGCCCACGGCGATGACCCTGTCGATGTAGGCGTCGTCACTGTGCGCCGAAAGGATGAGCACCTTGACGCTTGGCACGGCGGTCACGATCTGGCGGGTGGCCTCGAGGCCGTTGAGAAGCGGCATGGCGATGTCCATGACGACAACGTCGGGTTTGAGCTCCACGGCAAGTTCCACGGCTTCGCGCCCGTTGCGGGCTTCACCGACAACCTGGATGCCGCCGTCGGCAAGCAACAGGGCGCGGACGCCTTCCCGAACGATCGTGTGGTCGTCAGCCAGCAGGGTTCTGATAGGATTCATAGATTCAACTGGCTCCGCCGCATCTGGATGAATTGGCAGGGCATTGTTCGTTTGTCATCTCTCTTTTCCCAGACTCCTGCAAGTGCCGCTTCCTCCGGCCCAACCGGTTGCGCAGTTCCATCCGGTGGCGCCGCTGTGGCGGGTTGTAGGTTCTGTTTAGTCAAGGAATTGATCCAATGGCCATCGAGCCACGGGAGACGGGGTATTCTGAAAGGAGTGCCGCGACTCTTGCGGCGCCGACCGAATGAACGGAATTCAAGGTCTCACAGCAGGTTCCCAAAGTCGATGGGGTGGACACCCCACTAGACGTGTTCTCGGGCTGCAAGTTGCGGCATTTCCCCACGCCGGCGCCCATCGGTGCCGCCCGGCCGAGCAGCTCCCCCCGGCGGGACTTCCCGGGCCAGAGCCCACGAGCGGAGATGAACCCGGTTGCACACGTCCGAGGGCATCCGGCCGGCCCAAGTGGCCTTCCAGTCCCCGAAGTCCGCGATCGCGACCATTGAGCACTCCGCGGAAATGGCGCATCCGGCACGGGTCGGCTCAAGGGCCCTGCACGTGACATGGGGTCTCCAACCCACGGAACAATGCGGGCCAGTCGGCTACTGTCTGTGGTATGAATACGAAGTTCTGCTCCCGCCGGCTGGCGATCGCACTTGGCATGTTGGCCTCTGCGGCGGTCGGGATTGCCTCCCGCGCACCCGCCCAGGTCGTCGCCGTGACCGGCTCCGACGGCGCGGCGGCAGCCCCATGGGTCGAGATCAGCAACGACAACTATGGCCAGCGGGTGCATTTTGCGGCGGGCGTCGAGCGCCTTTCGGCCCGTCTTGACAGGCAGATCAGCCAGCTCAAGGCCCAGCGCGCCGGCATGACGACGGACACGAAGGACTGGGATTTCGCAATGAAGGAGGTGGAGGATTCCCGCTCGTTTCTCACAAGCCGGATGAGCGAGCTGGCGCAGACGACGACCCCCGAGACATGGGCCGCCGCCAAGGACAAGATCGGCGAGGCATGGAAGCGCTCGCAGCTCGCCGTTGACAAGATGAATTCGACCGTCACCTCCTGACCCTCCGACGATGCCGACGCCAATGAAGAAGTTCGCGGTGACCGTCGCCAGACAGGCGTGGACCTCCGAGCCCCCGATAACCGTGGTTCACATACCGTGGGACCAGTTTGCGGCAAAGGGCGGTCCCGAAGCCTACGCCCTCCTAATAGAGCGGTCGGGCGCGAATGCCGTCATCGTGTCCAAGTCTTCGGACGGCAAGTGGTCCAGCTTCACCAAGGCGGAGAAGGCCTGGGCGGCAATCTCGGAGACCTACCCCCTTGAGTCCCTCGAGTGGCATACCATGCCCATCGAGGCGGAACATTACCCCTGGGAGCTGTTTGGGCGCTAGGGGCGCGTGACGGCCTGTGCGCCGAGGCCCTGCGGCGCCCTTGCGCGCCGCCGCCAGTCGGGGCCCCCGCGCAGCGCCCGCCGCCCCGGCAGGGCCTCGGGGGGCCAGCGGCTAATACCCCGGAGTCGCGACTGGAGCGAGACCGGGCCGGCCTACGCCCGCGGGGACAGGGCCGGGGAAGCCCCGCTTCACCGCCTCATTCAGGATCGCCTCGGTCGCGGTGGCGCCAATCCGTGTCACGCCGAGGGCGCGAACCTTGAGCAGGTCGTCCAGGGTGCGCACCCCCCCGGCGGCCTTGATCTGGATCTTCGCCGGACAGTGGGCGCGCATGAGCCTCAGCTGCGCGTCCGTCGCCCCCTTGTAGTTGTAGTCGCCGCTCGGCTGCTTGACGAAGCCGTAGCCGGTGGACGTCTTGACGAACGCCACGCCCACCTTCGCGCAGATCTCGCACAGCTGAATGATCTGGGGGTCCTGCAGGTAGTCGTTCTCGAAGATCACCTTAAGGATGGCGTCGCGGGCGACGCAGGCGTCGTTGACCTGCCTGATGTCGTCGGCGACATAGCCAAGGTCGCCGCCCAGCAGCTTTCCGGCGTTGGCCACCATGTCGATCTCCCGCGCGCCCTCCTGCATGGCCAGCTCGGCCTCGCGGACCTTTATCGAGGTGTGGCTGTTGCCATGCGGGAACCCAATCACAGAGCAGACCAGGACCCCCGTGCCCTTGGTAAGCTCGGCTGCGCGCGGCACGTAGTAGGGCTTCACGCAGACCGTGGCCACGTCGTAGCGGACCGCGAGGGCGCACCCGGCGTCGAGCTGGGCGTCCGTCATGGTCGGGTGCAGGAGCGAGTGGTCGATCATCTTGGCGAGATCGAGGACCGAGGGCTGTTGGGCGGTTTGGCTCATGAGATTGGATTGAGAAGTGGGGTTTCGGATGAAGCGGCCCGTCGGCCTTGGCGGAGCATGCCCTGACACCTGGCAGGCAAGCCAGACCCTTGAATGCAGGGGCATTTCGTATTACGCACTTATCCGCATGAGTGGAAGTCGTCTTTTTGCGACCGTGAATTCAAGAGGGCTGCAATCATGAAGCTCGGATTCGTTTCCGCCATTCTTCCCGATCTCGACCTGGACGGCGTCCTGGCGTTCGCCCGCGGGTCCGGGTATTCCGCCGTTGAGCCCATGTGCTGGCCCGTCGGCAAGGCCGAGCGCCGCTACGCGGGCGTCACGCACGTCGACGCGTCCCGCTTCGGCCGCCCGGAGGCCGACGCCGTGCTGGCCCTGTGCGCGCGGCACGGGGTCGCGCTCTCCGGCCTCGGCTACTACCCCAACCCGCTCGCGGCCGACGAACGGGAGGCCGACGTCTGCATCGGGCACCTGAAGAAGGTGATCTCGGCCGCGGCCATGCTCGGGGTCAGCCAGGTGAACACGTTCGTCGGCCGCGATCCCGCCCGGCCGCCGGCGGACAACTGGAAGGTGTTCGACGAGCGCTGGCCGGCGATCGTCCGGCACGCCGAGGGCGCGGGCGTGCGAATCGGGATCGAGAACTGCCCGATGTACTTCACCCAGGACGAGTGGCCCGGAGGGAAGAACCTCGCGGTCTCGCCCCGGAGCTGGCGCGAGATGTTCCGCCGCATCCCCAGCCGCGCGCTGGGCCTGAACTACGACCCCTCCCACATGGTCTGGCAGCAGATGGACTATATCGCCCCCCTCCGGGAATTCGCCGACCGCATCTATCACGTGCACGCCAAGGACGTGAAGGTGGACCGCCCCAGGCTGAACGACGTCGGCATCCTCGCCCCGCCGCTTGACTATCACTCTCCCAAGCTGCCGGGCCTCGGCGACATCGACTGGGGCGCGTTCCTGTCGGCGTTGGGCGACGTGGGCTACGACGGCCCCGTGTGCGTCGAGGTCGAGGACCGCGACTACGAGTCGACCCTGGAGAAGCGCAAGGAGGCCCTGCGCCAGAGCGCGGGCTTCCTGCGGAAATTCATGCGCGCCTGATTCGGGCAACGCCCCTCCAAAGCGGCGTTACGGCTCCGGGGGCCGTCCCTGCCGGGACGCGGTCAAAGGCGGCGCGCCTGGCGGGACGCCGGAACCGGGGCGGCGGGCGTCCGCCGGCCGTCGGGGGACGGGGAGGCCTGGCGACGCCGGCGGAATACCTCCCCGCACGGGTTCCCGGCCCGGGCCAGCTGAGCCCATCGAGCTGGAATTGCCGCGACGGAAGCCGGCGGTACGTAGCCCTGAGCCAGCGAACCCCAAATGGGGTACTTACAACACCCCATGGCACCCGCCGGCCGAGGTGGGCTATCCTTTGCAGACGCAATTGGAACTGCCATCGCATTTTAGTCCGCTCCGTCCATCAGCCGGTGCAATAGAAAGAGAAATCAAATGAAATACGCCACACTCACAATCTCGGCCCTCGTGGCCCTCGTCGGATCCCAGGCCTTTGGCCAGACCAATGAGCTGTCCTCGGTAGCCATCGGCTCTGCGGTGACGGCAGGCGGCACGGCGAACGGTGTCGCCGTCATTACGCAGCGGATCGGGACCGCCCTCAACCAGCCGGGCAGCATCGGCAACAACCTGGCGGGGCTCCAGTACGTCGCCGGCCAGATCCCGCTGACCGGGGCGCCCGCATCGATCGTATTCTTCACGCTCACCGGGGCGGCGATTCCCGGCGGGGCGGGCAATCCGGCCACCGCCTTTGAGAGCTACAGCACGCTGACTAGCCCGACGGGGGTGGTGACCTATTCCGACGTCGCCTCAAAGCTCACGCCGGATACCTATTCGGGCCTGACCTTCGCATCGGCGGACCTCGGCTTCGGAGCAAGCAACTTCTACGCGATCCATCACACGCCCAGCAACGTCGATTACTGGGCCGAGATCGTGCCCGGCACCGGCACCTCGTCCTTAATCGCGGACCTGAAGCCCATGTCCTGGCAGGGCCCGACGGCCGGAACGTCGGCCAGCCCGGGCCTGAACGGCTACTTTGCGCTGACATGGGCAACCGGGATCCTGTCGGCGGGCGCCCCGTATGCGGACCAGAGCATGTATTACCTGCGCACCGACGCCTCCAGCCATACCCAGTTCGGCGTGATGATTCCGGCCCTGACCGGCGCGTCGACCGACACCCTGGACCTCACCACGGCCGTCGGAAGCTTCGGGGTCGGCGGCTACACGACGCTGGCGTTCGTGCCCACCACGGCCGTCTCGAACTTTCCGACGAACAACTTCTATTATCTCCGGCTGGACCCCGTCACGGGCAACACCGTCCTCGGCCGGCTTAACCCCAGCCTTACTGCCGGGGCAAGGACCATCTCGGACATCGCCAACCTCGGCGGCGTCTTCAACACGCTTGCCTGGGCCTCCGACGCCACCGGTCCCGCGGGCGCGTGGGGCACCACCCAGTTCTATGCCACCGGCTCGCTCGCCGCAGGCGCCCAGTCCGTCAGCTTCGAGGCCATTCCCAACCACAACGTAGGCGACGTGTTCACGGTCACGCCGACCGCGAGCTCCGGCCTGGATATCGACGTCACCGTGGTGAGCGGCCCCGCCACCGTCGTGCAGACCGGCGTCTCCGGCGCCACGCCCCTGTCGCTTCGCATATTCACGGTGACGACCACCGGCCCGGGCATCGTAACGCTGCAGGCGCGGCAGGCCGGCCAGGTTGCCTTCCCGGCCTTCACGGCGAATATGCTGCGGCAGAGTTTCGACGTCCTCGGATTGCCCTCCATTACCAGCGCAAATTCCGCGCCGGGAACCGTTGGCGTGCCTTTCACGTACACCATCACCGCGACCGGCTCGCCCACGAGCTACTCCGCCGCTCCCCTGCCGGCCGGCCTCACGCTTGACGCCGCGACCGGCGTCATCTCCGGCACCCCGACTGCGCCTGGAGTCACGATCGCGTCGCTCACCGCGACGAACGCCACCGGCACCAGCCTCCCCGCAGCGCTGACCATCACGGTCGCGGCAGCCGGCATCGTGCCCGTCATCACGAGCCCGACAACCGCCCCCGGCACGGTCGGCGTGGCCTTCACGTACACCATCGCCGCGACCGGCGCTCCCACGAGCTTCACCGCCAGCCCGCTTCCGGCCGGCCTGAGCGTTGTCGGCGCGACCGGCGTCATCTCCGGCACCCCCACCGCGCCTGGAGTCACGATCGTTACGCTCACCGCGACGAACGCCACCGGCACCAGCCTCCCCGCCACGCTGACGATCACGGTCGCGGCAGCCGGCATCGTGCCCGTCATCACGAGCCCGATAACCGCCCCCGGCACGATCGGCGTGGCCTTCACGTACAACATCACCGCGACCGGCTTGCCCACGAGCTTCACCGCCGTCCCCCTTCCGGCCGGCCTCGTGCTTAACGCGGCAACCGGCGCCATCACGGGCATCCCCACGGCGTCTGGAGTCACAATCGTCGCGCTCACCGCGACGAACGGCAGCGGCGCCAGCCTCCCCGCCACGCTCACGGTCACCGTAGGCGCGGCCGGCTCCAAGCCCATCATCACGAGCCCGATCAACGCAAACATTCCGGGCACGGTCGGCACCACGTTTGTCACGTACCTCATCACGGCGACCGGTACGCCCACGAGCTATGCCGCCACCCATATCCCGCCCGGCCTGGCCATCAATCCCCTGACCGGCGCGATCAACGGCACGCCCACGGCGGCGGGCACCTATGTCCTGACGATCTCCGCCACGAACGCCACCGGCACGGGGACGGCCGTCCTTGTCATGGCGATCGCCCCGATTGGCGTCGCGCCCATCATCACGAGCCCGATCACCGCGCCCGGCACCGTCGGCACCGTGTTCACCACCTATCCCATCACGGCAACAGGCGGGCCCACGAGCTACACCGCAACCGGACTGCCGCCCGGCCTGACACTCGATCCGCTGACCGGCGAGATCAATGGCACGCCCACGACGGCGGGCACGTATCTCGTGACGATCACCGTCACGAACGCCAACGGCACGACCACGTACACCCTCACAATGGTGATCGCCCCGTTCGGCTTCAGCCACATCGTGAACTTCTCCGCGCGCGCCATGTCCGGCTCGGGCGGCAACACGCTGATCGTGGGCTTCGGAGTCTCCGGCGACGGCAAGAACCTCCTCGTGCGCGGCATCGGCCCGGGCCTTGCGCCCTTCGGCATCACGAACTTCCTCGCTGACCCCATCCTGACGCTGTACAACGCGAACGGATCGGTCGAGGCGACCGACGACAACTGGGGCGTTGACAGCAACGGCCAGAATGTTGCCACCCTGGTTGCGGCAACCGGCGCCTCGGTTGGCGCCTTCGCGCTCACGAGCGGCAGCATGGACTCAGCGCTGCTCGTCACGGTCAACAATGGCGTCCACACGACCGGCCTGCTCACCACGAACGGCGTCGCGGGCGTCGGTCTCATAGAGATCTACGACACCGGCGGGAACCCCTACGCCAGCCTTACCAACGTGTCCGCGCGCATGGAGGTCACCTCCGGCAGCGGCGTGCTCATCGCCGGCCTGGTGATCGGCGGCAACGGCCCGAAGACGGTGCTTATCCGCGGCGTCGGCCCGGCACTGTCGCAATTCGGCGTCCCCGGCGTCCTGGCCGACCCGCAGATCTCCGTCTACTCGAGCTCCTCGCAGATCGCCAGCAACTCCGGCTGGGATCCCGATGTCGTCACCGCGGCGCAGATCACAAACGCGTCGGCGCAGGTCGGGGCATTCCCCCTGCCGTCCGGCAGTCATGATGCGGCCCTGCTCATCACGCTGCAGCCCGGCCCCTACACCGTGAAGGTCACCAGCGTCAGCAATGCGACCGGCGTGGCGCTTATCGAGGTCTACGACACCCAATAACGGCGCCGGACTTCTGCTCGGAAGGGCTCTCGCGGAACTCCCGCGGAGCCCTTTCCCGTTTTGGCCCGCGAGCAATGCCCCCGGGTAGGGATTGCGGGATCAAAGGGGGCCTGGCGCCGCCCGGTGCAGGTGCCGGCGATCCGGAAATGGTATCCCCGCCCGGACTCGAACCGGAATACTCGGTTCAGGAAGACGCCTCTCCTCCCTGGCTATGACGACGACTCTGGCTGCAATACCGGCAGAACCGGTAAGATGCGGTGTTCTTCTGGAAATTTTTGGCAGCATTCTGCAAACTCACGCCTTAGCCTCACCGGGCTCTATTAGCCGCGCCATCCTCGGGTCAAAGGCGAATGCCTCGCCTGCAGAGATCTCGATCTTAGGAAAATCAGGATGGGCCGGATTGAGCACGTAGTTCGTTTCCTCAGGATAAAGGGCGCTAGGAACGGCAAGAATCGCCGTCTTGGCAGCCGCGATCCAAGCGTCCCCAATCTTCTGGGTGCTCTCGGGCACGGGCTCTGCACGCCAATCGGGAGGCAAATCGGCGGTGCCCAATCGTGTCATTTCCAATCCGCCAAAACGGATGCCGAATCTCACGTAGAGTGAGCTCCTGGGCAGCGGTCTGGGCAGGTGGACAAATTTCTCCTGCGCGGCCATCGCCAGGTGCTCGCTTGCATAAACTGCGGGAACGCCGGATGAATTCCAGCGGCCACCCTCCAGGGAAGCACCGGTCCCGTTAAACGACCGCGCAGACCACTTCTTGTTGTCCACCCGCCAAGCCGATGGCTCAGGCATATACGCCGTGATCGATGCGTGTGAGCAGCTTCTCGACCTCGCGGAATCCGAAGCTCGTCTGGGCGCATTCCAGCGGGATGGCATCGCCTAGACCAATCTGCGGGCAATTTAGCCACTGCCTCGCAGCTTCCCCGTCGCCGTCAAACACGGCGATTGCCTGGGTCAAAAGGCCGGCGTGCCTTGCGAGAGCGTCAGACTCATGCCCGGTCAAAAGGGCATCGTCCTTCTGCTTCCTGTGAAACGTAGAACGGGAAACGCCAATCCGCTCCGCCATCGCAGCCGGAGAAATGCCAAATCTATGGGCCACCTCAGCCACGGAATGCGTGCGGAATCCCGCCATGATTTCGCCGTGAGTGGGGTGCTCGGGATATTCCATCGAAGCCGGACCTTTCTTGGCCGCAGGAATCTTGAGAACCCCGGTTCGGGTTGCCTTGGCAACACTCCTGCGCCTCGTTCTCATCTGGGACTAATAGAATCCCAAATGGGATATCTGTAAAGCCAATTTCCCGGGTCACGTTGCTTCCGCGAGGCCTGCTTCGGAAAACTAAGGACCCGTAGGCTGTTCCGCTCCCCACGAGAGAGTGGTATCCCCGCCCGGACTCGAACCGGAATACTCGGTTTAGGAAACCGATGCTCTATCCACTTGAGCTACAGGGACATAAAAACTATGGCAAAACCCGACTCCACAAGATCAATTTTTTATAGGCGCGTGTAAACCGTTTTGTTGCCGGAGCGCGAGGCTCGCCTAGCCGCGCGGCTACAGCGGCTGGACGCCAAGCGTGCCGAAGAGAAAGACCCGGTATCCCGCTGTCGCCACCCTTGCCGCCTCGACCCTTGCCGCGTCCAATCGCCCGGGCAGGCCCAGCCGCTCCACGACGCCCGCATTGGCCGGGTTCGCGCTGAATTCCCCCAGCGTCCGCACGTGCCGCTGCCAGAGCGCGACGTCGCCCCGCTGCTTCGCCTCGAGGCGCTCGGCGTACCAGGCGCTCGCAAGAAGGTGCTCCCGCGTGAAGAGCGCGCGGAACCGGGGCGCGTCGAGTCCGCAGCCGTCGGCCGCCCTGCCGTGCGCCATGATCTCGAGCAGCTCCCTCAGGGGCGGGCATGCCAGAGCGACGGATCCGTCGGCGAAGTAGCTCTGGGCCACCCGCTGGTGGGTTGCGCAGATGTTGTCCACGCCGTCGGCGAAGACGGCGGGATCCTGCCTCTCGGGCTGGAGCATCTCGTCCGTGAAGATCGAGTGCGGGTGCGTGAACAGCCGGCCGAGGAAGACGCGGCCGAACTTCGCCGTGATCCTGTACCCCAACCGACTTGCGAGCACCCTGCGGCCCCCAAGATCGAAATCCTCGCACCTCTCCAGGTACCCGTGGTCCCGCAGGAACTGCGGCGTCCGCTCCTCGGCGGACATCCGGCACCAGAGCTCGGGCACAAGCAGGCTGACGTCATGGTTCACCTGGAACCTCGGCCCGACATAGCCCGCGCAGGACAGGAACGCCTGGTGCCCGGTCAGCACCAGCGACACCAGGGCCGCGTTGAGGTCGATGATCGCGGGGAGGGCGTTGAACGGGCCCTTTGTCAGCGCGCCCTCCGACCCGGCGCCCGTGGTCGACGGCGACTTGCCGGTCATCGAGCTGATGAATTCGGCAAAGAGCTCCGGCAGCTCGAGGTGGTGGATCGGATTGAAGACCGCCAGCGAGCGGATGCGGGACTGCGGGTCCGGAGGGTTGTTGCGGCGGCCGGGCACCAGGGCGTCAACCGGCGTCAGGACAGGGGCGTCCGCCGGAATCCGGCGGAAGAGGCGCGTCGCCATCCGCGCCAGGTGCACCCCCCGCGCGTCGGCGATGTCGGGCCGCAGCTGGAGGTAGCGGGGATTCTTGGACGGCTTGCCGTCGACCAGCCGCGGATGGGCGGACGACACGAAGTAGGCCGGGCCGCCCCCCCCTGCCGCCGCGGCCCGCACCAGCTCCTGCATCGGCGCCGTGAACCTGGAGAACCCGATCGCCTCGTCCACGAGCGCGCGCGCGTCGGCCTGCGTGAGCGGCTCGAAGTTCGAGATGAAGTTCCCGGGCTGGGCGAGCTCCCGCTCGGTCAGCCTGTCGTACCCGCGGTGGATCGCGTCGTCCGGGCGCTGGAAGAGCAGCCTCTCGCAGTTCGCGACGAACTTGAGCGAGGAGGCCCCCGGGCCCGCGCCCGGATCCAGCGCCTTCGCCGGCACGACGACCGAGGCCGTGATGTCATCCTCCATCTGGACCTTGGCCGCCGGATGGAAATCCTCCCGCAGGCCGAAGACCCGCCACGCCCCGTCCGAATCGAAGCCCACGCGCAGGCTGCTCGCCGCGAGCTTGCGGCTGTCGCACTTCAGCTCGTTGCCGGGGTTCCCGTTCAGGATGTCGACCGAGAAATGCTCGCGCCAGCGGCCGCCCCACGCCATGCGGAAATGCCGCTTCACGACGAAGGCGATCTCCTTGATATACTGCGGGATCGAGCGCAGCCACGCGTTGTACTCGTCGCCGTACTCCTTGTCGGCCGGCGTCAGCAGCTTGATGACCGAGCCGAGCGAGCGCTCCGGGTCGAGGATCAGCCGCGGGTCCCTGCCGCGCCGGGCGGGGTCGCGGAACCGGCCCGAGTAGTCGCGGTTGATCAGCTCCTCCACGCGGTCCATGTCGCGCTCGAAATCCGCCACGAAGACCGGGCCTGGCAGGATCGCGTCGGAGATGGCCTTCGAGATCTCGGACTTGCCGCCGCCCGACACGGTGCACGGCTTGTGGCAGAGGATGCCCTCGGCGACCGTCCCGACGATGTGCCACGCCTTGTGGCCCGGGGGCTGCTCGAGGTTCACCTTGTAGCCCGATGGGCGCACATAGGTGCGGGAGGCGAGGAACGGCAGGGTCCGGGTCGCGCCCGCGTGCACCCAGCTCAGCTGCTGCCGGTCCAGGTCAAACGAGACGTCCTCCGGCACATAGATGATGTCGGGGTACTCGCGGTCCACGGCGTAGCCCTCCGGCTTCACCTCCATCAGCGCGCCGTAGCTCCCGGCCACCTCCGCGAAGGAATGGCCCCGCTGCTGCACGTGGAGGTTCCCCGAGAATTCCTCGCCGAGGTCGTACGAGGGGTAGACCAGGGCCCCGCCCGCATGCTCCTCCTCGGCCAGCCCGAAGAGGTTGGCGGAGTAGCTGATCATCGTCTTCACCTCCTTCTTGCAGTATCCGTAGTAGTTGTCGGCGATGACGGTCACGATCACGCCCCCGGCGTCGCGGGCGCAGACCTTGAAGGCGGAGCCCCCGTTGTAGAGCTCGTCCGGCACCTGCCAGCACATGCCGTCGCGCCTCTGCCGCTCCGTGGCCTGGGCATGGGGCGGGAGCCCGAGCTCGCGCTTGGTCACCGAGGTCAGGTGCGGGGCCAGGATGACGCAGCCCGTGTGCCCGGTCCAGCCGGCCGGGTCCAGCGCGGCGTCGTGCTCGGGAAGCCAGGGGTCGCCCGCGTTGCCGAAGATGCCCTCGACAAAATCGAGGTTCGATACCAGCGAGCCCGGGGCGAAGAAGCGGATCTCCATCCGCTTCTCGCCCGCGAAGCCCGGCACCTCCGGCACGACCAGCGGGCGCAGGAGAAGCGAAACGAAGCAGGCGGCCGCGCCCTCGCCCCCCGCCGTGAACGGCAGCTTCAGGAGCTCCCGTCCCGGCTGCAGCGACAGCTCGAGCAGCCGGGCGAAGGCGGCCGCGGGCACCGCGAGCTTGTCGTCGGGGACAGGCAGGCCGCCCTCCGCGATGTGGAACACGCCCTTGGTGGTGCGCCGGTCGCTGGCCGGATTGTGCAGCACGCCGTTGCGCAGGCGGTAGCTCCTGAGGAAGGGCGACGCGGAGGTGTCGCCCGCGGGAGGCAGCGAAAGCTCGCGGGCCAGGCCCGGCCCGTCGAGGACGAACGTCCGCGCGGGCAGCCGCGGCGCCGGGGAGGCGCCGCCAAAGGCCCTGTCCAGGTATGCCTGGACCCTCTCGTCGACGGGGCACAGGCCCACGGGCTGCAGCCGCGCCTGCTCGCGCTGCCTCGCCAGGAGGGGCTCGGAGAGCTCGGCCCACGCGATGCTCGCCGGGTCCCCGAGCGGCGGGAAGCCAAGCACGATCAGCCGGAGGTTGATGGCCTGCTGCAGCCTGGCACGCTCCGAGGGTGTGGGCGATTCGGTCATGGGCGTCGGGAAGTTACCGGGCGCAGGCGCCGGCAGCCACCTGAATTTTCGGCAGGGGCGGGGAGCCGGCCCGCCCGGGGGATTCCAACCTATCCTTGTAACTGCAATCCCCTGGGGCATTCCCTTTCAAAGTTGAATAGATCCCTGGGAACAGATCAGGATTTTGGACGGCTGCTCATGCGCGGGCAGCCCGCGTCGGTCTGGTGCCTGGACTTCCTCAGGATTGACGGCGATCGCCTGATCCTGGACGGGTGGGCGCTTGCACCCGGGTCGTCGAAGCCCGCTTTGACGGTCAACGGCGTGAGGCTCCAGGCCAGCTTCGGGAGTCCGCGCCCCGACCTGGAGCGGGTGATGTCATTTGACGGGAGGGCGCCCACCGCGGGGTTTCACGGCGAGGGCGCGGGGATCGCCGCGTTCACCGCCGGACGCGACAGCCTCGAGATCCAGTTCTGCGACGATGCCACCCTGCGCCCCTTCAACGCCGCTCACTCGTTCTACTGGCCCCTCGCCCAGCCCGGCCATCCATTCCCCGACGCCGTGCGGCGCAGGCGCGTTCACGGCGACGCCAGCGCGGACGGGTTTGTCATCAGCGGCTATTCGACGTTCAGGAAGCTCTCGGCCAAGCTTGCAGGGCTCTCCCGAACGTGGGAGAGCTTCGCCGCGATCCTTGACTGGGGCTGCGGCTGCGGCCGGGTCTTCCGCTATCTTCCGCAGGGGGCGCTCCCGCGGCTGGTCGGGGCCGACATCGACGCCGACAACGTCGAATGGTGCGGGCGGAGCTTCCCGGGCGCCCAATTCCACGCCGTGCCGCTCCTGCCGCCAACCCTCCTACCCCGCGCCGGCTTCGACCTTGTCATCGGGATCTCGGTGTTTACGCACCTGCGCGAGGAAGCGCAGCATGCATGGCTTCGGGAGCTGGCAAGGATCACCCGAAGCGGCGCGCTCCTTCTCGTGACAATCCACGGCCCGGCGGCCGGCGCGCGCGCCAACCTCTCAAGGGAGCAGTTCGGCGAGTGGAGGGCAAAGGGGTTTGTCGCCACGGGGCTCAACGTCGACCTGGCGGGGGCGATTGCGGACGAGGCGTACTATGTCAATTCGCTGCACACCCACGACTACGTGAGGCGCGAATGGGCAGAGCACTTCGAGGTCCTGGAGATCTGCGACAGCATCATCGCGAACCACCAGGACCTGGTGGTCATGCGCAGGCGCTGACCCTGCGGGGCGGCCCTTTCTTCTTGGCGGGCCCCGCCCGGCGGATTATACAGTCCCCACCCCCGGCGCGGGGCCGCAACCCGGCGCCGACTGATCCCGCCTTCCCGAGAACCCCCAAGGCACCCGGCCCCTTCGCACATGGGCTCCCCCACCCCACCCAAGCCCGACCCGAGCCGGCCGGCGGCATCCGCCGTTCGGCCCCGCGCAGGCGCGGCGAGGGAGGTTGAGGACCTGCGCCTCGCCATCGAGGGCAAGCTCTTCAGCATGATCGGGCGGTTCCCGGAGGTCGCGACGAGGAACGACTACTACCTCGCCGTCGCCTACGCCGTGCGCGACCGGGTGCTCCAGAACTCGGTGCGGACGTCCAAGACCTATTTCAAGCACGCGAGCCGCACCGCAGTCTACCTTTCCGCGGAGTTCCTGATCGGGCCCCAGCTCGGAAAGAACCTCGTCAATCTCCGCCTCTATGACCAGGCGGCGGAGGCCGTCGCGCAGCTCGGCCAGAACTTGGACGACCTGCTCGACCAGGAGGAGGAGCCGGGGCTCGGCAACGGCGGCCTGGGCCGGCTGGCGGCCTGCTACATGGACTCGATGGCGACCCTCGAGATCCCGACGATCGGGTACGGCATCCGCTACGAGTTCGGGATATTCGAGCAGGAGATCCGCGACGGCTGGCAGGTCGAGAAGAGCGACAACTGGCTGCGCCTCGGGTACCCGTGGGAGATACCCCGGCCCGAGATCGCCTTCGACGTCAAGCTTGGCGGTCACACGGAGCCCTTCACGGACGAGCGCGGCCAGCACGCGGTGAGGTGGATCCCGGACCGGATGGTGGTGGGCACGCCGTTCGACACCCTGGTGCAGGGCTACGGGGTCGCCACCGTCAACCTGCTGCGGCTCTGGAAGGCCGAGGCGAGCAACTCCTTCAACTTCCAGGCGTTCAACGCGGGGGACTACTACCGGGCCGTCGACGACAAGGTCTCCTCGGAGAACCTCACCAAGGTCCTCTACCCCAACGACGAGCCGGCGGCCGGCAAGCAGCTGCGCCTGGAGCAGCAGTACTTCTTCGTGTCGTGCTCGCTGCGCGACATGATCCGGGTCTACCTCCAGCGGGAGAAGACGCTCGACAACTTCCACCTGAAGTACGACGTGCAGCTCAACGACACGCACCCGTCGATCGGCGTGGCCGAGCTGATGCGGCTCCTGATCGACGAGCATGGGCTGGACTGGGAGCACGCGTGGGACATCACGCGCCACACCTTCGCCTACACCAACCACACGCTCCTCCCCGAGGCGCTGGAGCGCTGGCCGCTCAGGCTCTTCCAGCACGTCCTGCCGCGCCATCTCGAGATCATCTACGAGATCAACCAGCGCTTCCTGGACGACGTGAGGGTCAGGTACCCGGACGACCCGGACAGGGTGCGCCGCCTCTCGCTGATCGAGGAGGGCTACGAGAAGTACGTGCGCATGGCCAACCTCGCGTGCGTCGGCAGCCACGCCATCAACGGCGTCGCCGCGCTCCACACGGAGCTCCTGAAGCAGACCATTCTGCGCGACTTCCACGACCTCTGGCCCGAGAAGTTCTCGAACAAGACCAACGGCGTGACGCCGCGGCGCTTCGTGGCGCTGTCCAACCCGGGGCTCACGCGCCTCATCACGGGGCGGATCGGCGACCGCTGGATCAGGGACCTTGACGAGCTGAGGCAGCTCGAGGCCGCGGCCGGAGACGACGCCTTCCTCGCCGAATGGGCCCGCGTGAAGCGCGCGAACAAGGAGCGCCTCGCCAAGGTGATCCTTGCCGCCACCGGCGTCGCGGTCGACCCGGCCACGCTCTTCGACATCCAGGTCAAGCGGATCCACGAGTACAAGCGCCAGCACCTGAACGTCCTCCACGTGGTCACGCAGTACCTGCGCCTGAAGGCCAACCCCGGGCTGGATGCCGCCCCGAGGACCGTCATCTTCGGCGGCAAGGCGGCCCCCGGCTACCTGATCGCCAAGCTGATCATCAAGCTCATCAGCTCGGTTGCCGAGGTCGCGAACGCCGACCCGGACGTCCGCGGCAGGCTGAGGGTCGTGTTCTTCCCCGATTTCAGCGTGAAGAGCGCCCACAAGATCTACCCGGCCGCGGACCTCTCGGAGCAGATCTCGACCGCCGGCAAGGAGGCGTCCGGTACGGGCAACATGAAGTTCTCCCTGAACGGGGCGCTCACGATAGGCACGCTGGACGGCGCGAATGTCGAGATCCGCGAGGAGGTCGGCGCCGAGAATTTCTTCCTGTTCGGAATGACGGCGGACGAGGTGGCCCTGCGGCAGGCGCAGGGTTACCGGCCCCGGGAGATCTACGAGCAGGACCCCGAGCTGCGCGCCGTGCTCGACTCGATCGCCTCGGGCGTCTTCTCGCGCGGCGACCGGGGGCTGTTCGAGCCGCTCGTGAAATCGCTCCTCGACCGCGACGAGTACTTCCTCCTGGCCGACTACCGCTCCTACATCGAGTGCCAGGAGAGGGTCTCCAGGGCCTATGCCGACCCGGGGCGGTGGACCCGGATGTCGGTCCTCAACGTGGCCCGGATGGGAAAGTTCTCCTCCGACCGCGCGATCCGGGAGTACTGCCGCGACATATGGCACGTGGAGCCCGTCCACGTCGCAACGACGTGAGGGCCGGCTTCAGGGCGGGCTGAGCGGCAACCGGCGACGCGCCCCACCCTACGGCGCGGCCTTCTTGCCCGCGGCCCCGTCGAGCTGCTTCAGGTACTTCCCGGGCTCCTTCTCGAAATCCGGGATGCAGCTCTTGCAGCAGAAGCGCACGAGGCGGTCGGGCTTGCCCGGTTCGCGGTAGATCATGTCGTGCTGCTTCCCATGGCCGTGCATCGCAAGGCTTTCGCCGGAGACGACGCAGGTGTCGATCGGGTATGCGGCCCGCGCGCTGGCGAGCCAGGCGGCATCGGTCTTGTCGTCGACCGGGACCAGCTGGGCGGAGCCGGATGGGGTCTCGCTCGCCCTCGTGACGCCGGGAGCGAGCAGGCCGGCGGCGATCGCAAGGAGGGGAAGGAAGTGGCGAAGCGTGTTCATTGGCATGGGGATGATTTGAAGCGTGTCCCATTATCACCAATCGGGTCCGGCCATCAACACAACTCCGGGAACCCGGCCGCCCGCGCGGAGATTATCTCGTTGCAACGCCGGCGGACGCCACGGAACAATCCGGCGCAGGTCCCGCCCCTCACAGTCAAGAACCGACTCCCGCCAAAAAATGTTCTCTGAGCCTACCCCGGGAATTGCGCAGGCGCGTGAGTCGTGGGTTGTCCGGGTCTTCGCAGGCGTCAGCGGTGACGCGAGGTATGCGGCACGCCGCCTTTGGAGGGACCGAGGGTTCTCGGCCATCGCGCTTCTGACGCTCGCCCTGTGCATCGGGGCCAACACGGCGATCTTCTCGATGGTCTATGCCCTGGTCCTGAAGCCCCTGCCGTTCCCGGCGCCGAACCGTATCCTTCAGATCTACAATAATTTCCCAAAGGCCGGCCTGAACAGGTTTCCCTGCAACCTCACCCAGTACACGGACTTCAAGGACCACTCCTCGTCCTTCGACGCGATCGGCCTCTACAGCACGAACATGGTGATGGTCGGGGAGGACAGCGCCTCCGAGCGCGTCATGGAGGCGGACTGCACGGCCGAGATGTTCGACGTCATTGGGATCAGGCCGATCATCGGCCAGTTCTTCACCCTGAAGAACTGCCGCCCGGGCGAGGACAAGGTGGTTGTCCTCACGGAGTCCTTCTGGAAGTCGCACTACAACGAGGATCCCGCGGTGCTCGACAAGGAAATCCGCGTGGACGGAGCGACCTACCGGATCATGGGGGTGGCGCCGCGGTCGCTGGAAGCCTTCAATGCCCAGGCGAGGTTTGTGCGGCCGTTCTCGTGGAAGCCGGATTCGGTCAATCCCCAGGCGCGGTACGCCTGCTACATGTCGCTCTTTGCGCGCCTGAAACCCGGCGCCCTGGAGAGCCAGGCCCTGGCCGAGGTTGCGGGCCTGGAGCAGCACTACTACGACACCTCGGACGCCGGCACCAAGACCTTCCTCGACCGGACCGGACACAAGATATCCATCGGCCTGGTCCAGGCCGAGCGCATCCAGCCCATCAAGTCCTCCCTCTACCTCCTGCAGGGCGGCGTGATCTTCGTCCTCCTCATCGGCTGCGTGAACGTGGCGAACCTGCTCCTCACGCGGGCCAACGGCCAGCAGAGCGAACTGGCAATAAGGGCCGCGCTCGGCGCAGGCCGCGGGGCGATCGCGAGGCAGCTTATCGTCGAAAGCCTCCTGATGACGCTCGCTGGGGCCCTGCTCGGGGTCGGCCTCGCCTACTGCGCGGTCCAGGCGATCGATCGCTTCACCGGGAAGCTGCTGCCCAACATGCTGCCGGTCGAAATCGACGCCGGCGTGCTCTGCTATGCCACGGGTGTCTCGGTCGCCGTGGGCCTCCTGATCGGCCTGGTGCCGGTCGTGCACATCCTCCGCTCGAACCTGGCCGAGGTGATCCACCGCAGTTCGCGGAGCGCGTCCGGCGGACGGGGCGTCAGGGCCCTCAGCAGCATCCTCGTGACAGGCCAGATCGCGGTCGCGCTCGTCCTGCTGAGCGGCGCGGGGCTCCTCATCCACAGCTTCGCGAACGCCATCTCGGTCAGTCCGGGGTTTGACCCTCACAACCTGGTCGTCGGGAGCATCGCCTTGCCGTCCTCCTACCAGGTCCAGGAGAAGTCCACCGCGCTGCAGCGCCGGCTCGAGCAGGCCCTGAGGGAGGTGCCAGGGGTCGAGGACGGCGCCCTCGCAACCGGGATCCCGTTCCAGGGCGGCCTGCCGGTCCTGGCACTTACGCTGAAGGACAGCATGCTGCCCCGCGACTCGCCCCAGCCCGGCGCGTTCCTGGTCGGCGTGTCACTGGGATACTTCCAGGCGCTGCACATCCAGCTGCTGAAGGGGCGCTTTCTTGACGAGACGGACACGGTCAAGGGCAGGCAGGCCTTCGTCGTCGACGAGCGCTTCGAGCAGAAGTACTTTCCCGGGCGCTCGGCGGTCGGGGGCCACTTCACCTTCGGCCAGCCTCCGGAGAAGGAAAACGACTGGCCCGTGATCGTGGGGGTCGTGCGGAAGGTCCCTCACAACGGCGTTGAGGACACGAGCGACAACCCCTTTGTCTACTACCCCCTGCTCTCGTCGGCGCCCGGCGGGCTCAGCGTCTTCGTGCGGTCGCCCCGCCCCGTCGGGGACGTGGTCTCGGCCCTGCGCGAGAAACTGAGGGCAATCGACCCGTCGATCCCCCTGTTTGAGACGACGACGGTTCAGAAGGCCATCAACGAGTCCTTCGACAATCGCAGGGCGGTGATGCTCCTGCTCGGGGGTTTCGCAGGGCTGGCCCTGTTTCTTTCCACGATCGGGATCTACGGCGTCCTCGCCTATGACATTTCCCAGCGCACCCGGGAGATTGGGATCCGGGGCGCGATCGGCGCGTCGCGCTCGCACATTGTGGGCATGGTCATGCGCCAGGGCATCTGGAAGACGGGAGTTGGTCTGGCGATAGGCATTGTCAGCGCCATCCTCCTGAGCCGGTTCATGACGGGAATGCTCTTCGAGCTGAAGCCAACCGACCCATGGGCCTACCTGGTCGTGTCGTTTGTCCTCGCGGTCGTCGCGCTGGCGGCCTGCTACTTCCCGGCCCGTCGCGCCGCGAGAATCGATCCCATCGAGGCCCTGAGGACGGAGTAGCCCCGCCGGGCGCGGCCATGGGTTCCCCTATTCAATCCTCCCGTGCCGCGGCGGCGTTCCTCTCCCTGTCGGTCCTGCTTTCCGGGTGCGCGACCGTCGTCAAGCAATCCTACAGGGGAAGTCCGCCCGGCCCCGGCGTCAGGCTCTCCAGCTACTCCGGGACGACCGAGGTGTACTCGTCGGTCCGTCCCGAGGAGGACGGGGTCCGGCTCGAGGCGGACGGCTACGTGCGGATCGGGGCCTCATCGTTCAGGACGTCGGGCCATGTGACCTTTGACGAGCTGCAGGCCCAGGCCGGGGAAGTCGGCGCCGACATCGTCCTCTTTTCCATGACCAGGGCGGGGTCCCGCGAGGCGGTCCGGCCCGTGATCGTGAACAATGACGGGACGCCGAGGACCTTTTCACCGTATGTCCACGTGGGCGGAAGCCTCACGGCGTTCAGCGGGAGATACGGGGACTCGGGCATGATCGGGGGCGGAACAATGGACTTCAAGGGGAGCGTGACCTCCAGCGAGATCCCCGGTGTCTCGTCCGAGCAAGCGGCGTTCATCAACGCGCAGGCCTACGAGTACAAGGCCTCCTTTTGGAGAAGGAGGTCCACCTAGCCCCAAGCGAGGGGCTCCGGGGACGCCGGAGCGTGTGCCCGTGGGCCCTGGCGCCAGATCCCGAAGGGCGGGGCCCCCTGCCGCCTCAGCTCTTCTCATGGGCCCCGTGGCCGCGGAGCTCGGCCTCAATCTCAGGGAACCTCTTCTCTACAGAGAACGTGAGCGCGGTCTTTCCGAACCCGTCGGGCACGTTTGGGTCGGTGACTCCGTTCTCAAGCAGCCACTTCGTCATCGGCAGGTGCCCGCCTCGCGCGGCTGCGCTGAGCGCCTGGTTGTAGTCCTTGGCCAGCGGCTCGAGAAGGGGCTTCAATGCCTCGGCAACCACGAGATCGCCGCTTATTGCGACATGGTAGAGGAGCGTGTAGCCGTGGGGCCCCTTCGTGGTCGCGCTCGCGGGCTCAGCCTTCAGCAACGCCAGCATGACGTCGCGGTCGCCGAGCATCGCGGCGCAAAAGCTGTCGATTCGTGCGCCCTGTGACAGCAGGTATCGCGCGATGTCGCGCCGCCCGACGTGGGACGCCCCACCCAGTGCGGTCTCCCAGTCGCCGCTTCCCCAATCCCATGCCGCAGTCACGAACTTCGGGTCCTGGGCAACCATCTCCTTCACTGTGGCAAGGTCCCTGTGGCCCGCCTGGACGAAGCGGAGGACCTGCGCCAGTTCCTGCGGGAGCGGGCGTTTGCGTTCAACGGGCGCTGCCTTTGGCGCCTCTGGAGGCGCGCCCTTGCCCGGCTCTTCAGCGAACAATCGCGGTGCAACGAACGCGGCCGCAGCGGCGACACCGGTCGTGATGAACTTGCGTCTTTCGGGATTCACCGGGGGTGGTTCAGGTCCTCAATTCCCGGCACGTCGGCTCAGTTGCTCCGCCACTTCCGAGAGGACGAGACGGTTCAAACCATGCCCCGAGTCGTCAAGCCAACAAAGCGGTGGCGGGACCGATTTTCATCGGTGCCATGGGAACCGGCCGGGTCCGATGAAGGGGCCAAGGCGGCCGTCGGTGGCCGGATCGTGACTCCCGACCCCCGATGACCACTGCCGGTCCAGGTTGCTTCCCCAAGGGCCCCCTGCCGGATCCCTGCGTCAATTTCCCAGCGATCGGGCTGTCGCTCGCGCGCCGGTCATACGGGCGAGTCCGGCTTGTCCTTGCAACAGTCCGCGAGGACCTCCTCGACCGCCTGAAGCAGGGCCGCGGGCGTGAAGGGCTTCAGGAGCGTGCGGTTGGCGCCGAACACCCTTGCGATCTTCAGGTAGAGCGAAGGGTTGCGCGCGAGGCCGCCGGACATTGCGATGATGCCGACCTTGGGGAAATCGCGGCGCAGCTCGGCCACGGAACTGGTGCCGTCCTTGTTGGGCATGACGATGTCAGTGATCACAAGGTCTGTTGGACTGGCGCGAAACCGCTTCATCCCCTGCTCGCCATCTTCCGCCTGGCTGACGGCATAGCCGCGCTCGCTGAGCGCGTCGGCGAGAGTCTCGCGGAAGAGACGGTCGTCATCTACAAGAAGGATCGAGTACATGGCGCCTTAGGGTTCCTGGGCTGGGTGAAGCACCCCGTGCACGGTGGCGAGCAGGTCTTCGGCATTGAAGGGTTTCAGGAGAAACCCGTGGGCTATATCCCTGATCGAAGGCAGGCCGACGCCTTCGGAGGTGCCGCGTGCCAACCCGCTTATGGCCAGCAGCCGGATATCGGGGCGTATCCGCAGAAGGGCGCGAGCCAGTGCTGTGCCGCCGAGCTGCGGCATGTCCACGTCGGTAATGACCAGCGAGAAGCTGCCTAGGCGCGCATTGAACGCAGCGATCGCCTCCACGCCGTCGGCGCAGCGAACGGCGCGATAGCCATGGCCTTCCAGGATGGCGGCGATCAAATTGCGGATGGATGGATCGTCGTCCACGACGAGGATCAGCTCGCCGTTGCCCAGCGGCGCCTCAGGCGGCGCATCACCCGGCGCGGGCGACTCCTGCTCGACGGCGGGTAGAAACACACGAAATGTGGTGCCGCGGCCGACCTCCGTATCCAGCTGGATGAATCCGCGGTGGCCGATGACGATTCCGCGGATTGTTGAAAGCCCCAAACCAGTGCCCTTGCCTGCGCCCTTGGTGGTGAAGAACGGCGTCCAGATGTCATTCACGATCTCGCGAGGTATCCCGGTGCCGGTGTCGGCGACCTCGAGCATCACATAGACGCCCGGCTGGGCTCCGGGTATCGCGCCCGCCTCCGCCGCATCAAGCCGGCGATTGGCCGCGTCGATGCGCAGCGTGCCACCCTGCGGCATGGCGTCGCGTGCGTTCACGCAGAGATTGAGAAGCACTTGGTGAAGCTGCGTCGCGTCGCCCAGAACAAGCCACAGTTCGGCGGGGATCTGGCTCCGGACCTGGATGGACTTCGGAAACGTCTGCTCAATGACGCTGATGATGTCCATCGCGAGGTGCTTCACCTGCGTCGGGTGGAACTCTCCGGAGGTCTTGTGCACGAACCCAAGGATCTGCTTCACGAGGCCGGCGCCGCGCGTCGCGCACTGCTCCAGCGTGTCGAGGATCTTCAGGTCACGCGGCGAGGACAGGCTGTCGCGCAGCATCGGTGCGACAAACATGATCGGGGCCAGCACGTTGTTCAGATCGTGTGCGATGCCCGCGGCGAGCATTCCGATGCTCTCCAGCCGTTGAAGGTGGAGCAGTTGCTCCCCGATCTTCTTCTTCTCCGTGATGTCGGCCAGGAAGTTGAGCCGGGCGCGGGGCCGTCCCGCCTCGTCTTTGACCAGCGTGATGCGGCAGTCCACGATGATCTCCCGGCCGTCGCGGGTACGCATCGGCAGCTCGCCGTTCCAGTGCCCCTCCCTATCGATCGTCGCGCGCAGCGCGCTCAAATCCTCCGGATTTCGCAGGCCGAGCAGTTCCTCGGGCTGGCGGCCAAGCGCCTCTGCCGCCTTCCATCCGAAAATCAGCTCAGCCCCGAGGTTCCACAGCGAGATCCTGTTGGCGAGGCTCACGATCATCATGCCTTCTGTCGACCGGGAAAGAATCTCGTTCTGCTCTCGGAGCTGGCGCTCGGCGAGCTTGTGCTCGGTGATGTCGCGGACGGTGGCTTGGAGGATCAGCTTCCCTCCCACCTCCGTTCGAACCAGGCGCACGTCGGCAAAGAACAACTCGCCATCGGCCGTCTTGAACGTCCACTCAAAGGATCGATAGCCCTCCCGCATGGCCGCACCCATCATCTCAACGGCCTTCTCGGCAGACAGCCTGCCGTCGGCCTGCCGCTCGGGAGACTGCTCCCAGACCTTCAGGGATAGGAACTCCTGACTGTCCCTCGCTCCGAACATATTCACGGCGACCGGGTTTCCATCGCTCAGATTCCACGAGGGCGGCTCCATGGTCACGATGGCGTCGTGGGAGCTGTTGAAGAGGCTCCGGTATTTCTCCTCGCTGCGACCCAGCGCCTGCTCCGCCCGGCGCCGGCGGGCGAAATCGCGCCGTATCGCGAACAAGGCCAGACCCGAGAACGCGAACGCGACCGCGCTTCCGCTGACGATCACCACCTGGGCCAGAACCGCGCCGCGGGCGGCCCGAGCCTCCCGCTCCACGAGCAGCTCCTGCTCGGCATTCCTCATGCTGCCCACCATGGCGCGAATCTGGTCGTAGAGCAGCTTGCCGCGGCCCGTCACCACCAGGGCCTTGGCGGCCTCGAAGCCCTGGTTCCTGCGCGCATCGATGACCGCTCGGCCATAGGCGATTGCCGAGTCCAGCTGCGGCTCGATCCTATCGAGCCGCCGCTGCTGTTCGGCATTGTCCGCCGTCAGGCGGCGCAGCTGCTGAATTCCGGCGGGACCATTCCGAACGGCTGCGAAATAAGACTCGAGGTAAGCCTCGTCACCCGTCACGACGAAACCACGATAGCCATTCTGCGCGTCGATGATTTCTGGGACCAGCGAGTCCAGTCGGTCGATGACCTTCAGCGTGTAATCGACCCATACCGCCTCATCGCCCAGTCGGGCGACCGCAAGGTAGGACACGATCCCGACGACACCCAGGCATCCGAGCGCGAGGCCGAAGCCGACACGGATCTTTAGATGCGTCGACAAATCCTCCGCGTCGAGGGGCCCCTCGATTGAGGGTGCCCGCTTTCTCAAGAAACCTCTAGAGTCGGGCTGCATGGTCTGATTCTGCCGCAACGGACTCCCGTCGTCCATCCCGACGGGGTTTGTAGGGTTATACCCTATTGTTTCCAATAGCAATTGGCACCAAGGCGTCTCATCCGGGTTCTCGCCATGTGATTCTGTCTGTCATTCTTGGTCTCCGTGGAGCGCCTCGTCGCTAGGACCTTTGGAAATATGGATGGCGTCTAAACCGGACAGGGTCGGCCCGACGCTCCGGCCGACGATTCCGGCTCCCGCAGGCGGGAACCGGTCACCTGGCCGGCAGCGCGACGAGGTACCCGTCGAATCCGGCGGCGATGACACTGCCGCCGGCAAGCGCCAGCGAGCCGGCGTAACCGCCAAAGCCGTTCTCCGGAGGGGTCTCGGCGAGCAACTGCCATTTCACCGCGCCGCTGGCGCGGTCAAGCGCCATGATGCCGCCGATGTGGTGGATCGCCGTGCCGGCGATGTTCTGCGAGACCGTTCCGGTGAAGACAAGGTCAGCCGTCACGAGCGGAGTGCCCCAGTTCATGCCGTGGACGGGCGTGGCCCAGCGGGCCTTGCCGGTCGCCGGGTCGAGGGCGGTGACACGGCTGTAGTCGGAGGCGCCGACGTAGACGAGCCCGTCCGCGAGCACGGGCGTCGACTCGACCCACGAGAACCAGTAGGAGAACCTCCACGCCAGCGCGCCGTCCGCCAGGTTGAACCCGTACAGCATGTAGTCCCTGCTGCCGACGATGAGCCTGCCCGCGGCGACGATGGGCGTGGTCACGATTCCTCCGCCGGTCCTTACGCGCAGGACCTCCTTGCGCGTCCAGCGGTCGAGGAGCACCGCCGATCCGTCCATCGTGCCAAACATGAGGGTGTCGGCGCCGTGGAGGCCGACGCCGGAAAACACCGGCGCCCCAGCCTCGTGGCGCCAGCGCTTGGCGCCGGTGGAGGCGTCGAGCGCATAGAGGCCGCCATCGCTGGAGCCGCAGTAGACGACGCCGTCGAGCAGCAGCGGCGTCGCGGCCCGGTGGTTGAAGGTCGGGTTGTCCGGCGCGGGCGCGCCGGCGATCTTCTCGTCGTGGAGGGGCGTGATCCAGCGCAGGGAGCCGCTTGCGCGATCGAGCGCGACGAGGTTCGCCTTGGTGTCGAGCACATAGACGGTGTCGACCCCCGCGACGGCGCGGCCGTCGATCGCGTTGGCGCCTGTCCACACCCACTCGCCGGAGCCGTCGCCTGCATGCACGGCATGGAAGAGCCCGGCGCTTGTGCCGATGTAGACTGTTGCGCCCGCCACAACGGGCGGCGCCCAGGTGCCGGAACCCAGGTTGTATTTCCAGAGCGGCGCGGGCGCGGCGGGATAACGCCGCGCATCCGGCTTCGCCGGGAACTGGCCGCCCCGCCGGAGCGTGATCGGCAGCTTGCCCTTGCCGAAGGTGCCGCTGAGCCGGTCGTCCGCAAGCTGGAGCTGGAGGTCGAACGCAGGGACAATCGCATAGTGTCCGTGACCGTCGGCCTCGACTGGGATCATGAAGGGCACCGAATACGTGAACATGTCCGGGAAGTTCAGTTTGAATACGAGGGTGCCGCGCTTGGTGCGGAAGAACTCCAGTCCGATGTCGGCCGTGGAGCCCTGCGGCGCTGTGATGGTCCCAAGCCAGACGCCTTCGACAGGATCCGCGCCGGCCGGCGCGGCGGGCGCGTCTTCCGCTCGGCAATCCTGGGCGACCCACCGCGTTGCGGCGAGGGCGCCCGCGAAGGACAGGCACAGGAGGCACCAAGATGCCCGCCGGCGGCGACGCCAACGCATGGGGACAGGATGTCCCCGTGTCGCGGTCGGCACGCCAACCGCAAAGCTGCCGACGGCGATTGGACGCGGATCGCGCACGATAGGGATCCGTCAATCTCGGCTGGGCGCAACCTGCCCCTACGGCAGCGCAGCGAAGAACCGGATCAGGTTCGCGACGTGGTCATCCACGGAGACGCCGAGGTGCTCGCAGCCGAGATAGATCGTCCTCCGGTCGACCTTTGCCGCGAAGGAGGGCTCCCTCAGCTTCTTCTTGATCGAGCTCGCCTTCATTTCGCCGTAGCGGACGGGGTTCAGCTTTCTGTAGGCGTAGAAGATCCCGCTGATCTCGTCGCAGGCGAGGAGCGCGGCCGCGAGCTTCGTCTGGGGCAGGGTTGAGAAGCCGTGGTAGCCGTAGGCATGGGCCTCGACGGCGTGGATCATATCCTCGGGATAGCCCCATTCCCGGAACCACCTGAGGCTCTCGGCGGGATGCAGGTCGGGATGCTGCTCGAAATCCAGGTCGTGAAGAAGGCCGGTCAGGTACCAGAGGTCGGGATCCCCGCCGAAGGCGCCCGAGTACCCCTCCATCGCGGTTGCGACCATCAGGGCGTGATGGCGCTGGTAGTCGTCGTGGACGTGGTTTTCGAGGAGCGCGTTCGCGTCGTTTCTGCTCGGCAGGCTCATGGGACCGTCGGGGATGGTCTCAGGCTTGGGACGCTGTTCAAGGCCTATGTGGAGGCGCCGGGCGGGCCGCCGCGGCGCGCCCGCCCGCAGATCACCGCGATCTTGGGACGCGGGGAACCGCCCGCAGTCATCTGGACGGACGGTGAATTAGGCACCCTGGGCGGTCGAAACGGCAGCTCGGGCGCTCATGGAGGCGCAGGGCGCCAATTGCCGTAACTTTTCGACCGAAGGCGTGTTCTTGGGGGTAACTTAAACTTCAAAAAGAAAATGAAAACCAACATCCTTTCAACCAGCTCAGTCCTCGCCGCCGCGGCATCCCTTGTCGTCGCGTCCGTCAGCGTAGTCGCCGCAAGCGTCGCCTTCTCCGTGGTCGGCATTCTCGCGGTTTTCGTCGAAGATTACGGCCGCACGATCAATCCGGTCAGCCTCCCCGCCGAGAGCATCGAGTACCCTTCAGGCGCCCGTGCGCTGCCTGAACTGCGCGAGGCGGCCTGATCTCCACCGGCCCCGGGCCCGCTCGCGCCTCAGTCATGATGATCGGCGCTTCAGCGGGCCCGGCCGGGGCCGGGGAAACAAGGCACGATAGCGGCGGCCGACTCGTTGCCTCCTCAATTGGGCCCGTGCAAAAACCAACCTGCCGCCAGGGCCTTGGCGCTTCCCATTAGTGGGACGCCCGGGTTTCAATTTCGGTCATGATCTGCCGCCATGAATGCGGCCATGAACACCCTAGTTGTTGAATATCAAACACAAGAGTTTTTGTGGAGGGCTGGCACGCTCCATGCCATCATATCGGGATATTTCCGCGGCCACATCCCGACATCCGCCCCCACGGCGCAGCCATCCCAGACCCGCGACGGGTCTGGCCGCAGCCTTGCCGTCGAGCCGGTCTTCGTGGTTAGGAATCCTTCCGTGAGAGCGCCATGATCTTCGAATCCTTCTTCCAGGATCTGCGCGTCGGCCTCCGAATGCTGGCCCACCGTCCGGCCTTCAGCCTCATGGCGGCATCATCCCTGGCCCTTGGCATCGGCCTGGTCGCCACGCAGTTCAGCCTAATCGACGGCGTTCTGCTGCGCGGGCTGCCGATTTCCGGCGCGCAGCGCCTGATGCACGTCGCGCGCTCAGGAACCGACCCGGGCGGCTCCTTCACGTGGCAGTCGGTGCCCTACCGGGACTACCTCGTGCTAGGGGAACGGCAGACCGTCTTCGAATCGCTGGCCGGCGTGAACCAGCTAAGCCTCAACCTCAGCGGCCGCGGCCGAATACCCTCCAATCACATGGGGGCGCTCTGCAGCGCAAACCTGCTCGACGTGCTGGGCGTGCAGCCGATGCTCGGCCGCTGGTTCACCCCTGAGGAGGACCGGCCGGGACGCCCGCTCCTGATCGTGCTTTCCCACGCCGTCTGGCAGGAGGAGTTTGGCTCGGACCCGGGCGTGCTCGGCCAGGCGCTAAATGTCAACGGCGAGCCCGGCACGGTGATCGGCGTGATGGCCCCGCGTTTCGCATTTCCGGTCGTGGAGCAGGTTTGGACGAACCTGCGGGCCGCGCCCGGGGATCCGCGCCTTCGGCTGGTCGACCGCGTGGAGATGGTGGGGAAGCTGAAGCCCGGCGTCACCCGCGATCAGGCGCGCGCGGAGCTCGACATGCTGGCAGCGGGCCTGGCGAAGATGTGGCCGGAGACCAACAAGGGTCTCGACCGGATGAGCGTGCAGAAGTTCGCCCTCGCCTATGCCGGGGGCGGAACACAGCCCCTGCTCTATCTCATGCTCGCGATGACCCTGTTCATCCTGGCGCTCGCCTGCGTGAACGTCGCCAGCATGCTACTTGGCCGCGCCTCCCAGCGGACGCGCGAGTTTGCCGTCAGGGCTGCCGTCGGGGCGGGCCGCAGCCGGCTGATCCAGCAGCTTCTCGCCGAGGCCCTGCTGGTCGCGTTCATCGGGGCGGTCGGCGGCCTTCTGCTTACCATGGAAGGCGTCAGGCTTCTTCAGTACAACCTGGTCGAGAAGATGGAGGTGCCGAGCTGGTTTGACTTCCGGGTAGACCAAAGGGTTGTAGGCATCGCCGTTCTCGCCACATTCGCCGCGGGATTCTTCGCCGGCATCGTGCCGGCCTGGCAGGCCTCCAGAATCGACCTGAACGCGGCGCTCAAGGACGACTCGCGCACGGCTGCGGGCTTGGGCGGCAGCCGGCTGGCCCGCTGGCTGGTCGGCGCCCAGATCGCCTTTTCAACAATGCTGCTGGTCGCAGCCTGTGTCCTGACCCTGACCATCTACCAGACCCGCAAGGCCAACCTGCGCTATGAGCCGGACCGGCTTCTCACCGGCCGCATCGAGGTGCAGGAGGGCACCCAGCCCACCCCAGAGGCGAGGGCGCTGTTCTACCGCACGCTGCTCCAGCGCCTGCAGGCCGAACCCGGCGTGGAATCGGTGGCCGTCACCAGCCGCAATTTCATAGGCCCGGGAGTCTCCACCCAGGTGGCGCCCGAGAGCGCGGTCTTCGCCCACGACAACGACCGGCCGACCGTGTGGCTGGACGTGGTTTCGACCGACTATTTCAGGCTCATCTCGGTGAAGGCGGCGGCCGGACGCCTGTTCGACGCCCGAGAGCAGTCCAAGGAACCCCTCTGCGCGGTCGTCAACGAATCATTCGCGCGGAAGTTCTGGCCGAAGGCCGATCCGCTGGGCAAACGCTTCCGCAGCGACCAGACCAAGGAGGGTTGGGCCACGGTGATCGGCGTCGTGCCCGACCTGCAGATGCAGGGGCTGTTCGCCCCCCCGGGGCGCGACGAGGCCGGCTTCTACCTGGTGGAGGACCAGATGGGCTGGGGCTGGCTCGACCTCTTCGTCCGCACGAAGTCCGATCCCCTGCAGCTGGTGTCCCCCGTGCGAAAGGCCATCGCGAGCATCGATCCCAACCAGCCGATCCATTCCGTCGGCACGCTCACCGGCCAGACGGCCATGGCGCTGCGCGGGTTCAGCATCGTCGGCATAATGGCCGTGATCTTTGCGGGCATCACGGTCTTCCTCGGCGCTCTCGGCGTCTACGGGGTCACGTCGCAGACCGTGAGCCGGCGCACGCGCGAATTGGGCACCCGCATGGCCCTCGGCGCAACCATCGGGCAGGTGCTTCGGCTGGTGCTGCTGCAGGGCGGCCTGCAGATCGCGGCCGGGGTCGGGGTGGGCCTGGTTGCGGGCTTCTTTCTCACCCGACCGCTCGAGACCCTCTTTGGCTCGCAGATGGCCAACAACCCCGGAATCTACCTGTTCGTCTCGACCCTCATAGGCCTCGTCGGACTTGCAGCGCTTTGGATACCCGCGCGACGCGCGGCCCGCATCGACCCGATGGTCGCCCTGCGTTCCGAATAGCCTTCCGCCGGGAGAATCCCGCGCAGGCAGCGATCCGGTCTCGAGGCGCCCCCTGGAAGCGCAGGCTGGAATGCAAAACGGTGGGACACTTGGCGTGGCCCAATCCCGCTCCGGCTGTCCAGGGATGCCGTTGCCGATGCTGTGGGGATACCGATACCTGATGGCCGCCCCCTTAGGAACCCCTCTTCCCGCGCACAAGTCCACCCTGTCCGTGGTGCGGCGGGAACCGCCCCGGATAACGTCCCAATTCAGGGACTTCAAATTCCCAATTCCGACGAATTCACGGGTTGCGCACGACCCCATGCATTTGGCAACTGATTGCTGCCTTGCATGATACCAATGCCCCCTGGGACTGGAACGGCGCATGCTGATTTGACCATGGCGTCCACCAACCGACACGCCCCGCCCTTCAGATCGACCCGGCTGGATCAAACCCCCAATCCCAGAAGACATGCTCTCCGAGCTAGGCTACTCGTTCCGGCAACTCGTCAAGTCACCCGGCTTCACGATCGTGGTGATCCTTACCCTGGCCCTCGGCATCGGGGCCAACACCGCCATCTTCAGCCTGGTCAACGCGACGTATCTGCGCCCCCTGCCCTTCCCGGAGCCGGACCGCCTGATGGCTGTAGGTGAGCGCAGCAGCGACTGGGAGATGGGAGGGATCTCCTACCCCGACTTCCTCGACTGGCACAGCCAGCAGGATGTGTTCTCAACGATTGCCCTCTACTATCCGGAGGACGCCAAACTCAAGACGGCTGAGAGCGCCGAGCTCGTCTCCACCTGCATGGTGTCCGGTGACTTCTTCACCGTGCTGGGCCTCAAGGTCGCACAGGGCCGGGGAATGACCCCGGCCGACGACCGTGTCGGGGCGCCCCCCGCTATCTGGATTTCCTACGCCGCGTGGCAGAAATATTTCGGCGGCGACCCGAACCTGGTCGGGCGCCCGATCCTGCTGGACGGGCAGTCCGTCACCGTGGCCGGCATCCTGCCCGCGAGCTTCCGGTTCTACCGCACCTTTGAATTCCTGCGGCCGATCGCGCCGTTTGCCGAGCAGCACTTCCTGATGATGAGGGAGAGCCACAACAACATACTCGCCGTGGCGCGCCTTAAGCCGAACGTGACGGAGGCCGAGGCCCAGGCGCAGATGACGGTGATCGCACAGCGGCTAGAGAAGCTGTATCCGAAGAGCAACGCCGGCATCGGCTCGCACGTGATGTCCCTTCGCGAGCACCTCGGCGGGGACGCGCGCACGCAGCTCCTCCTTCTCCTGGGTGCGGTGGGGATGGTGCTCCTGATCGCCTGCCTGAACGTCGCCAACATGCTCCTGTCCCGGTCATTCGCACGGGAGAGGGAGATGGCGATCCGAACCGCCCTCGGGGCCTCGCGGCTCCGCCTGTTCCGCCAGCTGCTCATCGAAAGCCTGGTCCTCTCGTTGCTCGGGGGGCTGGCCGGCGCGCTGCTCGGCGTGTGGGGCTACGGCTTCGCGAGCCAGCTCATCCCCTGGGAGATGCGGCCGCTCGCCGAGGCTGCGGGAGGCATGGATTCCCGGGTGCTCGGGTTTGTCGCGGTGGCAAGCCTGCTTTGCGGCGTGGGGTTCGGCCTCGCCCCGGCCTGGCGGATGTCCCACGCCAACCCCAATGACGCGCTGAAGAACATGCGACGGAGCGTCCGCACCCTGTTCGGCAGGTTCCGCCTGAGCGACCTGCTGGTGGTGGCCCAGGTCGCGCTCGCGCTCGTATTGCTGGTCGGCGCCGGCCTCCTGGTGCGCAGCCTTCAGAAACTCCTTGAGGTCCCCTCCGGCATAAGGCCCGAGCGCGTCCTGACGCTCCAGGTCACCCTGCCGCCGACGGCGCAATTCCAGCGGGATCCCTACAGCTTCGCCACGTTCCACAACCGCATTGTCGATGCCGTGGCCACCCTTCCCGAGATCGAGACCGCGGCGGTTGCGTCGGGCCTGCCGTTCACATGGAACGACTCCACCATCTGGTTCTTCGTCGAGGGCCGCCCCGTGCCGGCGTCCGGCAAGTTCCCCAGCGCCAGTCGTCACACCGTGAGCCCCGACTATTTCAAGGCCATCGGCATTCCGCTGCTCCAGGGCCGGACGTTTTCCGGAAGCGAGAAGCAGCCGGTCATTCCCCCCGGCATGGAGTTCTTGCCGCAGAACCTGCCGGCCATCTTCAAGGGCGTGGTCTTTGACGGGATCGTCAGCAAGCGCATGGCGGACCTCTACTGGCCGGGTGAGAACCCGATCGGGAAGCGGTTCCGCCTCGGGTATCCCGAGATGCAACTGCCCTGGGTGCAGATCGTGGGCGTCGTGGGCAACACGACCCAGGACGGCCTGGACCGCGGGGATACGTCCGAGTTCTACCTTCCGCTGCGCCAATTCCCGACGCCGGAGGGCTATCTCGTGGTTCGCACCCGCATGAGGCCGGAAGAGGCGCTCGCCTCCATCCGCACGGCCATCCAGTCGGTCGCCAAGGACAACCCGATCCATGACGTCCAGCTCATGTCGGAGCGCATGGCCGGCTTCGTGTCCGACCGGCGGTTCAACATGAACCTCTTCGCCATATTTGCCGGCATCGCACTCGTCCTCGCCCTTGTCGGCATCTACGGAGTCCTGTCCTTCGTCGTGGGCCAGTGCACCCGCGAGATGGGGATCCGCATGGCGCTCGGGGCCCAGCGAGGGGACCTGCTACGGGGGGTGATTGCGCGCGGACTCCGCCTCACCGTTCCCGGCATCCTGCTCGGACTGGCGGGCGCCTGGGCCGTCAGCCGCCTCCTTCAGAGCCAGCTGTTCGGCGTGGCGGGCACGGACCCGTTCACCTATCTCGCGGGCGCGACGCTGCTGCTTCTAGCGGCGCTCTTTGCCTGCTATATCCCCGCCCGCCGCGCAACGATGGTCAATCCCGTGGATTCGCTGCGTGCCGAGTAGAACCCTCCCGGGAAGCACGATCGGGCGTCCCGCCGCCCAGCCGGTCCTGGCCCCACGGTAACTATTTCGAATTCGAGCAGTTTAGAACAATGCCCGCCAACCCGCGGATCATTTGCAGGCGTACGCCGCCGGCCTGCGCCTGCGCGGCGGCACCAGGATAGGCACGGTCCGGCATCACCAAGAAACCATGAACGACCTCCGCTTCGCCCTCCGTTCACTCGCGAAATCCCCCGGTTTCACGCTGATCGCCGCGCTAACCCTCGCCGTCGGCATCGGCGCGGCCACAGCGATGTTCAGCGCCCTGCGCGTCCTCGTCGTCGCGCCGTTCAGCTATCCGCATTCGGACCGAATCGTCCAACTCTGGTCCAATGACGGCCAGCCGCTCTCGTCCCCGGACTACCTGGACATCCGCGACCAGGCCACCTCGTTCGCGGAACTGGGCGTGTATAACCCGAGGGGCGCCAACCTCGGCGGTGAAAAGGCGCAGTCCGTGAGCAGCGTTGACTGCACGGCCGGCGTGCTCCGCGCGTTTGGCGTCCCCCCTGCGCTGGGCCGCTGGATTGAGCCTTCCGACGAGGAGAAGGGGGCGCCCCCCGTCGCCGTCGTCAGCAACGCGCTGTGGAGGCGTTCCTTTGCCGGCGATCCCGGCCTCGTAGGCCGGACGATCCGCCTGGACGGGGCCGATGCGACCGTGGTCGGCATCATGCCGGCAAACTTCGAATTCGCCTCGCCATGGATGCGTTCCGATGCCTGCGACGTCTGGACGCCGCTCAAGATCCAGCGCGGCGACGGCGACCGCGGTAGCCACTGGATATGCGGCGTGGGCCGCCTCAGGGACGGCGTCACTTTCGCGGCCGCCGGAGCCGAGATAAAGGCCATCGGCCTGCGCCTCAAGGCGGCCTATCCCGACACCAACACGGGAAAGCCCTTCCTCCTTCGAACGCTGAAGGCTGAGATGAACCTCTATGTCAGCTCGCGGGTGTGGATGCTCTTCGGCGCCGTGATCCTCGTCCTGCTCGTGGCCTGCGCAAACGTCGCCAGCATGCTCCTTGCCCGGAGCGCGCGCCGGCAGGCCGAGTTCGGCATCCGGGTCGCGCTCGGGGCCACGAGGGGCCAGGTTGTCCGCCTGGTGCTCGTCGAGAGCCTGCTCCTGGCGCTCCTGGGGGCCGTCGGCGGCATCCTACTCGCGGCCTTCGGCGTCCGCATTCTGGCGTCCGTCGCCCCGGTCACCGACACCCGCAGGGCCGCCATGGTGCTTGACGCTGGCGTGCTGGCATTCGCCGTGGCCGCGACGGCGCTGACGGCGATTCTCTCCGGGCTGCCGCCGGCCCTCGCGTCCCTCAGGCTCTCGGTCTCGGACCTCATGCGCAGCGACGGCCGGAGCGCAACCGGCTCTCGCACGCGCCACAACCTGCTCCGCGGCCTCATCATCGCACAGGTGGCCGTGGCCTTCACGCTTGCCAACGCCGCGGCGCTGTTCTCCGAAAGCTACTTGAAGGTCCTCACCGCCAACGAGGGCCTCGCCACCGAGCATGTGCTTTCCGCCGAGGTGAACCTGCGCGGAAGCAAGTACGAAAAGATCGAGGCCCGCACTTTATTCACGAATCAGCTCGCGGAGCGCACTGCGGCGCTGCCGGGCGTCGCGGCCGCCGGGGCCACGTCAAAGCTGCCGCTCGAGGGCGGCAGCAACATGAACATCCTGGTCAACGACGAGGCGTTCAACCCCGCGGGCAGTAGCACTCTGGCCGAGGTGTCCAGCATCACCCCGGGGTACTTCGATGCCTCCGGCATCAAGCTCCTTCGCGGGCGCACGCTAAGGCCCGAGGACGCCGGTGAGGACAACGTAGGCGTCGTTGTCAACCGGGCCCTTGCCGAGAAAGCCTGGGCGGGCCAGGATCCGCTCGGAAGGATCATACGGCCGAACACCGCCAAGCCGTGGTTTCACGCGCGGGTGGTCGGCGTGGTCGAAAACGTGAGGCAGTGGGGGGTTGAGTCGGATCCCAAGCCCGAGATCTACTGGACGCCCGACCGGGCGTGGGGCCAGAGGATCTTCCTGGTGGTCCGCTCGACTCATCCGGCCGCGCAACTGACGTCCCCGCTGCGGCGCGAGCTCGCCTTGATGGACCGGGACCTGCCGCTGGCCCGAGTTCGCACCCTTAAGGACGTGGTCCACGAAGCCACGCAGGGTGAGCGCGTTGTCGCCGGCCTGGTCGACTTCTTCATGGCCGCCGCCCTGGGGCTTGTCGCCGTGGGCCTCTACGGCACGCTTTCCTACCACGTTCTTCAGCGGACACGCGAGATCGGCATACGGCTCGCGGTCGGTGCGGAGCGCCGAGGCATCCTCGAGCTCGTCTTCCGCCAGGGATTCGGCTGGGTGCTGATCGGGGTGGTCGCGGGGGTGGCGGGCTCGCTGGCGCTGGGCACGGCGCTTCGCGCGATGGTCTGGGGCGTGGACCCGTTCAACACGACTTCGTTGCTCGGCGGCGCCGCCGTGGTGGCCGCGGCGGCGACCCTGGCGTGCTGGCTTCCCGCCTGGAGGGCGGCCAGGGTCGACCCGATCGTCGCGCTGCGATCGGATTGACGGGCGCGTCAGCCCGGCCCGTTCGGCTTCACGACAACGATCATGAAGGAGTCGGGCTTGGGAGACGGCCGCGAATTCGCGTCCGCCGGAGGCAGGAACTCCGCCGTCGGAAGGTAAAGCGTGTGGGTCAGCGGATCGATGCCCATGGTGCGCGCGCCCGCGGGCGTGCGCACCGTCTGGACGATCTCGAACTTGCCAGGAGACGATTCCCGCGCGACCGCCAGCGTGCCGTCGCGGCAGCTCGCGAAGGCGTCGCCGTCAAACTGGGTGGCGTCGACCCCCGCTCCAATCGGAAGGCCAGCGAGCACCTTGCCGTCGTCGGCGCTCATGACGATCAGCGTCTTGGGGTTGCGGCAGCCAATGAAGAGCCGGCGGTGTTCGCGGTCCATCGACATGCCCACGGGGGAGCCGCCGGGCGCGGTCGACCAATGGTCGACCACCTTCATGGACTTCGTGTCCACGACCGCCACCTGGGCCTTGTCAACGAGGTTGACGTACGCCCTTCCCTGCCGGTCCGCGACGAGGAATTCCGGCTTCCCCCCAAGTTCGATCGCCGCATCCGCATGACCGGCCGAGGCGTTGACGTCGGGCGAGATCGGGATCAGGACCCCCGCGTCTCCGCACACAAGGAGGATCCTGTCGCTGGCGGAGTCGTAGATGATCCCGTCGGCATCGGGCTGGACCGCGACCTTTCCAAGGACGGCGTAGGTCTTCAGGTCGAAGATGACGACCGAGGCATCCTCGCCGTCCGATATGAAGCCGCGGCCGGCGCGCGGGGCGAGAGCGACGCCGTGGTTGCGCTTCTGGCCCGCTATGTCGGCGACGGTGTTCCCATTCCCGGCATCGAGGACCAAGGTGTGCGTGGACCTGGGAACGAAGAGGAGCTTGTGCTCGGGGTCGACCGTGAGGTAGTCCCAGCCTCCCTTACCCCCGACGTGCAGGGTCCTGGAGACTTCATAGGTCGTGGCGCCTGCCGGCACGGAGTCGGAAGCGCGGACTTGCGGAAGGGCTGCGAGGCAGATCCCGAGCGGTAGCGCCGCGCGAAGCGTTCTCATTGTCGTCGTCATGATTGAAAAGGGGTTGGCGCCGCGCCTCGAACCGGAAAACCGACCTGAGACGGCCTCTTCCAGCCAGTCTTCCGATCCCACCCTGCACCCGCACCCTCAACTCGGCAAGGCCGCTGAGGTGATTCGCGGGATATCGCCTGTGCCGTGGACGGTGGCGCGGGTCTTCGCCCGAACCGGCGTTGTCCCGAGCGCCGAGACCCTTAGGGCATTGTCCCGGGTCCCCTGAGGCCGTCATCCCGTAATGCCCAATTGCAGCGCTGCTTATACGTTTCCCTGCGCACGAACCCTGATTGCTCCGCTATTCCGCAGGTGATGGTGTGCGTTGTGCCTTGGCGTTCTGGGGCGGACACCTCGTGCATCCCTATGAACAACCATCCTAGGAATCCGCTCCGCGCGCTGGCGGCGCTCGCCTTCCTGTTGCCCCTGCCTTCGCGGGCCCAGACCGAGTACGGCGTGGGAAAGCTCGCACAATACATGCAGTCGGGGCCCAGCACGGTCACGGCCAACCCGGGCGCGCCCTTCCAGTTCAACGCCTACTCGACGGCGCCGGGATCGTTCACTCTCCCGAACGGCCAGATCGACCAGCTCGACTACATCGCGGGTGACGATGCCTACGAGATCCTTCAGAACTTCAACACGCAGGCCGCGATGGACCAGGCATTCCCGTCGGGCACCTACTCGTTCTCAGCCTTCGCGCAGACCCAGGCGCGGCTGCCGCTCACGGGCGACCTCTATCCCCCGCCGCCCCAGATCATCAACGGGACCTGGAACGCGAACGGGCAGCTGGTCGTGGACCCGTCGAGCAGCTACTCGATCAGCTTCAATGCCTTCCCGGGATATGGCACCCAGGGGATGGCGGGGCAGGTCCTGTTCTCGGTCGACGCGTCTGTGGGCCCCAGCGGCCTCGACGACTCGTGGATCAGCCTCGATTCGCCTGTGGCGCCCACCGGCGCCATCATCCCGGCGGGCACGCTGGTCGCGGGCCAGACCTACGTGGCCGAATTGACCTATGCCATGGACACCCTCGTGGACGCGACCTCGGTCCCGGGCGCCATACTCCTGTCGACCTATGCGGGAATGACCAATTTCACCATCTATGCGCAGTCCCAGCAGGCAAGCGCGCCTGCCGCCACGAGACAGCCCTCTTCGCAGACTGTCGCGAGCGGATCCACCGTTGTCTTCAGCTTCTCCGCCAGCGGCTCGCCGCAGCCGAGCTATCAGTGGTACCTGAACGGCGCCCCGATCCCGAACGCGGTCCAGCCAACCTTGGTTATAACGGGGGCGACCGCGGCGAGCGCGGGCAACTACTACTGCATGGCGGGAAACGCGTCCGGCTCGGTGCGCAGCGGCACGGCGTCGCTGTCCGTCGTCACGACAGCGGACATCGGCCGGCTCATCAACATTTCGTGCAGGGCGCAGGTGGGAACCGGGGGCAACATCCTGATCACGGGCTTCGCCGTCGGCGGGCCGGGCACCTCAGGAAATGAGCACGTTCTGATCCGCGGGTCGGGACCCGCGCTGGTCCCCTTCGGGGTGGCGGGCACGATCGCGGATCCGCAGCTTGAGCTCCATTCCGCCAGCGGCGTGCTTGGCACCAACAACGGGTGGTCCGGAAGCGCCGCCATCGCGAGCTCGGCGGCCTCGGTGGGCGCATTTGCGTGGACCAGCGCGTCCAGCCACGACTCGGCCCTCCTTGAGACCCTCTCTACCGGGCCCTACACCGCGCAAATAGCAGGCCAGAACGGCGATACCGGCGTGGCCCTCGCCGAGGTGTACGACGCCACGCCTGCCGGCTCCTTCACGCCGGCTTCCCCGCGGCTGGTCAATATATCGGCGCGCGTCCAGGTCGGCACGGGAGGAAGCATCCTCATCGCGGGCTTCGTGATCGGCGGCTCGACATCGAGAACCGTTCTGATCCGGGCCTCGGGACCGGCCCTCGCGCCCTTCGGCGTCGCGGGCACGCTTGCCGACCCGACGCTCCAACTCTACGCAGGGCCGACACTTCTGAGCAGCAACAACGGATGGGGCGGCAGCCCTCAGATCGCAAGCGCCGCGGCGTCCGTGGGGGCCTTTGCCTGGAGCAATGCGTCAAGCCATGACTCGGCGATCCTTGTCTCCCTGCCCCCTGGGGCCTACACGGCCCAGGTCGTCGGGGCCGGCGGCGACACCGGCGTGGCCCTGGTTGAGGTCTACGAGGTCCCTTAATCGAAGAGGCTGAGCCGGGACACGGCGTAATGCATGCCGGACGCAGGGTACTCGTGCCGAGCTTCCCGAACGGATCTAGCCCAGAAGGGCATGCTCACGCTCAACCATTGTTGGGTGCGAATAATATACCATGCTGTAGGCCGGATGCGGGGTGAGGTTGGAGAGGTTGTTCTGCGAGAGCTTTCGCAATGCGCTGATCATCGGCGCGCTGGAGCCAACGGCGTTCCTGGCAAAGGCATCAGCCTCGAACTCGTTCCTGCGCGACAGCCAGTTTCCCGCGGGCGCGAGCCAGAATGTCACCAGCCCGCCCAGAAGGGCGACGAGGATGACGGTCGGCGCGAGCACCCCTCCTGGAAGGCCGAACGCGGCATTGAACCAGGGCGCCCGGGCCAGCCATGCGACGGCGGCGAGAGCCCCGAGCTGCAGGAAGGCCGACAGGGCCATGACTTTCGGGATGTGCCCGCACTTGTAGTGGCCGATCTCGTGCGCAAGCACCGCCTCGAGCTCCTCGGGTAAAAGCTGGGCCATCAGGGTGTCGAACAGCACAATGCGCCGGAAGCGGCCGAAGCCCGCAAAGTAGGCGTTGGAGTGCCCGGAGCGCCTGCTGCCGTCCATCGACTCGATTGCCCTCGCCCGGAAACCCGTGCGCTGGGCCAGGGCCATCAGCCTGGCTCGGAGGTCGCCTTCGGGCAAGGGCGAGAGCTTGTTGAACAGCGGCAGGATGAGCTTCGGATACAGGGCCACCATCAGCAGCTGGAAGCCAAAGACCAGGGCGAAGCCCCACACCCACCAGGACGAACCGGCCCGGTCTGCCAATGACAGCACCGCCCAGGCCAGCGCGAATCCGATTCCGAGCCCGATCAGCGCAAACTTGACGCGGTCGGCCGCCCATAGGCCAGGCGTGCTCTTGTTGAAGCCAAATCGCTCCTCCAGCCGAAACTGCGACCACCACTCCAGGGGCAGGCCCAACAGCCAGAGGGCAAACATTGTGGCAACGATGGAAAGAGCCCCGCACCATGCCGCGCCGGGTGCCAGGCCGTCGACCCCCGTCCAAAGCCACGGCAGGGCCCCGCTGAACAGCAGCGCAAGCAGGACCACCGCATCATAGGCCGCCACCACGGACCCGAAAGACCCTTTCGCCAGGGTGTACTGGACCGAGCGCGAATAGGTCTCGGCATCCATGATGCCCGCCAGCGCTTCCGGGCAGCGCAGCGCATTCCGGCGGGCCTCCACCCGGTTCAGCTCCTCCAGCACCAGCTGGGCAGCCAGGCGCAGGACCACCACCGCAAGCACACTGGCAGGAAGCCAACCCATGGCCTCACTTCATGCGCGTTTGGATGCACGCCAATCCTAAACCGTCGCCCAACGGGGTGCGCGCAGGGAGGCGTGCTCGGCCGGAAATCCTTCGTCGAGCATCAAAAGCTGCTCAATGCCGCCATAGCAGCCGATCACAGGTCGATCGATTGGGGCGGTTGAAGCCAGCAGGGCGGGCGGCGGCCCCTTCCGCGGCACACGGACCCTTGGGATCAGCCCTCATCCTCGCTTCGTTGAGCCCACAGCCATCCGGTTTCACTTGGGTTCAAGCTGCCTTAGGTCCGTTTCGCACCTGCCAATGACCCGATAAAGGCGGTTGATCTCCGCCATCTCGGACCGGGTCAGGCGCTTCTTCGGCACCGAACGGTCGGTGTAGAAGAACTTGGTCATCTCGTTGAACTCGAGATCGGTCCCTAGAAAGGCGATGTCGGGATGAAGGTTGGACGCCACATACTCGTACTTGGAATAGGGGAACTGCTGCGTCTTTCCTATATCCACCTTTTCGTAGTCGGGCATGGTGGCACCCGGATGAAACCATGTGCCGCTCCACCATGTGACGTTCATGCCGGCCTTGATCGGAACGGAAAGCGCCGGCTGGTTGACGATCTCCTTAACCCGATCGATGGCGTGGTTCATCTCCTCCTTGTCGGCCGCGATCCGCTCCGGGACGGTCAATGCCTTCGTCGAGGCACCCGTCGGCGCAGCCTCCGGCCTGGCAACGGCGCTGCTCGAGAGCTTCGCCTCCTCAGAGGGGCTGATCCTCCTTAGCTCCACGCCCCGATACCGCACCACGGCGTCCGCGCTGTCGCTGAACGCCCCCAGGCCGACGAAATACGATTCTTCGGGAAAACTGATCGAGGCGGGTGTATCGGCCCCGTCGAAGACCTGCTCGTCGTTGACGGATGCCGTAACCCGCCCATCGCTGAGCACGAGGTCAAACGAGTTGGATTTGTCACTCAGCACGACGTGCTGCGTGATCTCCCGCAGGGACCATCCGAGGCCAAAGCTGACGACGTCGCCTTCCTCGTCATGCCGCTTGATGCGGAAGCCGAACCAGTTGTAGGTCTCGATATCGGGCTGGCCGATCACGATGCCCGCCTGGAAATTGGTGTTGGATGAGCGGACGACATCAAAGCGGCCCCGCACCTCGAAATTCCCGCCGACCGGCATCTTCGGGAACAGCATGTGCCCCTTGGGCCCGTATTCCACCTCCAGGGACCCGTCCGCGGTCCTGTGAGCGTCGCCGAAGCTGTACACCCAGTTGGTGTCTTGGTCGCTTGCCGGCACCAAGCTGATCCATTTCCCTTCCGCGAGGTGCTGCTCATCCGTAAGCCGGGAAAGTCGGATCCGGATGAAATCCCTGGTGCGCTCGTCCGTAGTGTGCTTTGCATCGAGGTCCGAGAACATCCTGAGCGCGGCGACACGGTTGCCGGCGGTGCGGGCAGCCTCCGCCGCGGCGACTCCCGCGCCCAGCGGGCCCGTTCGCGCTGCGACCTCGATCGGCATCGATGACAAATCAACGCCCCAGCTGGTCATCGCCGCCGGAGCCAGCTTCCAGTCGAGGGCCTCCAGCTGCTTCCGGGCGACGTCGTAATGGCCTGCAAAATAGGCGACGGCGGCATATGAGGTTCGCCACCCGCGGCGGGTGTATGCCTGCGTCGGCTCCGCGACATAGCCCTCGTACATCTTCTGAAGGTCCGGCCAGATGTCCGGGCGGCCGAAGATCCGCTGACCAGGAGGCAGTTCCGACCAAGATTCCACATCCTCCACACAGTCAAAAAGCTTGCGCGGAACGTCGGTGTCGAACCGCCCTGTATTGAGGGCCTCCTTTCCCAGCGCCAGCTCGGCAGGCCCGCTGCCGTACCATCGCGGACGCAGGCCCCACCGCATGTTCTTCCAGGCGGCGGAATAGTCGATCTGGGCGGCGACGGCCCGGTCGAACCACGTCCGCATCTCTTCGAGGCCGGTGCCGCCCAGCGAGTCGTAGATCATGAGGCTGGGTGCCACGGGAAAATCAGGATGCATGGCCCAGGCTTCCTTCAGGCGCTTGCCTCCCTCCCCCAGGAGCCTCTTGAAGTTCGCCAACTGCTCGTCACTGACGGTGTTGATGCGCCCCTCGCCGCGCGCATCCCAGGCATCGACAATGTTGCGCTCACCGTCCAGGACGAGCGCCAGCCAGTGATAGGATGGCCCTGCCCGGGAGACGATATCGCAGACGGCGGCGTCGTTTCTGCTGAAGAACGTGTAGCCCCATGAGTCGATGAACAGCGAGGCGATATCCTGTTGGTCGCGGGGCTGAAAACTCCCGTCCGCAAAGCATTTGGAAAGGCGCGCCAGCGCCGAGGTGTTGAGCTCGCCCTCCTGGTCGTAGTCGTATTTCGAATCGTTCATCAGCCTGACGTCGGCGAAGAACGCCGGGTAGGCCAGGTAACCGGCTGAGGGGAACAGGGCCAAGGCCCGCTTGTAGAGGTTCACGCGGTCATACCAGTTTAGCGTGTTGGCAGCCACCACGGTGAGGACGAGAGGATCCGTGCATTTCGGATCGTGGGCCAGCCGCCCGCACTCGGCCTCGATGGAGGTCGGGCTGTCCGCCTTGGGTCCCTCCTCGTTTTGCTCGACGCAGACGCGAATGAATTCCTCCGTCGCGGGATCGGAAACCGGGTCGTGGACGCCGAATTTCCGGTATCCCTCGAGCCACTGGCGCAGATTGAACTCACGGGTTCGGACCTGGACATCCCGCTCCGTCGGCGTCTTGGCGACCGGCAGGGGCTTCAACGCGACCGCCAAACCGTCTGCGGACCGAGAAAAGCGCGACCTGATCGCCGTGCGAGCGAAATAGGCAGCGGCGGCAAGGGCGATCACGGCACCGCCGGCAATCAGGATGATTCTGGCTCCCCTTGCGCCCCTACTTGGCGGAACCGGGGAGAGCATCGGCGGGGAAGCACCCAGGCCTCCCGGATGCAGGACCTCATCAAGCAGTTGCCAGTCGGAGCCCGTGTCCCCCTTCACATGCTCGGCCCCGGTCAATTCGCCGGACTCCCGGCGAAGGCGTAGCTCCTCGAGTGTCGCTGTTCCCAGGTCTGCGTCCTCGCGGCGGATTCTGTAGGTCATCGGGGAAGGACATGGCTGGCGCCGCCATGTTCGGAAACCGTGACGACGGTGCCGCCTACAGGTGGGGTGTAAATGCGCATGAAGAGGGCTTTCATTCTATTGCGTCCCATGACATTTCGCCAATCCAAAGCCGTTATCCTTCGCGCCCGCCGCGCCGTGGTTTCAACACCTCTCTGTAGGTACGGGATTCCGTGTGTGTCACGGGCCTTCACCGCGTTCTTTGGCGTGGGCACCTTTGCAGAGCCGGATCGCGCTCCCAAGGATTTGGCGCAGGTCACAACAAGACTTCCCGTCCATGAACAAAGAGATGGTCGGGTGCTTCAAAACTCACCCTTTTTCGGCGGCGCTGGATTTATTACCGGGATAAGCGCCCGTGCGGTGTTATATGGGTGTCCGGCAACTCAAATTTTCAATTGTTCTGTCATCTGAAACGATGCCCACAAGAAATCTGGAAGCCCCGTCAAGCAGACCCGTCACCGAGTCGCTCAAGCCTCGAGTTGAGAGCAGCCCAGAAGCAAGAGAAAGCAGCAGCGAATTCGTCGGCAAGCGGGAACCCCGGGTTCCCTTGCCAATCTTGTCTCTCGGCTTTGCGGCCGTTGCAGCCGCCATCGCCGCATTCCTGCACCTTTCGCGGACATAGCCGATCGGGCAGTACCCAGAGCGCCTTTCACCGTCTCGATTCGACCGGTGTCCACCATCGAACAGCGTTCAGATCGCCAAAGAAATCTGGATCCCGTGATCAAGGGAGCCCACTGTCCGCCTCAGCCGAGGCTGGTCGCCCACTGACATGGATCCCCGGCTGCGGACCCGTTCCCCCAACCCCCTCAATAGCTCGACGTGTCAGTTTCCCATCAAAACATGAAAACGACCCAACTCATTGCTCGCCTCATCACGGCATGGATAGCCATGTCCACCATCGCATGTTTTGCCCAAAAGTCGCCCGACGTTGCCATGAATGAAACGGTCGTTCGCAAATACTACACCGCATACGAGACGAAGGACTGGCACATCCTGGAGCAAATTCTCGCTGACGGTTTCACCTTCACGAGCCCCGCGGGCGATGATCATATCAATTTGAAGCTATATAAGGAAAGGTGCTGGCCAAATTCAGAGAACACGCGGAAGTTTGATCTGGAAAAGGTCATCGTCGCCGGAGATGACGCCTACGTTACCTACAATGGCTGGACCAACGACGGTAGACTATTCCGGAACACGGAGCGTTTCAGGCTGAAAGACGGGAAGATAGTTGAGAACGAGTGTTTTTTTGGAACCGGCGTGAATTTCCCCAACAATCAGACGAAGAAATAAGCGCTGCGTCCAACATCGAGCGGCGTGCAATCTGACACGCCCAGGTTAAGTTTCGCTTGGCTCCTGCGACTGTGATCTTCGCGTCCGGATGAATAGACCCAGGGGTGTGCCGGCCCATGAGTTCATCGACATGCTCGTGGGAACGGTCGTGGACGTACTGCCGGAGCAGCTCGATGTAGGAGCGAATGGGACGACTCAAGGCCGTCGTCACTTGAGAGACCGGGCAGGATTCCGACATTCTTACACCTTTTCCCGACGAACGTTTGCCGTACATCCGTCTATTGGAGCCCTTGACTGCATTTTGAGTGAAGTCCGGCGCCTTAAGAATCGCATTCTCTTCCCGCACTCTAGTTCCGCCTGCTTCCCATCCATGCGGCAGGTGTTCCTGAACCCACCCTCTCCCGAACACCTCCGATTTGTTAAGGTATAGGCTACCAGATGGTAGAGACCACTGAGGAAGCGCTAATGTTTGCGTCCCTTGTGAAGAGTGGCAACCGGTGGATATTCGCGGTGGCTGTGATGATCCTATCAATTCCACTTCTTTATCGTGGCCCAATTCCGGCGGAGGTCGAACTTCAGGTCCCTGCAAAGCCAGATGGTGAAATGCTCATCAAGCCGCGAGTAGGCGGATTCCACGCGCCCTGCAGGCACCACCGTCGCAAAGTGCTCGCGGTCTCCTTTCCCGTCGCTCCCAAGAACCAGGATGACATCGCCGCTGGCCCTTTCGGGCTCCCATAGCCAGTAGCTTTGGTGGGGACAGACAGCTTTTGGCAGCCCAAGGCGCGGCCCGTAGAAATCTATCGCAGCTGCATCGCCATAATTGTTCGCAAAGATCACCGCCTTTGCCCGATCTGTCTGGGACAATCCGTTGAATGCTGCTGCGGTTTTTTGCGCCATCTCCTCCCACCCGAACTCATCGGCGAAATATTGGGGCAGTGCGCCGGTGGGCTGGTGCTCAAACTGCGGCGGCGGGTAGGAGAGGAACCTCTGATAACTCACATAGGACGCGGCAGGCAAGATCGGCACCATTATTGGCAAGATGATTAGGCTGAATCCCACGGTGCAGGCGACGTAGGCCCACCTTGCCGACCTCCACGGCCCTCTTGTTACGGCTTCAAGGGCGACGGAACCCGCTGCAAGAACCATCGGGTAGACCGGCGACACATAATAATTCTTACCCTTCAGGAGCATCAATGCCGCGAAGACGAACAAGAACGTGATGCCGAGGACGCGGTAGCGACGCCCGCGCGGATCGGCCAGCAGCCAAAGCAGGCCGCCGGCCCAAAGCGGGAAGAGCAGCGGGTTATGAACCATGGCCTGGTCGGCAAGAAAGGCCAAGGGAGGCCGCATCACGTCGCGGCCCGACATGCGGACATTATGCATCAATTCCAAGAACGGGAAGTCATGCCGGATCAGCCAGATCAGATTCGGGGTGAAGATCGCGATCGAGGAGGTGACACCCATCCAGAACCAGCGGCTGCCGATGAAATGCCTTGCCGACGTCGACAGAAGACCGACAACGATGCCCACGAGGAAGAACGCAATCGAGTACTTGTTCTCGAGGCCCACGCCTGCCAGGACCCCGAAAAGGAGCCAGAAACGGGGATTCCCGGCATTGATCGCCCTGACAACGCACCATGCGCACGCCGTCCATATCAGCGGCTCGAAGGCGTTCATTGTCATCCAATGCTGAAAGATCAGATAGTAGGGAACGAAGAGCACGGCAAGGGCCGCCAATGCCTGTGCAAACCGTCCGCCGCCCATTTCCTTCGCGAGGGCCCCCGTCAGCACTACCAACCCGGCGCCAGCGACGGCGGGGAGGAGCCGAAGGGCAAACAATGAATCGCCAAACGCATGCCGTGAGAACCAGGTGACAAAGGCAATCAACGGCGGATGGTCCACGTAGCCGGCTCCCAAATGCTCGCTGCAGGCCACGTAGTATAGCTCATCCCTGAACGGGCCGTAGCGTGAGGCGGTAAGGAGATGGAGGCACAGCTTCGCAGCTGCGATGCAGGCAACGATCGCAGGTCCACTGAGGCGCCCGCCAGCCTCGGCGGGCGCGATCGTCGGGGTTCTGGCGATTGAACTCATTCAGGGCGGCTCTCCCAAAGGAAATCAATAATTCGATACAAAACCCGGAGGGCGTTGAGATGTTACTGACAAATATATTCATTTCTTGCCCAGCGACGGCGGTCAGCCGCAACGACTAGATGGCGCGGCCGCCTCCGAGCTGCAAGCGTGGCTGCTTTCCATGTACGGACCCCTCTTGAAGCACCTCAGTCGCGCAATCCAAGGGAGTATGCACGCCGGGATTTCAAAAAGACGGGCCCGAAGCTTCAGGGACGCGCATGCTGACTGGAAATTCATCTTCCGCCGCTGCCATCTCAAGCGGGCGAATCCACCAAATTGGCGGCGCAAATGGAGGCAGCCTCGGCGGTTATCCTGCGGACGGCCGTGAAACACGCTCCAAGAGGGAAAACCTGCGCAGCACAGGCTCAAGGGGCTAGCGGGATGGCGCGGTGAGCAGAAATGCGGGCACGGCGGGATTTACAAAAAGTTAATAGAAAATCCTGCTAATATCCGGGATCGCAATGCAAGCATCCCAATCAATTCCCCCTCAGACAGAATATGACCTGACGAGCACCGAGCGTATCGTGGCGGCAGTTCTCTCCTTGAGCCAGGATGATCCATGGGCGGCCGGAGGGACGTCTGTGCTGAACGCAGTCGATCAGGAGATCGCGAGGTACCGGCCGAGCGAAGTGGATCCATTGATAGATGACTGGAGGACGAGCGAGTGCCGGGCGAAACTGCGCGCCGCGGAAATGGAACTGCGATCGGAGAAGTTCCGTGAAGAGTCGGGACTTCGGCCGTGGGGACTCCTGATAGGCACGGCCGGCGCGGTCGCGCTGACTGACGATGAGGGGAACTCCCCGCTGCACTGGGCGGCCGAGAACAACGCGTGGTACGCGGTCCCGGCGAAGGCAATGACAGCCGACGCAATGCTCCAGGTGAACGCAAGGCACGAGACCCCGTTCGGGATAGCGGCCAAGAGGCATGCGCTCCAGAACATCGCCGAGGATGCACTGAGAATGCTCGCGAGCTCGCGAAGCCGGGCGGGCGACACTCCGCTGCATCAGGCGGCCCGGGGCGGCTACCTCATGAGCCTGCCACAATGCCTTAAGGCTGATGAGCTGCTGGCCCTTGAGGACGCGGAAGGGTGCTCCGTTCTTGAGAGGCACCGCGCGGCCATTCGCCCGACGGGCTAGCGGATAGCGTCGAAGCCCGAGCGTTCAGGTGAGTCGCCCGGCTGGGTTGCGGATCATCGGAATGCGACGAAGGCACCGGCCTGCGAGGACGCACCCTTTCCTGGACTCGTTCACCGCTACGGATCCACAGGCCCCCCCTGACAGACCCCCCGGGGCGTCGGCGCCCTGCCCCTTTCACAAAAGGGACGCCTGATCTTGTCCAACGGGCCAAGTTCGGCATACATTGGCCCCAGGCTCCGAACGCAACTTCCCCAACCGTGAGATCGCCAAGTGAGCACAGCCTGAGGGTCTGCCTACTGCTAGGCCTGGCGGCCATTTGGGCGGCCCCGTCCGCCGCAGGCCCATTCAGCGCCATTTCCGTCAGCGAGGGGCTGACCGCCGTGAACTCGAAGCAGTTCAACGGCTATGTCCGGGCAAGGCTGCCGGACGGATCCTATCAGCCCGAGACATTCGCGTTCGGGGACGGGGGCCTGCTCCCTGTGCCGGCGATCGCGGGCCTGGTGTTCTCCGATCCCACGATCGACGGTTTGAATCTCCCAGGCATAGCGCGGATGCTCGCCGGGCCGCTCGCCAGCCAGAACTACGTGCGCGCGCTGGACCCGGAGGCGACAAGGCTCCTGATCGTGGTCTATTGGGGACGGACCATAGGCACGACCAGGATCATGGACGGGCCGACCAAGGACCGGATCAATTTCTTCAACGCCAGCCTGATGGGCTTCGATTCCGAGGCGCACCTTCTCGGGGAAAGCTCCGGCGACACTATTCTCGGCCAATTGGTCAGGAATGTCCACGCAGGCACGATGAGCGCCGTCGAGATGGACCGCTACTATGTCATCCTGCGGGCGTTTGATTTCCAGTTCGCATGGAGGCAGAGGAGGGCCAGGCTGCTCTGGGAGACGCGGTTCAGCCTTTCCGAGCGCCGCCACGACTTTGAGCGTGACCTTCCTTCCATGGCCCAGTCCGCCTCGCTGTACTTTGGCCAGGACAGCTACGGAATGGTCCGCATGCCGCCGGTGCCCGAGGGGCATGTCCACATAGGCGAGATCAAGGCAATAGACGAGGCCGATGAGGAGCCCGACGGGTCCGCGTCAGGCATTGCCGGCAATTGGCAGGGCATCACCCCCGGGTTTCCCCCTGTCATTGTCCGCGTCGACCAGGCCGGGAACTCGACCTTTGAGAACCCGGGCCAGCACGCGGTGCTGCCGGCGCGCGTCTCGGTAAGGGGAGACGCGGTGACGGTGACCGTTCCCGGCTGGGATGTGCTCATCCGCGGCACGGTCCACAGGGACCGCATCACCGGAACCATCTCGGAATATGGCGGCATGGGATCCCTGATCCTGACGCGGACGTCCAAGCCGGCGGGTGGAAGCGGAGCCGCAAAGGGCGAGGCGCCGCTGGATTGACGCCTGTCTGGCGGCGCCTGGACGGGGAGGCCGCCATTTCGCGTGACAAGCCGCGCCCCGCGGAGAAACTGCCGCCAATGCTCCAGCTAGGCAGACCGGCCGCCGTCGTCGCGTTTGTCCTGGCCGCATCACTCCGCGCGGGCCCCTGGCCCGAGGTCCAGAGCGACCTCGCGCCCGATCCGTCGGTCCGCTGGGGCGTCCTCGCGAACGGGCTCCGCTACGCCGTCCGGCACAACCCGGAGCCGAAGGGCCGGGCGTCCCTCCGGCTCCTGGTTGCCGCCGGCTCGATCGAGGAGCGCGAGAGCGAGCGCGGCCTCGCGCATTTCATCGAGCACATGGCGTTCCGCGGCACCCGGGAGCACCCCAACGGGGGTCTGACCACCGAGCTGCAGCGCCTCGGGGTCGGCTTCGGTCCCGACACGGCGGCCTTCACGTTCTGGGACCACACGATCTACCAGCTCGAGCTCCCCGACACCAGCGAGCCGACGTTGCTCGAGGGGCTCGGCGTCTTCCGGGAGTACGCGCAGGACATCTCGTTCGACCCCGGTCTCATCGACCGAGAACGCGACGTGATCCTGAACGAGCGCGACACCCGCGACACGCCGATGGCGCGGGCCGCGGATGCCAACATGGAGCTGCTTTGGCCCGGCTCGCTCCAGGTCCGACGCAAGCCGATTGGGCTCCCGGAGAACATCCGCCGGTTCACCCGCGACCAGTTCCTGGACTACTATGACGCATGGTACCGCCCCGAGCGGATGGCCGTGGTCGTCGTGGGGGACGTCGACCCGGACGCGGTGGCGAGGCTGATCGGCTCGGCGATGGAAGGCGTCAAGGCGCGGGGGCCCGCGCGCCCGGACGAGATGGCCCTGGCGCCCGCCGACTGCGGCAAGCCCGACGTGCGGGTGTTCATCGACCAAGGGCTTCCGGGGGCCGACTGCGAGATGGAGCATCCGTTCCCGGAAGCCACCGCCCCCGACACGCACGCGCGCCGGGTCGCGCAGCTCAGGCGGGCGATCGCCTTCTCCATCCTGCAGCACCGGGCCGCAAAGCTCGCAAAGAACTCCGACGGAAGATTCGTGGTGCCGGCGGCCGCCGTCTCAAACCCCGTTTCGGGATGGGCCCTGGCGGCCCTGGGCGCCTCCGGCAGGATCGACAACTGGAAGACGTTCATGGCCGACCTCGATCGCGAGCACAGGCGCGCGTTCACCTACGGGTTCACGGCGGCAGAGCTCGCCGTCGCGCGCACGTCGTTCGCAGCCGCATACGAGGATTCCGTGCGCACGTCCGCGACCTGGCACTCCGACTGGATCGCCGGCGCGATCGCCGGCTCGATCGTCAAGGGAACGGTGTTCGCCACGCCGTCGGCCATCCAGCGCGACCTGGAGGCCGACCTCGCGGCGACAACCCCGGCCGACTGCCTTGAAGAGTACCGGCGCGCGTGGACCTCTCAGTCCCTTCATGTCTTCATAGCCACAAACCCGACATTCCGGGTGACGCCCAGGGAGATCGCCGAGACGCTGAACACAAGCAGGTCGACGCCGGCGACCCGGCCGGCCGAGGCGGAGCCCGCCGCCTTCGCCTACACGGACTTCGGGCCCGCCGGGCGCATCGTGCGGTCGGAGCAGGTCAGGGACCTCGACGTCTGGGAGGCTGAATTCGCCAACGGCGTGCGCCTCAATTTCAAGGCGACGTCCTTCGAGGTCGGCTCGGTCCAGGTGTCCCTCCGGGTCGGCAACGGCCGCCTGTCGCAGCCGGAGTCCAAGCCCGGCCTCGATCTGCTCGCAAACGCGATCGTCCCCACCGGCGGGCTCGGCAAGCATGTCGCCGAGGACCTGCAGGACGTCCTCGCGGGCCATTTGCTTTCCGTGAACTTCGCGGTGGACAGCGACGCCCTGGACTTCAACGCCCGCTGCGCCCCGAAGGACCTCGGGCTGTGCCTGCAGCTCATCGCGGCGTACCTGACGGACACCGCGTACCGGCCCGACGCAATGGCCCAGGCAAAGGCGTCCGTCGTGAGCATGTATGCGTCGATCGCATCCTCGCCGGCCGGGCCGATCACGATGCAGTCGACGCGCGTGCTCTCCGGCGGCGACCGGCGATTCGGCACCGCGACGTTCCCCGAATTCGGGGCCCGAACGATCGCCGAGGTTCGCGACTGGATCGACCCCCAGTTCAGGGAGGGGCCCATCGAGCTGAGCGTGGTCGGCGACACGACGTGGGAGGAGGCGTCCGCCCGGGTCGGCGCCACCCTGGGGGCGCTGCCCCGGCGCACGGAGCGCTCAAGGGTGGTCTCGTCGCAGGTGCTCAAGGTCCCCCGAAGGCCGTCCAAGCCCGTCTTCGTCTCCACCACGGACCCGAGCCTGCGCCAGGTGGCCATCACTTGGTTCTGCCCCGTGCCCGACCTGAGCGGCGTCCACATGGAGAGGCGCTGCCGCCTGCTCGCGGCGCTCCTGGCCGAGCGCATGCGGGTCCGCCTCCGCGTCGAGCTGGGCGCGGCGTACGCCTTCGCCGCTGACTTCGAGCAGCTCGACGGCTTCCCGGACTTCAGCTTCTTCGTCGTGTACACCACGGTCGCGCCGGAGCACGCGCAAAGGACCGATGAGCTCATCAAGTCGGAGATCAAGGCCCTGCAGCGGGGCCGATTCACCGACGACGAGTTTGAGCGGGTGAAGCTTCCCTTCCTGACCAAGCGCGAGGAGGACACGCGCGACAACGGATACTGGAGCTACACGGTGCTGCGCGACGCCCAGCAGCGCCCCGAGCGGCTGGCTGCGGCGAGGGACCGGCGGTCGGACTGCGCCGCCATCGGCAAGTCCGACATCAAGACCCTGGCGTCCCGCTACTTCGACTACGCCAGATGGTTCCAGTTCGTCGCGTATCCGCAGGTCCGGTCCCCGGTCCGGCAGCCCGTCCGGCCCTTCGGCGAGAGCATGAAGTTCGGCACGTCCCACTGATCTCCGATTGTCCGGCTCCTGCGGATGGCGGCCGACCAGACCGCCCCTCGGCACAGCCGCCCCGTCTGGGGGGTTGACAAGGCCTTTCCCGGCTGATTGATAGACCCTTCTTTCCAGAAATGAGCACCACCGAGCAGAAGCAGCAGACCCCGACACCCGCGCAGATTCCCTTCACGGATCCGCCGGCCTGGGTGCGCTTCGTCACCGACACGGGCAAGATACTGCCGCGCAAGTACACCGGCCTGTGCGCAAAGCACCAGAGGGCCGTCACCCGCACGATCAAGCACTCGCGCAACATGCTGCTCACCAAGTGAGCCAAGGCTCGGCCAATCCATGATTGCCGGAGCTCAAAAAGCTCCGGCCTTTTTTTGCCCGGATTGCCAGAATGTCCCCCTCAACGCCGACCATGGCCAGATCCGCCAGGATTTACCGGGGCACCCCGCGCAACCTCGCCCTGCTCGCCCGGCGCCTGCGGGCGGGCGGCATTGTCGCGGTGCCGACGGAGACGGTCTACGGCCTTGCCGGTGACGCGACCCGCGCAGCCGCGTGCCGCAGGATCTTCGCGGCAAAGGGGAGGCCCCTTTACGACCCCCTGATTGTCCACATAGCCTCCCTTCGGGACCTGGCCCGCGTGGCCCTCCCGAATCCGGCCGCGCTCAAGCTGGCGAGGAGGTTCTGGCCTGGCCCGCTCACGATGGTGCTCCCGAAGACCGGCGCCGTGCCGGACGTGGCGACAGCAGGCCTGACGAGCGTCGCGGTCCGGATGCCCGCCCATCCCCTCTTCCGGCGGCTGATCCGGCTGGCCGGGGTGCCGCTGGCGGCGCCGAGCGCCAACCCGTTCGGCTACGTGAGTCCGACCACCGCGGACCACGTCAGGAAAAGCCTGGGCTCGGCGGTGCGCCACATCCTGGACGGGGGCCCCTCCAGGATCGGGCTTGAGTCGACGATAGTCGACCTGCGCGACCCGCGCCGCCCCACCCTGCTCAGGCCCGGGGCCATCACGCGCGCCGAGATAGCAAGGGCGCTCGGCACGCCCGTCAGGAGTTCCCGGAAGTCGCGCGCCGGAGGGCGCGGTCTCCTCGCCCCAGGGCAGATGCCGCGCCATTACAGCCCGCGGACCCAGGTCGTCCTTCACGCGCGGCTCACCGGGCGGGCGGCGGCCCGGGGGGAGGCGGATGAGGCGTGGCTCTTTGTCTCAAGGCCGAGCGGCGCCGGGGGGGGACAGGGGAACATATTCTGGCTGGACGCCCGGGGCGACCTGCGGGGCGCGGCGAGGCGGCTCTTTGCGGCGCTGCGCGAGCTGGACGACGGCCGCTTCCGCAGGATCCATGTCGAGCGCCCCAGGGGCGCCGGACTGGCCGAGGCCCTGAACGACCGCCTCCTGCGGGCGTCCGCGCGCTAGCTATCGGATGGCGGCGGCAAGCTCGGCGAGGAGCCTCTCGTTCTGCTCCGGCGTCCCGGCGGTCACGCGGATCCACTCCGGCAGCTCGTAGAGCTTGAGGGGCCTGACGATCACCCCGCGGCGCTGGAGGGCGTCGAAAACCCTCGCCCCGTCGCCCACCTTGACCAGCACGAAGTTCGCCTGGCTCGGGACAAACTCGAGCCCGAGGTCGGCGAACCCGCCCTCAAGGCGCCGGAGGCCCTTGCGCGTCTCCTTGACGACCATGCGCGTGAACTTCCGGTCATCGAGCGCCGCCGCCGCCGCGGCCTGCGCGATGGCGTTCACGTTGAAGGGCTGGCGCACCCGGTCGAGGAGCGACACGAGCGCGGCGCTTGAATAGCCGTAGCCGATCCTGAGCGAAGCGAGGCCGTAGACCTTTGAGAATGTCCTTAGCCCGATCACGTTGCGGCCCTCCCGGATGAGCGGGCGGATGTCCGGCGCATGCTCGGCATAGTCCGAGTACGCCTCGTCCACCACGCAGACGACGTGGTCCGGGAGCGAGCGGATGAACCCGAGGAGCTCCTTCTCCGTGTTGGCGGTGCCGGTCGGGTTGTTGGGCGTGGACACGACCACGACCTTCGTCCTCTTCGAGACGGCGCCGGCGAGCGCCTCCAGGTCGTTCCTGAAGTTGACGAGCGGCACCTCGATCGGCAGCGCGCCGAACAGGAGCGTCACAAGCCTGTAGACCACGAACTCCGGCATTCCCATGAGCACCTCGTCCCTCGGGGCGACGAAGACGTGCCCCAGGAGCTCGATGACCTCGTTCGATCCGTTGCCGATCACGAACTGGTTGGGGGAGAGGCCGTGGAACTTCGCGAGCCTCTCGCGAAGGGCGTAGCAGCCGCCGTCGGGATAGAGCTGGCCCTGCTCCACGGCCCGCTTGGCCGCGAGCACGGCGAGCGGCGACGGCCCGAACGGGTTCTCGTTCGAGGCGAGCTTGATGATGCCGGCCGGGTCGAGGCCCATCTCGCGGGCGACGTCCTCGATGGGCCTGCCCGCCACGTAGGTCGGGTAGGTCAGGACAAAGGCTTTGGCGAGCTCTGCGGGCTGTCTCACGGTGTTGGAAGCGTCCATTGGAGCCCATCGCGGACTCCAGCTAAAGCCAAAAGGAGTTCGCCCTGGCCGGCCGCCCGGCGCTATAGGAGATGTCTATGCTGCCCCGGCCCTTCCCGTTCGCGCACGCGGCCCTCCTCCTCGTCGCGGGGCTCGCGCTCGGCCCGGCCGCCGCCGCCGACAAGCCGGCCCGCGCGGTCAAGGTCGACATAGGCCAGATTGCGGGTTCCAGGTTCGCGATCGCGAGCCCGCCCGGCGAGTGGAACAGGAGGCTCCTGCTGCTCGTCCACGGCTACCGCCCCGACTCGGCGCCGCTCGTGGCCGACTTCCATCCCGAGCGGCTCTCGAACAAGGCCCTCCTCGACGAGGGATGGATGGTCGCCACGACGAGCTTCCGGCGCAACGGCCTCGTCATCGGCGACGCGATTGCCGACCTGGACGCGCTGCGGAAGTTCATCGCCGAGGCCTACGGCGAGCCCGAGCGCGTCCTCCTGGAGGGGGAATCCCTCGGGGGCCTCATCGTCACGATCATGGCGGAGCGCGACAAGGGCCCCTATGACGGGGCCGTCGTGTTCGACGCGACGCTCTACGCGAAGGAGACCAACAGCCTTGTGGGCCTCTCGCTCCTCCCGAGGATCCCGCTCCTGTTCGTCGCGACGCTGCGCGAGGCCGCCGAGTCCAGGGGCTACCTGACCGCGCTCGTCGCGCGCCCGGAGCCGGTCGTCCCCCCCGCCCTCTTCCTCATCTCGCGGGAGGGCCACGACAACATAAACCAGCCCGAGCACCTTGTGGCGCTGCGCGCACTGAACGCGTGGATAGAGCGCGGGGCCGACGCCCTGCCCCGGCCCGCGGACCAGGCGCGCTACTATGACGCCACGGTCGCGCCGGATCCCGGCCCGTCCTCCGCGACGCCCCATGCCGGCGGGCACGGGTTTGACACCCGGGTCGCGGAGGTGGACGCGGTCTACGGCAACGTGCTGCTCGAGGCCCAGGCCCGCGATTTCGCGGACGCCGGCATCCCGCCGATGACCTACTGCGCCGTCCATGCCGGGGGCAGGACCTACAGGACCCTCTACGGCCGCACCTACACCGACGTGCGCAACGGAGAATGGGTCGCGTTCCCGGACGCCGACGGCCGCACGGTCCTCTCGAGGTTTCAAGGCGACGCCGTGGGCACCGCCGGCCTCAAGGTCGGCGACCCCGTCAGCCTCGACGCGATAGAGCCCGGCAGCGCGCCGCTACACTGAGCCGCGGCTGGGGACGAAGACGCACTTCATCCCGGCCGCCTCCGCCGCCTTCATGCCGGGCTGGCCGTCCTCGAACACAAGGCAGCGCTGCGGCTCGACCCCCATCCTCTTCGCCGCCAGGAGGAACATGTCCGGGGCCGGCTTCCCGTGCTCGACGTCGTCCGCCGTGACGACGACCGGGAAGAGCGGCGCAAGCCCCGTCTTCCTGAGCGTGCTCTCCACGACGTCCCGGTCCCCCCCCGATGCCACTGAGACCGGGCAGGTCCTGCTCACCCTCTTGGCGAATTCCACCACGGCCCCGATGAGCTCGAGCTTCTGGAGCGAGCTCATGAAGATCCTCTCCTTGTCCTTGTAGACCGCGACCGGGTCCAGCTTGAGGCCGTGGTGCCTCCCGAGGAGGCTCGCGACCCTCTTTGAAGGCACGCCGCCGAGCTCGTAGAAGTAGTCCTTGTCCAGGCTGCCCGCGAGCCCCGCCTTCACCATCGCCGCCTCCCAGGCGAGGTAATGGAGCGGCATCGTGTCCACCAGGGTGCCGTCCAGGTCAAAGATGTAGCCGCCAAAGTCGCCGTCCGGGATCTGCAGGTGCATGGAAGCGCGCAACCACGCCTGAAACCGCCCGGCCCGCAATCCCAAAAAACGCTCGTTCGGGCGGCGCCGCCACGTACACTCGCCCGAAATCCCCATAGAATGAAAAGATACCTGGTCGAGTTCATCGGGACCTTCTTCCTCGTCTTCACGGTGGGCAGCACCGTCATCCCGCCCGGGGCCGGGTCCATGGCTCCCCTCGCCATCGGAGCGTCGCTCATGGTCATGATCTTCGCCGGCGGCCACATCTCGGGCGGTCATTTCAACCCGGCCGTCACCCTCGCGGCCTGGATCCGCGGCAGGTGCGAGTCCCGCGACGTCGCGCCTTACTGGGCCGCCCAGATCGCGGCCGCGCTCGCCGCCGCCTGGCTGGTGGGCAGGTTCAAGATGGCGGGCGCCGCGATGCCCCTGGCCATGTCCAGCTGGAAGCCCGCGTTCGTGGCCGAGTTCCTCTTCACGTTCGCGCTCTGCTGGGTCGTCCTCAACGTGGCGACGTCGAAGGGGACCTCCGGGAACTCGTTCTACGGCCTCGCGATCGGCATGACCGTCATGGTGGGCGCGTACGCGGTCGGCCCCGTCTCGGGAGGAGCGTTCAACCCCGCCGTCGCGACCGGCATCACCGTGATGGGCCTCTCCTTCTGGGGAAACTACTGGGTGCTCCTCGCGGGCGAGGTGGCCGGCTCGATCGCGGCGGCTACGGCCTACAAGGTCGTCAACGGAAGCGAGTAGGCGTCACCGGTCCCTCACGAACTCGAGCAGGTCGCCCGGCTGGCATTTGAGCTCGCGGCAAAGCGCCTCCAGCGTGCTGAAGCGCACGGCCTTGGCCTTGTTGGTCTTCAGGATTGAGAGGTTGGCCAGCGTTATGCCCACCCGGTCCGCGAGCTCGGTCAGGCTGATGCCCCGCTCCGCCATCACCCGTTCCAGATTCAGTTGGATTGGCATGGCTTAGACGGTTAGGTCGTTCTCGGACTTGAGCGCGAGTCCCTGCCTGAACGCCTCGCTGAGCATCAGCACCAGGCAGCCGACGACAAGGCCACCCAGGCCCGAGAGGGGGATCGTGTCCGAAGACATTGTGAATCCCACGGCCCCCAGTCCGCCGGGAAACTTGGGGCTGGTCTCGATGCCGGTGAGGACCACGTGCTGGCTGAGGTACCCTCCCATCACATGGGCGGCCCAAAGCGCGACCGCGAAACTCACGAGGCTGTTCGCGACCACGATCCACCCTATTCTTCTTACCAGACGAAGGTTCGCCTCGCTGAACACCTCCCCGCGCTCGATATTGGCGCAGATGCTCCGGAGCGAGCCCAACAGCGACCACAGGAATGCGGTCACCACCGCCAGCGCAGGGAGGATCGACCAGTAGACCGCGGAGACCAGTGCGCCATCCTTGCTGCACAGGTTCACCTGCAGCCGGCCGCGCAGATTGACCAGCCCCACGGAACCCGGCTTCGAGCCGTCCGGGCTCAACCGGACCGCATTTCGCTCGGTCCGCAGCCATCCGTCGCCGATTGCGACGATGACCTTTGGGTCATCCATGTAGCGTTTCTGGATCCAGACATTGAGCGTGAACATCAGGAGCCAGAATGCCGCCATCATGATTGTAAGGGCGCGCAGCAGCGCAAAGAGCATCCGAAGGCTTCGAGGCAGATTGGTGAATATCTTCATTGGAGGGCAAGTTGTAGATTTATTGATAAACGATAAACCCCATCCCCGGACTGTCAACACCTGTTTATCGATTAACGATAAATTTCTTTTACCGCCGAATCGGTCGCCAAGAAACCGGGCGACGGGCGGCCACCCGCCGCCGACAACCGGCCCTTAACGCCTGGCCCCGCGGTGCAGGCGGCTGGTCGATGTCTTTGGCACCGCGTCGTCCAGGATCTTCTGGTCGAACAGGGCGGAGTACACGTACGGGAATCCCTCGACCTTCTTGCGCTCGACCGAGGCCCCGATGAACCGCTCGATGCTCCGGGCGTCCCTGACGTCGTCCTCAGTGACGAGCGTGAAGGCCTCTCCCGTGTGGTGGGCGCGCCCCGTGCGCCCGATCCTGTGGACGTAGTCCTCGGCGTTCTCCGGAACGTCGTAGTTGATGACGTGCGAGATGCCGCGGATGTCCAGTCCCCGGGCGGCGATGTCGGTCGCGACCAGGACCTCGATCTTGCCGCTCTTGAAGGAGTCGAGGGCCTCGACCCTCTCGCGCTGGTTCCTGTCGGAATGCATGACCCCGACGCTGTGCCCCTTCTGGACGAGCCTTGCGGCGATCCTGTCCGCGCCCATCCGGGTGCGGCAGAAGATGAGGACGCTCTTGAAGTCCGTGCGCTCCAGGAGGAGCTGGAGCAGGTCGAACTTCTGGGACGCGACGACCGGGTAGAAGCAGTGCGAGATCGTGTCGGCGGCCGAGTGCTTGCGGCCGATCTCCACCTTGGAGGGGTTGCGCAGGGCCCAGCTGGCCAGGTGCTCTATCTCGGGGGGAAGCGTCGCGGTGAAGAACAGCGTCTGGCGGTCGGCCGGGCATTTCTGGACGATCCGCCTCACGTCCGGCAGGAAGCCCATGTCGAGCATCCGGTCGACCTCGTCAAGGACGAGGATGTTGATCTTGTCGAGCGAGCAGTTGCGCTGCTCAAGGTGGTCGAGAAGCCGGCCAGGCGTCGCCGCCAGGATGTCCATGCCGCGCCTCAGGTCCTCCGTCTGCTTTCCGTAGCCGACGCCCCCGTAGACGATCGTTACCCTCAGGTCTGTGAACTGGGCATACTTGTGGAACGCCTCCTCGACCTGGAGCGCCAGCTCGCGCGTCGGCTCAAGGATGAGGCAGCGCATGGCCCCGTGGCCCGCCAGGCGCTGGATGATGGGAAGCGCGAAGGCCGCGGTCTTGCCGGTGCCGGTCTGCGCGGAGCCGATGACGTCCTTGCCCTCGAGGATGAGGGGAATCGCCTGGACCTGGATGGGGGTCGGCTCGGTGTAGCCCTTCTCCTGGACGGTGAAGGCCAGCGCGTCGCAGAGGCCCAGCTTCGAAAAGGGGGTGTCCATCTTCGGGATGTTCACCGGGACGGCGGGCTTCTCCGCGACGTGGCCGGGATGCTCGAACTCGTCGCGGACGGGCCTCGGACGGCGTCCGTCGCCGTGGCGCGCCGGCCCCGACCTCACGGGCCCGCGGCCTGCGGGGCGCCTCTCCCCATGCCTGGGGCGCTCGTCCTGCCTGGGCCGCTCGTCCTGCCTGGGCCGCTCGTCCTGCCTGGGGCGCTCGTCCTGCCTGGGGCGGGATTCCTGGGGCCTTCCCTGGGCGGGGCCCCCCTGATGCGGGCCCGATCCCCTTCCCTGAGTCCTTTGGTTCTGCCCTTGCGGCCGACCCCCTCCTGATGGCCCCGGCCTGCGCGGGGCCGCCCCGCCCTGCGGGCGGTGTGTGCTCAGCGGCGCAGCTTGTGCTGGCTTCTTGGCGGGGGCTATTGATTCGCGCAGCCGGGCAATGAACTTCCGTAGCATGTTCTTCTAGATGAAAGCGTCACAGTCCCTGCATTTCCCTCTTTTTGCAATCCCCCATTCCATGGGCGCCGATTTGATTCTCGCTTGGCAGGGCGTTGCCCTGACGCATGATCGGTAACGCCGCATGGCCACGCAATGAAACCCGACGTCCTCTGGTTCGTCCAACTTGGCATCGACCAAGGCCGCTTCACCCGGACGCAGTCCGTGAAGATCAGGACCAAGCTCGGGGGCGCGCCCAGCATGCTGGACTTCGCCCAGAAGCTGATCGACGAGGAGATCGTCACCGATGTGGAAAGCCTGGAGAAGCTCGCCGGGCTGGCGTCGCTCAGGGGGCAGAAGGGCCCGCCGCCGACGGACCCCTTCATCGCCGCCGACGAGCTCGTGGAGCCCCTGGTGCTCCACGCCTCGAAGAAGACGGGGCCGAGCCCGCCGCCCTCGTTCGACTTCGCATCCGTCGGCAAGATGGACGACACCCAGCTTGGCGAGGGCATGAAGGCGCTGCTCAGCTCGTCCGTGCGCTACGGCGCGAGCGACCTGCACCTGTGCACGGGAAGGCGCCCGTTCGTCAGGAAGGACAGGGTGCTTTCATTCATAAACGACCACACGATGACCGCCGAGGAGGCGCTCCGCCTGAACACCGTCCTCCTCTCCCCCGAGCAGAAGAAGGAGTTCCTGGGGAAGCACGACCTCGACTATGCCCTGGCGATCGTCGAGCCCGAGCGCTACCGGGTGAACCTCATGTTTCACAAGGAGGGCGCGGCCGGCTCGTACCGCATGGTGCCGCACGAGATCAAGACGATGAACGAGCTCGGCTTTGAGCAGCACCTGGGGACGCTCAAGAGGCTGCTGAGCTACCACAACGGGCTTGTCCTCATCACGGGGCCCGTGGGCACCGGAAAGACGACGACCCTCGCGTCGATGGTCTCCTACCTGAACGAGACCCGAAAGGACCACATCATCACGGTCGAGGACCCGATCGAGGTGGTGCAGAAGGCGAAGGGCTGCAGCGTGACGCAGCGCCAGGTGGGCGAGCACACCCAGTCGTTCTTCACGGCCCTCAAGGGCGCGCTGCGCGAGGATCCCGACATCATCGTCATCGGCGAGCTCCGCGACCTGGAGACGATCGAGATGGCGGTCAGCGCAGCCGAGACCGGCCACCTCGTGATCGGCACCATGCACACAAGCGACGCCGCGACGACGCTCAACCGGCTTCTCGACGTCTTTCCGGCGGCCCAGCAGACGCAGATCCGGGCGAGCGTCGCCGAGAGCCTGCGCGGGATCGTTTGCCAGCGCCTGCTGCCGTCGGCCACGCCCGGCGGGGGGCTCGTCATGGCCTGCGAGATCCTCGTCAACACCGTGGCCATCTCGAACCTCGTCCGGGAGGGCAAGACGACGGGTCTGCGCAACACGATGGAGACCGGCCTGCGCGAGGGGATGTGCCTCATGGACAATGTGATATACACACTCTGGCAGGAGAACAAGGTGACCAAGGAAACGGCCCTAGCAACCATCAGCAACCGCGTTCTCCGCGCGAAGATCTCCTAGCGCCATGGCACAGATCGACTCACTCCTGCGCATGATGGTCGACAAGGGCGGCTCCGACCTCCACCTCATGGTGGGGCAGCCGCCAAAGGCCCGGATCTCGGGCTCGATCATACCGATCGGGGACCAGCCGCTCAACGCGGCCGCCATAGAGGAGCTCCTCAAGGAGATCGTCCCGGAAAGGCGCTGGAAGGACTTCCTCGAGCGCAAGGACCTGGACCTCGCCCACGAGATCACCGGCTTCGCGCGGTTCCGCGGCAACTTCCTGTACAACCACTGGGGGCAGGCGGCGGTGTTCCGCCAGATCCCCGCGAAGATCCTCTCCTTCGACGACCTGAAGCTCCCCGAGGCCATCAAGAAGCTCTGCCACCTGAACGAGGGCCTGGTCGTCGTGACGGGGCCGACGGGAAGCGGCAAGTCGACGACGCTCGCCGCGATGATCGACTACATCAACACGAACATGTGCCGGCACATCATCACGATCGAGGACCCGATCGAGTTCGTGCACCCGGTGAAGAAGAGCGTGATCGTGCACCGCGAGGTCGGCGAGCACACGGAGACCTTCGCCACGGCGCTGAAGGGCGCGATGCGCCACGACCCGGACATCCTGCTGGTCGGCGAGATGCGCGAGCTCGATACGATCAAGCTCGCCCTCAGCTGCGCCTCGATGGGCATGCTGGTCTTCGGGACCCTGCACACGAACAACGCCCCGAAGACCGTGGACCGGATCATCAACGCGTTCCCGGCGGACGACCAGAACCAGGTGCGCGTCATGCTCGCCGGCTGCCTCGCCGGGATCGTAGCCCAGCTCCTCTGCAAGCGGATCCCCAAGGGCCGCGTCGCCGTCCACGAGATCCTCCTCCAGCACGAGTCCCTGGCCAACACCGTGCGCAGCGGCCAGATCGCGAACATCAGGCAGATCATCGAGAGCGGCGGCGCCGACGGGATGGTCCTCATGGACACGAGCCTCATGAACCGGCTCAAGGACGGCACGATCGAGCCGAAGGAGGCCTACTTCAAGGCCGCCAACAAGGCGGCGTTCGTGGGGCTCCTGAAGCCGGGGGAGCTGGACTCCGAAGAGGGCCTCTAGGGCGGCGGCCGCGGCGGGGCCGCCCGTTGACAACGGGCATACACCGTTCGCAACCGTTTTCACGTGAAATGCGTCAACACGCTTTCAATCATTTGCAACAATTGTGCATGGGCCAAACCACACGCTCCCAAGGGATCTCCTTCACCCACGAAATGTGGGCGCGCATCGAGGCGCGCTGCCGCGAGCTGAAATTCGGCAGGAGCCAGTACTTCCAGATGCTGGTCGAGAGGGACCTGCACTTCCTGCCCGACATCCATGCGCACAAGGCCGATGGCCGGTGGCATTTCTACCCCGAGACGGGATCGGCCCGCGCCGGGGGGGAGCACCTCCGTGCGGCCGAGGACCCGGATCCCTGCACGGGCAAGGGCGAGCCCGCCGCGGGGAGGGCGCGGCGCAGGCGCCTCTAGGGCGGGATTAATCGGTTGCGGCCGCGGCCGTTTTGGGCGGCCATTGCAGGGTGAGCCCGACTCCCCCGAACGATGCCATCGAGGAGCTCGCGTCCGTCCTGGGCGACGACGCGACGCGCGAGATCGTCCGCCTGTTCCTGCACGACTTCCCCGAGTCGGTCGGCCGCCTGGGCGCCGGCGACCGCGAGGAGCAGACGAGGATAGCCCACGGCCTGAAGAGCAGCGCCCTCCACATGGGCGCGACGGCGCTCTCCGAGAGCATGGCGGCTATCGAGAAGAAGCTCTCGGGGACCCGGGAGGCGCTCCGGCCGGACGAGATCGCCGCGGCCGTCGCGCACTTCGAGGCGGCCGAGCCCGAGCTGCGCGACTACGCGGGGACCTGACCGGCCGATCAGGACTTCACGATCCCCGTCTGGATGCACCAGCGCACGAGACTCGCTACTTCCTTGACGTTGATCTTGTCCATGATGTTCGCCCGGTGCTTCTCCACCGTGCGGACGCTCAGGTCGAGCCTGTCGGCGATCTCCTTCGAGGAAAAGCCCTCCGCAACGAGCCTGGCCACCTCGAGCTCGCGCCCGGAGAGCGTCTGGACCGCGTCGACCGAGGTCGTCTGCGGGCCCGCCTTCACGGACGGCTCCACCTTCGGCTGGTTGCCCGCCCCGACGGCCGCCTTCGGCGGAACGTGGGCGGCAAAGAACATCCCGCCCGCGATGATCGACTCGATCGCCTGCAGCAGGTAGTTAATGGGCGCGCTCTTGTCCACGAACCCGTGCACGCCCTGCGAGATGAGCCGCGCGGGCAGGTCGCCGTCGGGATGGCCCGTCAGCACGAGGATCTTCGTGTTCGGGAGCTTGGCCCGGACCTCGCGGACCACCTCGAGCCCGTGCATCCCCGGAAGGTACAGGTCGACGATCAGCAGCCCCGGGGGGTCCTTCAGGCAGAAATCGAGCCCCGACTTGCCGTCCTTGAAGGCCCCGGACACCACGATCCCGCGGACGCGGCTCAGCGCCGACGCCAGCATCTGCCTGAATACGACCTCATCGTCGATTATGACTGTTCGTATGGGCACGGCGAA
>CAYVKH010000002.1:0-128015 GCA_964451965.1 uncultured Opitutaceae bacterium
CCATCGCAGACCCTGCGGCAGCCGCCGCGGCAACCGTTCCCGCCGCCGCCCCTGCCGCCGCCCCTGCAACCGCCCCCGCCGCAGCCCCTGCCGCCGCCCCTGCGACAGCGCCAGCTTCCACTCCCTATTCCAACCGTCCCCAGCGCCGCGACGGCCACGGCGGCGGCATGCGCGGCCCCCGCCGCGACAACCGCAGGGACCAGCCCCAGAACACGGGAGACGGCCCGTCGATGGTCGAGAAGGTCGTCTTCATCAACCGCTGCGCCAAGGTGGTGAAGGGCGGCCGGAGGTTCAGCTTCGCCGCATTGACCGTGGTCGGCGACCAGAAGGGCAACATCGGCGTCGGATACGGCAAGGCGAACGAGGTTCCCGACGCGATCAAGAAGAGCACCGAACACGCCAAGAAGAAGCTGATGCACGTGAAGCTCAAGGGAGACACGATCCCGCACGACGTCATCGGGGAATTCGACGGCGGCAAGGTGCTGCTCAAGCCTGCCTCGCCCGGCACGGGGCTGATCGCCGGCGGCGGCGTCAGGGCCGTCCTTGAGGCGGCGGGCATCAAGAACGTCCTCACGAAGTCGATGGGTTCCAAGAACCACATCGCCGTCGTGAACGCCACGGTCAACGCGCTGCTCCAGCTGCGTCTGGCCGAGGACTTTGCAAAGCTCCGCCAGGCCTAAAGTCATCCAATTTCAACGAATCCGAGTTCTGTCCCGCCCAATCGCGCGGGGTGGGGCGCCTCCGAGGAAAACACCATGAAACTCCACGAGCTAAAGAACGTCCCCGGTGCCGTGCACCGGAAGAAGAGAGTGGGCTGCGGCGAAGGCGGCGGCCACGGCAAGACCAGCGGTCGCGGCGGGAAGGGCCAATCCGCCCGTTCGGGCTCCAGCTTCCGCCCCGGATTCGAGGGCGGCCAGATGCCCCTCTACCGCAAGCTGCCGCACCGCGGTTTCAACAACTACAACTTCCGCACCGAGATCGCCGTGGTCAACCTGCGCGACCTGGCCGGGCTCGACGCCTCCGTGACCGAGGTCGACGCCGTGGCGCTCGCGAAGGCCGGGCTCATTCGCTCCGGGGAGTCCGTGGTCAAGGTGCTGGGCGACGGGGAGATGACGCGCGCCCTCAAGGTGACGGCCGCCAAGTTCTCGGAGTCGGCCAAGGCGAAGATCGAGAAAGCCGGGGGCAAAGCAATCGTCGGATAACGCGCTCCAAGCATGTTCTCCGCCTTCACGAACTCGCTAAAGATCCCCGAGCTTCGCTCCCGGATATTCTATACGCTTGCGCTGCTCTTTGTGGCGCGTGTCGGATGCGCCATCCCGCTGCCCGGCATCGATCCGCACCCGCTGCAGATCTTCTTCGACCAGCAACACAGCGGAGCAAGCGGCTCGATGATAGGCCTGTACAACATGTTCACGGGCGGGGCGCTCCTGAAGGGCGCGGTCTGCTCCCTGGGCATCATGCCGTACATCAGCGCATCGATCATCTTCCAGCTGATGACGGCGGTTGTCCCCGCCCTGAGCCGGCTCCAGCAGGAGGGCGACGTCGGCCGCCAGAAGATCACCCAGTACACGCGCTATGCGACGGTCCTGATCTGCCTGGTCCAGGGAACGCTGACGATCCTTGCCCTCGAGAACCCGGCCAAGCTCTTTCCGGGATATGACGTCGCAACCTACGGCAACATAGTCGTGGTCGGCCGCATCGGGTTCCTCATCACGTCGGTGGTCTACCTGACCGCCGGCACGATGCTGATGATGTGGCTTGGCGAGCAGATCACGCAGCGCGGAATCGGCAACGGCGTGTCGCTCCTGATCACGGTCGGCATCCTCGCGACCCTCCCGGGCGCGGCGGCCCAGACCTACCAGTTCTTCTTTGGGCCCGTCGGCACCAATGCCGGCCACAGCACGCCCCTTGCGGTGATCATGCTCCTCCTGTTCTTCGCGGTCACCATGGGGATCATCATGGTGGTCCAGGGCCAGCGAAAGATCCCCGTCCAGTACGCGAAGCGCGTCGTGGGCAACAAGGTCATGGGCGGGCAGAGTTCGTTCCTTCCGCTGAAGGTCAACTACTCGGGTGTGATGCCCGTCATCTTCGCGCAGGCGATCCTGCTCTTTCCGCAGCAGATCATGTCCCAGCTGGGCGCCGCGTTCAACTTGCGGTTCCTGAGCGAGTTCTCGCAGAACCTCCTACGCGGCCACTGGACGTACTACACCGGAAACGCGCTCCTCATCCTCTTCTTCAGCTATTTCTGGGTGTCGGTCATGTTCAAGCCGATCCAGATCGCCGACGACCTGAAGAAGTACGGCGGCTACATCCCGGGCGTGCGGCCCGGCGAGCCCACGGCCCAGTTCCTGGATTTCATCATGACCCGGCTCACGCTGGCCGGCGCGGTCTTCCTGACGATCATCGCCGTCATGCCGGACGTCCTGCTTTTCGAGCTGAACGTCCCCCCCAGGATAGCCTACTTCTTCGGCGGCACAGGGATGCTGATCACGGTGGGCGTCATCCTCGACACGATGCGCCAGATCGAGACCTTCCTGCTCCAGCGCCATTACGACGGGTTCCTGAAAAAGGGCCGGATCCGCGCCCGGAACACCGACGGCCGGCCGGGCGCCCTTGGCGACGCCCTGGACCTCAAGGCGGTCGGGAAGCTCTGCCTGGCGGTAGGATCGATATTCCTCTTCGGACTCGCGATCTGGGTCGCCCGTCACAATTGGGGCGGAAAATGATCGTCCTTTGGGCTTTACAAAGGTCTGGATGGAAGCGATATTTGACCTCTTTTCCCATTTAGGCGCTCCCGCCCAAACGAAACTCCTTCTGCTCGGTCCGATTGATTTTCGCACGGAAGAAATGATGAACCGGGCACGTTCTTTGCAGATTGAGCACGTCTCTCCCGCCGGCCTGTTGCAGCGGGGGATTTCGCGGTCCCGCGGCTCTGCCGCCGGGAACGAAGCCTCCATCCTGGCGCTCCTGCGCCGCTGGTTCTTCGCGCGCAAACCTGATGCGGGATTTGTCCTCACGGACTTCCCGGCTACGTTGCTCCAAGCAAGAGTGTTCGACGAATGGCTGGACGCCCGCGGCGAGGAAATCGACGCGGTGGTCGCCGGTCTCGGCGCCCCTGGGCCGGTCGTGGAGCACTACCGCACACTCGGTCTCCTCTCAGAGGGGGCCGGCGCCGCCCGATGATCCCGGTCAAGAGCAAGGAGGGGATCACCCGGATGCGCGAAGCGTGCGCCATGGCCGCCACGGTGCTTGAGTCGCTCAAGCCCCTGGTTCGGCCAGGGATAACTACAATGGACTTGGAGGAGGCGGGCCGTACGGAAATCGCGCGCCTCGGAGCGCAAAGCGCCTGTTACGGATACGAGCACGGTTCGCGCCGCTACCCGGCGCACACCTGCATCTCGGTCAACGACGAGGTGGTGCACGGAATCCCCTCGTATAGGCGCATCCTGCGCGAGGGTGACATCGTGTCGCTCGACATCGTAATCGAATACAACGGCTACATCGGTGACAACGCGTTCACCGTGCCCGTCCTGCCTGTTTCGCCCGGGGTGCAGAAGCTCCTGCGCGTCACGCGCGAGGCGCTCGACCTTGGTATCCACGCCGCGCAGGTCGGCAGCCGGATCGGGGACATCTCGCACACGATACAGGCCTACGTCGAGGGACACGGATTCAACGTCGTTCGCGACATGGTCGGCCACGGCGTCGGCGTCGAGATGCACGAGCCGCCCGAAATCCCGAACTTCGGGAAGCGCGGGACAGGCGAGCACATCAAGGCGGGGATGACCTTCGCGATCGAGCCGATGGTCAACCTTGGCGGCTACGCCACGCGGATACTCCCGGACGGCTGGACAGTCGTCTCAGCCGACGGTTCGCCCTCCGCGCACTTCGAACACACGGTGCTCACGACAGAAAAAGGCCCGGAGATCCTCACGATCCCCGGGCTGGTTCCGGCCAAGTCGGCCTGAGCCCCAGCAGATTTTTCCAAACCACAACTCTCCACAATCCACACACAATGCCTCGTCTCCTAGGTGTAGAAATCCCAGCGAAGAAGAAAGTCGCATACTCGCTCCGTTACATTTACGGCGTGGGTCCCACGCGCGCCGACCAAGTGGTCAAGGAGGCCGGCCTGAAGCCCGACATGCGCGCCCAGGATCTCACCGAGGAGCAGCTCAACAAGATCCTCCACGTCATCACGGAGCACAAATGGGTGGTGGAGGGCGACCTTCGCCGCGACATCGCCGGGAACCTGAAGCGCCTCCAGGCCATCAACTGCTACCGCGGCGTCCGCCACCGCAAGGGGCTCCCTGTCCGCGGCCAGCGCACGAGCACGAACGCCCGCACCCGCAAGGGACCGCGCAAGACGATCGGCGTCACCAAAGTCAAAGAGTAACCCCCTTAAGCCATGGCCGAAGAAAAGTCCGCTCCCAAGAAAGAAAAGGCGCCGAAGGCCCCCAAAGCCGGAAAGCCCGCAGACGCGCCTGAGGGCGCCGCCCACGCTGCGGCTCCGGGCGCCGCCCACGCCGCACCCGCGGCGCCCGCCGCCGACGCAAAACCCGTTGAAATGATCGGCGGAGTCGCCAAGCAGCCGACGGCCGAGGACCTCCTCAAGGAGGAGCTGGGCGCAGTCAAGGTCCGCAAGGCCAAGGGCTCGAAGAACGTCACCTCGGGATTCGCTAACGTGCTCGCCTCATTCAACAACACGATCGTCTCCATCACGGACCCCAAGGGCCAGGTGATCGCGTGGTCGAGCGCGGGCAAGTGCAACTTCCGCGGCTCGCGCAAGTCCACGGCCTACGCCGCCCAGATTGTCGCCCAGGACGCGGCCCGCAACGCGATGTCCCACGGCCTCAAGGACGTTGTCATCCGCGTCTCCGGGCCCGGGCTCGGCCGCGACAGCGCCATCAGGGCCCTCCAGGCGATCGGCCTTGAGATCACCTCCATCGTGGACGTGACCCCCATTCCCCACAACGGATGCCGGCCGCGCAAGCGCCGCCGCGTCTAAGACCAACCCTTTTCACCTTAAGACAATGGCTCGTTACACAGGTCCCTCTACCCGCATCAGCCGCCGCTTCGGCGTCCTCCTGATCGGCTCCGGAAAGGCGCTAGAGCGCCGCAACTACCCGCCAGGCCAGCACGGCCCTAAATCCCGTCGCAAATCGTCCGAGTACTCGGTCGGCTTGAACGAGAAGCAGAAGCTGCGCTACACCTACGGCCTCCTTGAGAGGCAGTTCCGCCGGATGTTCGAGATCGCCAAGCGCGAGCGCGGCGTCACCGGCGAACGCTTCCTGCAGCTCCTCGAGACGCGCCTCGACAGCGTCATCTACCTGCTCGGCTTTGCGAAGAGCCGCGCGGCGGCCCGCCAGTTCGTGAACCACGGCCACATCCGGGTGAACGGGCGCAAGGTGGACATCGCCAGCTACAACGTCCGCTCGGGCGACGAGATCGACGTGCGCAACGCGCCCGCATCACGCCAGATGGCGACGCGCAACCTGGAGGAGAACCGAATCCGCACGGTGCCGGGCTGGCTCTCGCTCAACGCCGAGCAGTTCAAGGCGGGCGTCGTCCGCCTGCCAAAGCGCGACGAGATGGACCAGAACATCAACGAGCAGCTTATCGTCGAGTTCTACTCGCGCTTCTAAGCCGGATTTCACAACAACCACTCCCAACTCAACAAAGAGTTCCCGCCATGCCAAAACGCCTCGGAAAATTCGAACTCCCCTCAAAACTGACAAAGGTGGAGGACGGTGCTACGCCGACCTACGCCAAATTCATCGCCGAGCCCTTTGAAGCGGGCTACGGCCACACCGTGGGCAACTCGCTGCGCCGCGTCCTCCTGAGCTCGATCGAGGGGGCCGCAATCTCCTCCATCAAGGTCGAGGGCGTGAACCACGAATTCCAGAGCATCGACGGCGTCGTCGAGGACGTCACCGAGATCGTGCTCAACCTCAAGAAGATCCTCATTGTCTCCCATAAGCGCGAGACCATCTCGCTCGGGATCAAGGTCACGAAGGTGGGCGCCGTAACGGCCGCCGACATCCAGGCCGACGCGAACATCCAGATCGTCAACCCCGACCAGGTCATCTGCACGCTCGACACCAAGCGCACGTTCGAGGCGGAGATCGAGATCAAGACCGGCCGCGGCTACTGCCCAGGCGAGCAGAACAAGAAGGAGGAGCAGGCGATCGGTGTGATCCCCATCGACTCGCTCTTCTCGCCCGTGAAGCTCGTGAAGTACTCCGTGGAGAACACCCGCGTCGGCCAGATAACGGACTATGACAAGCTGATCCTCGAAATCTGGACGGACGGGCGCATCACGCCGGACGACGCCCTCAAGCAGGCCGCGTCGATCCTCAACCACCACCTTGACGTGTTCGACCGCGTTAGCGAGGAGGCCTATGAGTTCGAGAGCCAGCAGAGCGAGGTCAGCGAGGAGCAGAACAAGCTCCGCAAGCTCCTCAACATGTCGGTCAACGAGATCGAGCTGTCGGTCCGCGCCGCCAACTGCCTCAACAACGCGAACATCACCACGGTCGGGGAGCTGGCCATGAAGACCGAGCAGGAGATGCTCAAGTACCGCAATTTCGGCAAGAAGTCGTTGAACGAGATCAAGGAAAAGCTCGAGGCCCTGGGCCTCTCCCTTGGCATGAAGTTCGACGAACGCCTCCTGGATGCGAAGAAGGAAGCCTGATCCATGCGCCATCAAAAACACCACGCCTCACTTGGCGTCACGCGCGAGCATCGGGAGTCGATGCTGTCCAACCTTGCCGCGGCGCTCATCACGCACGGCAGGATCCAGACGACGCTGACGAAGGCCAGGGTCCTGCGCCCGTTCATCGAGAAGATGATCACGAAGGCGAAGCACGCTGCCGGAAAATCCGAGAAGAAGGACGCCGTCCACCTGCGCCGCCTCGTGCTGCGCGATATCCGCGACGAGGATGCCGTGACGCTTCTCTTCAACGAAAAGTACAAGGAATTCTCGAACCGCGCCGGCGGGTACACCCGCATCTACAAGCTGGGCCCCCAGCGCCTGGGCGACGCCGCCGAGATGGCGCTGATCGAGTTCGTGAAGGCGGACGACACCGGCTACAAGAAATCGAAGGGCAAGCGATCCTCCAAGAGCCGCCGCAAGCCAAAGGCCGCGGCACCCGCCGAGGCGGCTCCCGCCGCTGAGGCGGCCCCTGCCGCCGAGAATCCTCCCGCTGCCGAGGGCCAGGCGAAGACCTGATCCCCCGACCGGCAGCCCCGTCCACCCGAGCGCGTCGAAGTTTACCTTCGGCGCGTTCTTTGCTTTGCTCATTGCCTGATGTTCGAGCTCACCACTGCCGCCGTCGTCTATTGCGTGCTCGTCGCAGTGGTCTTCCTGGGACTGTGGCTGTTCTACGACCGGCGGGACCACATGCGGTTCGACAGGCAGCGGCGCAGGACGACATTTCACTGCATTAAGTGCGACCGGCTCTATACCGCGCGCGAGGGGGCGGAGCTATGCAAGTGCCCGCGGTGCGGTCACGAGAACGCCCGCCTGAGGTTCTAACTTGCGGTCGGCCCCACGGCAGGATTCTTCTTATCCTCTTTTAGACCCGCACATGCCGCAGACCATCGCAGTACTTGATTTCGGATCGCAATACACGCAGGTGATCGCGAGGCGGATCCGCGAGTGCCAGGTCTACTCGAAGATCTACCACTTCTCCACTCCGGCGGAGAAGCTGCGCGAGGACGGGGTGATAGGGATCGTGCTGTCCGGCGGGCCGAGCTCGGTCTTTTCGCCGAGTGCACCGATCCCGGACCATAAGATCTTTGAGATCGGGGTTCCGGTCCTGGGGATTTGCTACGGCCTCCAGCTCATGGGCCACATGCTTGGCGGCAAGGTTGCAAGGGGTGAGCGCCGCGAATATGGCCACGGGGCCCTGGCGATCCACAGGCGCGGGAGGCTGTTTGCGGGGCTTCCGACGAGGCTCCGGGTCTGGAATTCGCACGGCGACAAGCTGATGAAGCTCCCGCTGGGCTTCACCGCAATCGGCAGCACCGAGAACTCGCCCTACGCGGTCATCGAGAACTACCGGAAGGGTTTCTACGGGATCCAATTCCACCCCGAGGTTTTCCACACCGAGCGCGGCATTGAGGTCCTGCAGAACTTCCTGGCCGGGGTCTGCCGCGCCAAGCAGGATTGGACGACAAAGGACTTCATCGAGCACGCGCTGCGCGAGATCAGGTCCGCCGTGGGGGACTCCCGAGTCATTCTTGGGCTTTCCGGGGGGGTCGATTCGTCGGTGGCGGCGGCGCTGATCCACAGGGCGATCGGCCGCCAGCTCACATGCGTGTTCGTCGACAACGGGCTCCTCCGAAAGGGCGAAAGGCAGTCGGTCGAGTCGCTCTACAAGAGGCATTTCAAGATCGACCTGAGGGTCGTCGACGCCTCGTCCCTCTTCCTGCGCCTCCTCAAGGGGGTCGGGGATCCCGAAAAGAAGCGCAAGATCATCGGCAAGACATTCATCGATGTTTTCGAGAAGTCCCTGATGAAGATCGGCCACGCCGACTTCCTCGCCCAGGGAACCCTTTATCCCGACATTATCGAGAGCGTGGCGATCGGCGACAACCCGGCCGCCCTCATCAAGAGCCACCACAACGTGGGCGGCCTGCCCGCGCGTATGAAGCTGAAGCTGCTCGAGCCGCTGAAGGAGCTGTTCAAGGACGAGGTCCGCCGGGTGGGAAGCGAGCTTGGACTTCCCCGCGAGGTCGTCTGGCGCCAGCCGTTCCCCGGGCCCGGCCTCGGAGTCCGGGTGATAGGCCCCATCAAGCCGGGCAACCTTGAGATCCTTCGCGCGGCGGACGCGATCCTCCAGGAGGAAATGATGTCGAGCGGGTGGTACTGGAAGGTGTGGCAGTCGTTCTGCGTCTTTCTCCCGGTGAAGTCGGTCGGCGTGGTGGGCGACGAGCGCAACTACGCCTATGTCATAGCGCTCCGCATTGTCGAAAGCACGGATGCGATGACGGCCGACTGGACCCGGCTTCCCTACGACCTGCTGCAAAAGATTTCGGGAAGGATCACCAACGAGGTGAGGGGGGTTTCGCGCGTCGTGCTCGACGTGAGCTCCAAGCCGCCCGCCACAATCGAGTGGGAGTGAAATTTCTTCGACCTCGCGCCGGTTTTGGATGTCAATGGTGGTATGTCTAAGGTTCTCGCCAGATTCCTCGCCTGCCTGATGGTGCTCCTGGCGCCCTCCGCGGTGCGGTCCGAGCCTGCCGTGGTCGGGCTCGCGCGAGCCTACCTTGGCCCCCAGTCGACGCTGGACGGCGTCAGGTCCATACACTTCATCGGATCTCTCGAGAGGCTGGACCCCGACCATGCCGACAAGGGCGCGGTCCGCACGTCGCTCGACATGATCTTCGTGAAGCCCATGAGGCAGCGCCTCGTCGTCCGCGACGCAAAGACGAGCCTCACCACGGTCCTCGACGGCTACGACGCGTGGGATCTGCTCCAGGACAACGCCGACCCCACGAGGTTTCGGCTGACCTGGCTGCAGGCGAGCGTCATCAAGGCGCTCCGGGCCAACACGTGGGAGAACCTCTACTACTACCGCGCCTCCGAGGGGGGCGTGGTCGAGGACAAGGGGCCCGCGACCGTCGACGGCGTGGAGTGCGAGCGCGTGGACTTCAACCACGGCTCCGGCACGGTCTTTGAGCGTTACTTTGACCGGGACACGGGCCGCCTCGTGTTGACCATCCGGGGCCCCGAGACCTTCCGCGAGACCGGTGAGATCCGCGTGGAAGGGGTGCGCTTTCCGAAGAAGATTGTGAGCCTCACGAAGACCGCCTCGGGCAAGGACCTGGTCTCTACGGCCACGTTTGACAGCGTTGTTCTCAACGAGCCGCTGAACCCGGCCCTGTTCGCGGTGCCGAGCATCCTGCCGACCAAGGGCGCCCAGCCGGCGGCCAGCGCTCCGGGAAAGTAGGCCGTGCGCACGATCTCATTCGCGTCGAAGCAATTCGACTCCGACCTGGCCGTGTTCTGCCGCGGCGCCTCCGCTTCTCGGGAGATCTCGCGCTCGGTCGCCGCGATACTCTCCGACATTCGCGCGAGGGGAGACGCCGCCGTCGCGCACTACGCGCTCAAGTTTGACGGGGCGAATCTCAAGCCGCGTGACTTCAGGGTTGGCGCCAGTGAAATCAGATCGGCGGCGAGGCGGCTGGCCCCGGAGCGCAGGCGGGCGCTCGGTGCCGTGCACGCCGCGGTCGAGGAATTCAACAGCAGGACGGTGCCGGGGGACTGGTCGGCGAGAAACCGCCACGGAGCCCGGGTGGGGGAGAAGTTCGACCCGATCCGGCGCGTCGGCATCTACGTGCCGGGTGGCCAGGTGCCGCTCGTCTCGACAGTCCTGATGACGGCGACTCTCGCGAAGATTGCGGGCTGCCCGGAGATCGCGGTGTTCACTCCCTGCGGCCCCGACGGCCGGATCGCGCCGGACCTTCTTGCCGCGCTCAAGCTTACCGGAATCGGGGAGGTGTATCGCGTCGGGGGCGTCCAGGCGGTCGGGGCGATGGCCTTCGGCACCAAAAGCATCGCCCCGGTGGACAAGATCTTCGGGCCGGGCAACGCGTACGTGTGCGAGGCGAAGCGCCAGGTGTTCGGCCTGGTGGGAGTCGACCTGCTTCCGGGACCGAGCGAGGTGATGGTCATCGCGGATCAGAGCGCCAGGCTGGATTTTGCCGCGGCCGACCTGCTGGCGCAGGCTGAGCACGGCTCGGGCCGCGAGAGGATCTACCTTGTCGCAACCTCGCCGAGGGTCATTGACGGGGTGGCCGCCGAGATGAGGAGGCAGCTGCCTCTCCTTGCGCGCTCCGAGAAGACGCGGAGGGTCCTGGAGAACGGGTTCCTCGCAATCCGGGTGCCGGGCCTCGCCGAGGCGGCGGAGGTCGCCAACCGGGTCGCGCCCGAGCATCTGGAGCTCCTGGTGAAGGGCGGAGCGGCGGCGCGGCTCGTAAAGTTGGTGACGACGGCGGGAGCCATAATGATCGGCAACTCGACGCCGACGGTGCTTGGCGATTTTGCGGCGGGACCGAGCCACGTGCTCCCCACCGGGGGGGCGGGCCGCTTTTCGAGCGGCCTTCGCGTGGCGGATTTTCTCCGGCGCACGAGCATCCTCCGCTACGGCCGGGCGAGCCTGCGAAGTGCCGCGCCGACCGTCGCGGCGCTGTCCGCGATGGAAGGGCTCGACGCGCACGGCCGCTCGGCGGCGATGCGCCTCGGCAGGTCGGGTTCAAGATGACGGGCAAGCCGTCCGGCCGCCTCGCGCTCGACCACGTGTCGAGGCTCCGGGCCTACACGCCCGGGATTCAGCCGGCGGAGCCCGGCTGGGTGAAGCTGAACACGAATGAATGCCCGTATCCGCCGAGCCCGAGGGTGGCGGAGGCGATCGCGCGGGAGGTGGGAAGGGACGGCGCGGCGCTGAGGCTCTATCCCGATCCCACAAGCGCCGCCCTCAGGGCCGCGGTTGCGCGCCTTCACGAACTGGAAGCGGCGAATGTCTGCATCGGCAACGGGTCCGACGACATTCTAAACCTGCTCGTCCGCTGCTTCTGCGGGCCGGCCGCCGCCGCGGCCTTCACGCTCCCGAGCTATTCGCTTTACCCGGTGCTGGTCGGCATCCAGGACGGGGTCGCGACCCCCGTCCAGCTGGACCGCAGCATGCGCCTGCCCGTCGATGCGATCACCGCCTCCGGGGCGCGGGTGTTCTTCCTCACGTCCCCCAACGCGCCCACGGGCGTGGGCTTCCCGAACTCCGATATCGGGAGAATCCTCGACGGCTTCGGCGGCATCATGGTCGTCGATGAGGCCTATGCCCCCTTTGCCCGCGAGAACGCCGTGGCGCTCCTCGCCGGTCACCCCAACCTTGTGGTCGTCAGGACCCTTTCCAAGGCCTACGCCCTTGCGGGGATACGAGTGGGCTACGCGCTGGCCGACACCGAGGTGATAGGCGTGATCGACAAGGTGCGCGACAGCTACAACGTGAGCCGGCTCTCGCAGGCCGCCGCCCTCGCCGCCCTGGGCGACCCGGACCATCACATGGGCATAGTGAGAAAGATAAAAGCCACAAGAGACTATTATTCAAATAGTTGGGTCACTGAGAGGGGATGGTTCACGTTTCCCTCCGAGGCGAACTTCATCTGCACCGAGCCCCGTGACAGCCTGGGCCGCACCGGACCCGCAGTGGCGAAGGCGGCCTACGATTTCCTTTTCTCACGCAAGGTGCTCGTGCGCCACTTCCCGAGCGACGCCTTGACCGCCTCGTGTCTGCGGATCACCGTCGGCTCCGATGACGAGATGCTCGTCCTCGATGACACCCTCGACGCATGGCTAAAGGCACCTCCAAACGCATAGCGACCGTCTCCCGAAAGACGGCAGAGACCGACATTTCGATTGCGCTTTCGATCGACGGCACGGGCGAGTCGAAGATCGGCACAGGGGTCGCGTTTTTCGACCACATGCTGAGCCTGTTCGCCAAGCACGGGCTCTTTGACCTCACGATCAAGGCCAAGGGCGACGTCGACGTGGACTACCACCACACGGTCGAGGATGTCGGGCTGGTCCTCGGGCAGGCCTTCAAGAAGGCGCTGGGGGAGAAGCTCGGGATCCGGCGCTATGGCTTCTTCCTGCTCCCCATGGACGAGTCGCTCGCGCGCGTCGTCGTGGACGTGGGCGGCCGCCCGCAGCTCGAATACAGGGTCGAGGCGAAGTCAATGTTCGTGAGGGACTTCAATCTTGTCCTTGTGAAGGAGTTCTGCCGCGCGTTCAGCAACGCGCTCGGCGCCAACCTGCACGTGGAGCTGCTCTACGGCGAGGAGCCCCATCACATTGCCGAGGCGATCTTCAAGGGCCTGGGCAAGGCGGTTGACGCCGCGACTCAGATCGAGCCCAGGGCGGCGAAGCTCCTGCCATCCACCAAGGGCAGCCTTTGACTTCAAGACGATGAGCGCGCCGATCGCCGTCATCGACACGGGCATCTGCAACCTGCGAAGCGTCACCAAGGCGCTTGAGGCCGTGGGCGCGTCGCCCGTCGTCGTGCGCACGCCCGCCGAAGTCGACGGTTCCGGGGCGGAAGGCCTCGTTCTCCCCGGGGTGGGCGCGCTGCGCGACTGCGTGCTTTCGCTGCGCTCGTCCGGGCTCGATGCCACCGTTCGCGAATGGATAAGGCTGGATCGGCCGTTCCTCGGCGTGTGCCTCGGGATGCAGGCGCTGTTCGACAAATCCGAGGAGGGCGACGTGAAGGGGCTCGGCGTGATCGCCGGCAGGGTGGTCCGCTTCAGGCTGCCCCAGCCCTTCAAGGTGCCCCACATGGGCTGGAACACCGTGCGGTTCCTGCAGAGGGGTAGCCCGCTTCGCGAGGGGCTGGCCGACGAGGGCGAATCGTTCTATTTCGTCCACAGCTACCACTGTGTTCCGGAGGACCGCGGCCTCGTACTGGCGGAGTGCGACTACGGCGCCCCGTTTGTGGCCGCAATCGGCCGCGGACAGCTGTTCGCGACTCAATTCCATCCGGAGAAAAGCCAGGCAAAAGGGTTACAAATCTACCGCAATTTCGCGGCAACGTCCACAGCTCCTCTAATCGAGCAATAAGACGGCCGATTTCATCGGACGGGACCGAACTTTCCTTTGCAAGCGGCTCGATTCTAGCTTCGCTCGTCTAGCCATGCCAAACACCGCCTCGCTCAAGTTGGATGACAAGGAATACCCGCTCCCGGTGATGGTGGGAACCGAGGGGGAGAAAGCGATCGACACCCGCAAGCTGCGGGCGGACACGGGATTCATCTGCTACGACCAGGGCTACGGCAACACGGGCTCCTGCGAGAGCGCGATCACGTTCCTTGACGGGGAGAACGGGATCCTCAGACACCGCGGGATCCCGATCGAGCAGCTGGCGAACTTCAGCGACTTCGTCGAGACCGCCTACCTCGTGATCTACGGCGAGCTGCCGAACAGGAAGAAGCGCAAGGAGTTTGGGATGAAGCTCCGACAGAATGCTGCGATCGAGACGCAGATGCAGAGGATCTTCGAGGGGTTCCCGACCAGCGCGCCGCCGATGGCGATGCTCTCTTCGATCGTGGCCTCGATCGCGGCCCATTACCCGCAGCTGGCGACGAACAACTTCGAGAAGGACCTCGCCAACTTCGACCTGGCTGCGGCGATCGCGATTTCGAAGATCCGGACCATCGGCGCGATGATCTACCGCTACCAGAAGGGCCTGCCCTACGTGTTCCCGAAGCAGGAGTTGCCCTTCTGCGACAACTTCCTGCACATGATGTTCTCCGAGCCGTACACCGACTACGTCGCGGAGCCCGAAGTGGCGCGGGCGCTCAACCTGGTGCTCCTGCTGCACACGGACCACGAGCAGAACTGCTCGACCTCGACCGTGCGGACGGTCGGCTCGAGCGCGGCCAATCTCTTCACGTCGCTGTCCGCCGGGATCTGCGCCCTCTCCGGGCCGCTCCACGGCGGCGCCAATGTCGCGGTGGTCCAGATGCTCCAGGCGATACACGACGAGGGCGACGATGGAACGCGCTTCATCGCCGCGGCGAAGATGGGGACAAAGGCGAACCGGCTTATGGGATTCGGTCACGCCGTGTACCGGAATTTTGATCCCCGAGCGAAGATCATCGGAAAGGCCTGCGAGGACGTGCTCAAGAAGCTGGGGATCAGCGACCCGCTGCTCGATATCGCGCGCAATCTCGAGCAGGCGGCCCTCAAGGACGACTATTTTCTCTCTCGCAAGCTCTACCCGAACGTGGACTTCTATAGCGGGATCATCATGAGGGCCCTTGGGATACCGACGAGCATGTTCACGGTCATCTTCGCGATCGGGCGCACGCCAGGCTGGATCGCGAACTGGCGCGAGGTCGCCTCGAACCCGAAGGGCCGGATCTACCGGCCGAGGCAGATATTCGTGGGTCCCGTCAAGAGGGACTACGTCCCGATGGACCAGCGGGTCTGAGCTTCCCGGGAGGGTCGCGCGGAAGCCCTTTCGCGATCCCCAGGGGCGGCAGAGCGCTTTATGGACATCAAGGTGCGCGCAGCGAAGCTTGGGGACGCGCCCTTCCTCGCGTGCCTCTCAAGGGAGCTGGGCTATCCCGCCGAGATGAAGGTGGTGCGCGAGAGGCTTCGCAGGATCCTCGAGCGCGACGACCAGCGCGTCGTCGTCGCGGAGACCCCGGACGGCCGGGTATGCGGCTGGCTCCAGGCCCACAGCAGCGTTGCCGTCGAGTCGGGCCTTCGCGTAGAGATTGTCGGCCTCGTCGTTTCGGAGTCCATGCGCCGGCGCGGCGTGGGCCGGTGCCTCGTCTCGGTCGCCGAGACCTGGGCGACCGAGATATCCGCGGAAACGGTTGTTGTCCGCAGCAATGCGAAGCGGGTCGAGAGCCATGCCTTCTACCCCTCGCTCGGATACCTCCCGTCCAAGACCCAGGTTGTCTACCGCAAAAGGACGGACATTTAGGTGTTTTTGAAGATTGGCCGGGGAGCCTAACTTTGCTTGGATGTGCGGATGATTCTCCTCGGGGTGAACATCGACCACTGCGCGACCCTGCGGCAGGCCCGTTATAAGGATGCCGCGGGCGCCCCGGGCGGAGCGGTGGAGCCGGACCCGGTGTCGCTCGCCGAGAGGGCCGAGCAGGCCGGCGCCGACGGGATCACGGTGCATCTGAGGGAGGACCGCAGGCACATCCAGGACCGGGACGTCTGGCGCCTGAGGGAGTCGGTCTCTACGCGGCTGAACCTCGAGATGGCCTGCACGCAGGCCATGACCGACATCGCCCTCAAGCTGCGGCCGCAGGCGGTCTGCGTCGTTCCGGAGAACAGGACGGAGGTGACGACCGAGGGGGGCCTCGATGTCGTCGCCGGCGCAGGGAAGATAGGGGCGTGCGTCGCGGCGATGACCGCCGCCGGGATTGAGGCCAGCCTTTTCATCGACCCCGACGAGGACCAGATCGAGCTCTCGGCGAAAGTCGGCGCGCCCGTGGTCGAGCTGCACACCGGCGCCTACGCGAACGCCTACGGCACCGCGCGCAGGACCGCGGAGTTCCAGCGTCTGAAGCTCGGCGCGGTCCGCGCCCACCAGCTTGGGCTCAAGGTGAACGCGGGGCACGGGATCAACTACGTGAACATCTCCGAGGTGAGGTCGATCCCTCACCTCCACGAGTTGAACATCGGGCACAGCATCCTGAGTCGCGCAATGTTCACAGGAATCGAGGAGGCCGTGCGCGAGATGAAGGCGCGGATGAACCCGTGAACCTGGAGATGCCCCCTGGAGGGATCCTCATCAGCCTCGGCGCGGACGTGATCGAGGTGGAGAGGATCCGCAGGATCCTCGAGCGCCAGGGAGACCGCTTCCTCGCCCGCGTGTTCACGGACGAGGAGCGCGAGTACTGCTCCCGGATGGCGTACCCGCACAAGCACCTCGCGGCGCGGTTTGCGGCGAAGGAGGCCGTGTCCAAGTGCTTCACCACGGGAATCGGCTCGGAGCTGGGCTGGCGGTCCGTCTCCGTGTACCACGGGCCGCGGCACCAGCCCTTCGTCCGCCTGGACGAGAAGGGCCAGGGGCTTCTCAGGGACGCCGGGGCGACCCAGGTCATCCTGACCCTCTCCCACACGGACCTGGTCGCCATCGCCATAGCGGCGCTTGTCCGGACGTAGGGCCGGAAGGAGATGCCAGATGGACGACGACACGCCACCGGAGCCGGCCCCGAAGAAGCCGTCGCAGGTCCCCTCCTGGGTGACGCTGGGATTCGTGCTCGGCGCGCTCTTCGTCCTCGCGCTGCCGAGGCGCGCCGCCGAGCCCGTCCCGCGCCCCGCCGCGGCCGAGGGGGCGCCGAAGTCCGCCAGGCCGCCCGAGGCGCCCAGGCTCACCACGATCGAGGCCGTCTTTGCGGCGTGGGACAAGTACGCGGTCTGGAGCGACGGGACGACCGAGGTGGCGCTCTGGAACCCTGATACGAAGAGCTTCTCCGACTGCTACGAGGTGGCCAGGGTCGGCGAGGCCGCCTATTTCCGATCGATCACGAGCCTGACCCGGCCGATCCTCACCCACGGGGTCGTCGAGGAGTCGCCGCTCCAGTTCACCGAGACCGCGCGCCAGCGCCAGGAATGGCTGGGCGAGGTCGGCAGCGAGAAATGGAAGGCGATAGGCGAGGGGATGCGCCGGTCGCTGGCGCCGCCGCCTGCGGCCAAGCCGGACGACGGGAAATAGGGTCCGCCATGCCTAACCCGGTCATACCAAGCCACCCGGTCCTCTCCATCGACGAGGCTCGCTCGCTCGAGTCCCGTCTCTTCGGCGGCGACGAGCGCAGGGAATGGGACGCGATGCTGGGCGCGGGGCGCTCGATCGCGGGCGCCGTGCTCGGGGATTTCTGGGAGATCGGCGGCTTCCCGGCCGCCGGCAGGCTGCTGGTCCTGGCCGGCAGGGGCAACAACGCGGGAGATGCCCTGATAGCGGCGCGCGAGCTGCTTGAGCGCCACCCCGGGGCCGCGGCGGACGTCGTGTTCGCATTCGGGACAAGGACGCTCAGGCCGCTTGCCAAGCGGGCATGGCGGGGCCTGTCCGAGGCGTGCCGCGGGCGGGCGCGCGCGGTCGATCCCGACGGCCTTTCTCCGGAGTACGACCTCTGCCTGGACGGCATCTTCGGCTGCCAATACCGGCCGCCCCTGCCCGCCGAGGCGCTCGCCGCAGTCGCCGCCGCGGACGGGTGCAGGATCCGGTTCCGGGCGTCCGTCGACCTCCCGAGCGGCCTGTCGGAGCCCGGCGCTTTCCGCGCGGACTTCACCTACGCCACCGGCTCGGTCAAGTCGCCGCTCATGGGCTGCGCGAACACGGGCCGCCTGCGCTATCTGGACCTCGGCTTCTTCCGCGCCGGGGAAGGCGAGGCGGCCTCTCCGAGCGGCGGGGACCGCGTGATCCTGCCGTCGGTCCTCGGGCCACTTGCGGGACTCAGGCCCGCCTCTTCCGACAAGCGGACGCAGGGCCACCTGGCCATCGTCGGGGGCTCCAAGGGCTACCCCGGGGCCGTTCTTATGGCGACCCTGTCGGCGCTTCAAAGCGGCGTCGGACTGGTCACCGCGTTTGTGCCCGAGCGCCTTGTCGGCGCATTTGCGGCGCGCGCCCCTGAGGCCATGTGGGTGGGCCTGCCGGAAACGCCGGCGGGCGGGCTGGCCCTCAGCGGGCTTCCGCAGATCCTGAACGGCGCCGAGCGAGCCACCGCGATGGCGATCGGCCCCGGGCTCGGCCGCGAGCCGGAGCCGCTCCTTCTCGCGATGGGCATCGTCGCGGCGTCAAGCGTGCCGCTCGTGATCGACGCCGACGCGCTGCGCGCCGACATCGTGCGGGCGGGGACCTCGCCGAGGATCCTGACGCCCCATGCCGGCGAGTTTGAGCGCATCTCCGGCGGGACGGACCTCCGCGGGCTCTGCGTGGCCACCCGGGCCGCCGTGATCGCTAAGGGACCCCTCACCCGTGTGTGCGCCGGCGAGGCGGTCTACCACAGCCTCTTCGGCGGCCCGGTGCTTTCCCGCGGCGGGAGCGGGGACCTGCTCGCGGGGCTGGCCGGAGGACTCCTGGCCCAGTCGCCGGGCGAACCCCTGGCGGCCGCCTGCAGGGCCGCCGCATGGCACGGGATGGCCGCGGACCGGCTGGCCCGGGCCCACGGGCAGGCGGCCGTGAGGACCCTCCAGCTGCTCGACTTTCTGGCGCCTGCCCTGCGAGAGTACGCGCCATGCCAAGCGAGCTGACCGAGAGGCAGGCACTACTGGCGCTCAACGCACTGCCGGAAGTCGGCCCGATAGGCCTGAACCAGCTCCTCGGCGCGTTCGGAGGCGATGCGCGCGCGGTGCTCTCGGCCGAGAGGAGGAGGCTTGATGCGGTGCTTGGGGCGCGACCCGCGGTGATCGCCGCGATCCGCGACTGGCGGGCGCACTTCGACCCCGCGAAGGAGGAGGGCAGGATGGAGAGGAGCGGCGTCGCGTTCCTCGGCCCGCGCGATCCCGGCTATCCGCGGCTCCTCGCCCAGATCCCCGATCCCCCGGTCGGCCTGTATCGAAAGGGTAATTACGCATTCGACAACCCCTGCATCGCGGTCGTGGGGAGCCGCCGGGCGACGACCTACGGGCAGAGCGTGGCGAAGCGGCTCGGCGCCGAGCTCGGGCAGAGGGGATTCTGCGTCGTGAGCGGCCTGGCGCGGGGCGTCGACACGTCGGCGCACGAGGGGGCGCTCTCCGTCGGAGGCAGGACCGCCGCCGTCCTCGGCACCGGCATAGACGTCATCCACCCGCCGGAGAACCTCGGCCTTTACCGGCGGATCGCGGAAAGCGGGGCGGTCCTGTCCGAGTTCCCGTTCGGGCGCTCCGTCGATCGGGATTCCTTCGCCATGCGCAGCCGCGTCATCGCCGGCATCTGCGAGGCCGTCGTGGTCGTGGAAAGCGACATGTGGGGCGGCGCCATGACAACCGCGAAGTTCGCGGGCGAGCAGGGTCGGCTCGTTTTCGCCGTGCCGGGCCGAATCGACCAGTCGACGAGCGCGGGGCCGAACCAGCTGATCAGGGACGGGGCGGCGCTCCTCACCAGGGTCGAGGATGTGCTGCAGGAGCTCCAGTACCTGGGGGGCCTGCGGCCGGCGCCAATCGCGGGCGCCGGGCCCGCCTGAAGTGGGGTCGCCCGGCGCCGGTCGCGCTCAGCCCGGGGGCCAGCCCATCTGGCGCCCGGCGAGCAGGTGCACATGCACATGGGGGACGCTCTCGCCCGCATCGGAACCGCTGTTGACGACGAGGCGGAAGCCGTTCTCCAGCTTGAGCTTCCTGGCAATCTCGCCCGCGACGAGAAGGAGGTGGCCGAGAACCGGCTCGTCCGCGTGAGCGGCCTCCGACAGGCGCGGGATCGGCTTCTTCGGGATGATCAGCAGGTGCACGGGAGCCTGGGGCCGGATGTCATGGATCACGATGCAGCGCTCGTCCTCGTGCTCAATCTTCGCGGGGACCTCGCGGTCTATGATTCGCTGGAAGAGGGTCTTTGTCATATGGTTCTCCGGCCGTTCGCGAGACTGCCCGTTTGGCCGCGGGTCACAAGAACAAGAGCGTCAGATCGGAGCCGGAGGGGGAGCGGGCGGCCGTGAGCTCGCGCAGGAAGGTGAGCAGCTCGTCGTATTCCTTGCGGCGGCGCTGGGTCTCGCGCCTCTCGGGGGGAAGGACGGCGGGCCGCAGGTTCGTTATCAGGAGCGTGGACTCCCGATAGGGGGCCAGCGTCCTGAGGCCCGCCATGACCTCGGCCCGCGCGAAGAGGGGAGTCCCCGACTGGAGCGTCTTCGAGGCGTCCCAGTGAAAGAAGCCGTGGCGCGGCAGCCGCGAATGGAGCTTCTCGAGCAGGCGCGCGGCGGCCGCGTTGAAGGCCTCGGAGTACGTCGACGCAAGGGCGGGGTCCGCCGCCGTCTGGGCCTCGAGATCGGCCAGCGTGAACGTGATCGCGGACTTGATCTGGTTCGCCAGGAACAGGTCCTTGCCGGTCACATGCGCGAAGAGCGCGTTTATGTAGTGCAGGCGACGAAGCTCGTCGCGGTCCATCGTCATTTCTTCGTCTTACCAAGGGAGCTGATCTCGCTCATGAACTCGGAGACGTCCCGGAATTCCTTGTAGACGCTGGCGTACCGCACATAGGCGACCTGGTCGACCGTGCGAAGCCGCTGCATGACGCCCTCTCCTATGGCCTGCGAGGGTATCTCGTTCTCGAACCTGGCCTCGATCGCGTCGATGACGTCCTCGACCAGCATCGTTATCTGCTCGAGGTCCACCGGGCGCTTGTGGCAGGCCGCGCGCACGGCATGGACGAGCTTTTCTCGGTCGAACTCCTCGCGCCGGCCGTCCCGCTTGAGGACCACCATCCCGTCGAGCACAAGGGTCTCGGTTGTCGTGAACCTGTGGCCGCATTCGAGGCATTCGCGGCGCCTTCGGATGGTGTTGCCCTCCTTGCTTATGCGGGAGTCGATCACCTTGTCCTCAATCGAAGTGCACTTGGGGCAGCGCATGGGGTTAATCGGGGTTAGTTGAGCTCGAGGAAGTTCTGCAGGATCTTCATGCCGCCCTCCGTCGCGATCGACTCGGGATGGAACTGGACGCCCCAGATTGGAAGGGACCTGTGGCGCAGGCCCATGACCTCGCCCTCGGCGGTCTCGGCGGTGATCTCAAGGTCCTTCGGGAAGGTCGAGCGCTCCACAAGGAGCGAGTGATAGCGCGTCGCCACGAAGTTCTGCGGCAACCCCTTGAACAGGTCGGTGTTCCGGTGCGCGATCGGCGATGTCTTGCCGTGCATCAGCCTGTCGGCGCGGACGACGTGGCCCCCGTAGAACTGCCCGACCGCCTGGTGCCCGAGGCAGACGCCGAAGATCGGCTTGCGCCCGGCAAAGGCCCTGATGATCTCGAGAGTGACCCCCGCCTCCCGCGGCGAGCACGGCCCAGGGGAAAGAAGGACGCGGTCCGGGTTCAGCGCCAGGGCCTCCTTGGGCGTGATCTCGTTGTTCCGGAATACCCTCTGCTCCACGCCCAACTGACCGAAGTATTGGACGAGGTTGTAGGTGAAGGAATCGAAGTTATCGATGACGAGGAGCACTTTCTTATAATTGACCCGTGATTGACAACAGGGTCAAGGGTGCGGGTAGGGTCTATGCCCGCCTATGGCAAGTCACTTTCAACTGCTTGGAAAGGACCCTTCCACCGGGGCCCGCCGCGGACGGCTCGCCACGCTTCATGGAATGGTCGAGACGCCGGTCTTCATGCCGGTCGGCACGCAGGGGACCGTGAAGGCCGTCACGCCGGTCCATCTCAGGGAGATCGGCGCCCAGATCATTCTCGGGAACACCTACCACCTCAACCTGAGGCCGGGGAGCGGGCAGATCCGCGACCTGGGCGGCCTGCACCGCTTCATGGGCTGGGACGGGCCGATCCTCACCGACAGCGGCGGCTTCCAGGTGTTCAGCCTCTCCAAGCTCCGGAAGATCGGCGACGACGGCGTGTCGTTCCAATCCCACCTTGACGGCGCCTCGCTCTTCCTGGGCCCGAAGGAGGTGATGGGCATCCAGGCCGACCTCGGCTCCGACATCGCGATGGTGCTCGACGAGTGCCCGCCGTGGCCGGTCGAGAGGGGCCCGTGCGCGCTCGCGTGCGAGCGCAGCCTGCGCTGGGCCCGCCGCTGCAGGGAGATCGCCACCGAGAGCGGGTTCCTCGCGTCCGGCCGCCACGTCTTCGCGATCGTCCAGGGATCCACCTTCGACGACCTCAGGCGCGGGGCCGCCGAGGCGCTGGCGGAGCTCGACTTCTCGGGCTACGCGATCGGCGGGGTCAGCGTGGGCGAGCCCGAGCCCGAGATGCTGAAGCAGGTGAGGGCGACCACGCCGTTTCTGCCCGAGGACAGGCCGAGGTACACCATGGGGCTCGGCACACCCCCGCAGATCCTCAGGATGGTGGCGCTCGGCGTCGACATGTTTGACTGCGTCCTGCCGAGCCGCGTCGCGCGCAACGGCCTCGCGTTCACACCGGACGGGCCGATCAACCTGAGGAACGAGAAGTTCCGGGGGGATCCGCGGCCCGTCGCCGAGGGCCTGGACAACTACACGTGCCGCAATTTCTCAAGGGCCTACCTGCGGCACCTGTTCACGGCCGGGGAGATGCTGGGCGGCACGCTCCTGACGATCCACAACCTCCACTTCTTCCTCAACCTGATGGAGCAGGCGCGCGCCCACATCGAGGCAGGCGATTTCGGGCCCTGGCACGAGGCGTGGATAAGGCGCTACGAGGCGCGGAATTGAAGCGCCGCATCCCGGCAGGGAGCGGTCCCTCGGCCGACCTAAAGCGCTCGCCATCCTGCCTGAATTAGGGCTCATTGCCGGGGTATGCGCATTCTTGTAACGGGAGGCGCCGGCTTCCTCGGCTCCTACCTCTGCGAAAGGCTCCTGGCGGACGGCAACGATGTCATCTGCCTGGACAACTTTTTCACCGGCAGCAAGCAGAACATAGCCTCCCTCTCGGGCAACCCGAGGTTTGAGCTCGTCCGCCACGACGTGATCGACCCGTTCAAGTTCGAGGTGGACCAGATCTACAACCTGGCGTGCCCCGCCTCGCCCCCCCACTACCAGTACAACCCGATCAAGACCATCAAGACCTCCGTGATGGGCTCGATCAACTGCCTCGGGCTCGCGAAGCGCCTGAAGGCGCGCGTCTTCCAGGCTTCCACGTCCGAGGTGTACGGGGACCCGCAGGTGCACCCGCAGCCCGAGAGCTACTGGGGGAACGTGAACCCGATCGGCAGGAGGTCGTGCTATGACGAGGGAAAGCGCTGCGCCGAGACGCTCTTCTTCGACTACCACCGGGAAAACAAGGTCGATATCCGGATCGTGCGCATCTTCAACACCTACGGGCCGCGCATGAACGAGGCGGACGGGCGCGTCGTCTCGAACTTCATCGTCCAGGCCCTGAAGGGCGAGGACATCACTGTCTACGGCGACGGGAGCCAGACGCGCTCGTTCTGCTATGTCGACGACCTCATCGAGGGCTTTGTCCGGATGATGAGGCAGACCGAGACTCCGGGGCCCATTAACCTGGGAAACCCCGGGGAGTTCACGATGGTCGAGCTTGCCGAGCTTATCCTGAAGATCGTCGGCGGCCGCTCGAAGATCGTCCACAAGCGCCTTCCCGCGGACGACCCGAAGCAGCGCAGGCCCGACATCTCGCTGGCGAAGCGCGTTCTAAAGTGGGAGCCCTCCGTGCCCCTGGAGGACGGCCTAAAGCGCACGGTCGCATACTTTAAGAAGAGGCTCTGACCGCGCCTCCGGCCACCGGGGCATTTTGTCGTTTGCCTACCGGCGCCGACGGTCTATTGTCTAGCCCTTAATGCTGTCGTATCTGCTTAAACCCTTTGTCGGGAGGCACTACAAGAAGTTCCTCGAAAAGGCGCGTCCTATCGTTTTACGAATCAACGAGTTGGACAGTTCGTTCACGTCCCTTTCGGACGAGCAGCTGCGGGCGAAGACGGAGGAATACCGGTCCAGGGTGCAGGCGGGCGAGACGCTCGACCAGATCCTCCCCGAGGCCTTCGCGACCGTGAAGAACGCGGCCCGCCGGCTGGTCGGGACGTCGGCCCTCGTCTGCGAGCACGAGCTCGCCTGGGACATGGTGCACTTTGACGTCCAATTGATCGGCGGCATCGCGCTCCATCAGGGCCGGATCTCGGAAATGGCGACGGGCGAGGGCAAGACCCTCGTCGCGACGCTTCCCCTCTACCTGAACTCGCTCAACGGGCGCAACGCGCAGCTCGTCACCGTCAACGACTACCTCGCCCGCCGCGACTCCGAGTGGATGGGCCAGCTGTACACCTTCCTCGGCGTGACCGTCGGTTGCATCCAGCAGAGCATGTCCCCCGACCTTCGCCGCGAGATGTACGGCAGGAACATCACCTACGGGACCGCCAGCGAGTTCGGGTTCGACTACCTTCGCGACAACGGCATGGCCACCCGCAAGGAGGACCAGGTTCAGCGGGACCATTGGTACTGCATCGTGGACGAGATCGACTCGATCCTCGTGGACGAGGCGCGCACCCCCCTCATCATCTCGGGCCCCGCGCCGATCGAGCGCGAGCAGCCGTTCACGCGCCTCACGCCCGGCGTCGACCGGCTGGTTGCCGACCAGACCCGGTTCTGCAACCGCCTCGTGGGGGAGGCGAAGGAGGTTCTCGACAACCCCAACCGCTCGACCGAGGAGCGCGACCTTGCGATCCGCAAGCTGGTCCAGGTCAAGATGGGCAACCCCAAGAACAAGCTGCTGCTGCGCCTCATGGAGAACCCCGAGTGGCGCAAGCTGCTCGACCGCGTCGAGACGGAGCTCAACTCGGACCTGAACAAGGACGAGATGTACCGCCTGAAGGAGCACCTGCTCTTCGTGATCGACGAGCGCCAGCACCAGGCCGACCTGACCGAGATCGGCAGGAAGCACCTGAGGCCCGACAACCCGGACGCGTTCATGATGCCGGACCTGGCGACCGAGTTCTCGGACCTGGAGAGGGACACGTCGATCTCGCCGGAGAAGCGCGAGGAGCTGAAGCTCGCCGCGCACCAGCACTACGCGACCATCTCCGAGGAGATCCACGCGATCTCGCAGCTCCTGCGGGCCTATTCCCTCTACGAGCGCGACGTCGAATACGTCGTGCAGGACGGCAAGGTCATGATCGTGGACGAGAACACGGGCCGCGTGATGACGGGGCGGCGCTGGTCGGACGGCCTGCACCAGGCGGTCGAGGCCAAGGAGGGGGTCACGATCGAGCGCGAGACGCGCACGTACGCGACGATCACGATCCAGAACTACTTCAGGATGTACGAGAAGCTCGCGGGCATGACGGGCACGGCGGAGACCGAGGCCACCGAGTTCAACGACATCTACCGGCTGGCCGTTCAGGTGATCCCCACGAACAAGCCCTGCATCCGCATCGACAAGAACGACGTGATCTTCAAGGCGCGCCGCGACAAGTACAACGCGGTCCTGCGCGAGATCGAGGCGGCGAACAAGAGGGGCCAGCCCGTCCTGGTCGGCACGACGAGCGTCGAGGCCTCGGAGGTCCTCTCCCGGATGCTCAAGCGCGCCGGCATCATCCACACCGTGCTCAACGCCAAGTTCCACCAGCAGGAGGCCGAGATCGTGAGCCGGGCGGGCCTGCGCAGCGCCGTCACCATCGCGACCAACATGGCCGGCCGCGGCACCGACATCAAGCTGGGCGAGGGCGTGCGCGAGCAGGGGGGCCTCTACGTGATCGGCACGGAGCGCCACGAGTCCCGCCGGATCGACCGCCAGCTGCGGGGCCGCTGCTCGCGCCAGGGCGACCCAGGCCTGACCAAGTTCTTCCTGTCGCTCGAGGACGACCTCATGCGCCTCTTCCTCCAGGGCAACCTGGCGTCGCGCCTGATGGAGGGCTCGATGCAGGAGGGCGAGGAGCTCGAGCACCCGCTGCTCAACCGCTCGATCGAGTCGGCGCAGAAGAAGGTCGAGCAGCAGAATTACGCCATCCGCAAGCGCCTGCTCCAGTACGACGACGTGCTGAACCAGCAGCGCGAGGTCGTCTACGGGATCCGCAACGCGGCCATCCACGCCCAGCGCTCGAAGGACATCATCTTCGAGCAGGTCGAGGAGGAGGTCGTGAGCCGGCTCCAGGTCGCCGGCTTCGGGGAGAAGGGCGGCTCCAATTCCGCGGCCGTCGAGAGCTTCGTCGGGTGGGCCAACATGCATTTCCCGATCGGGCTCAGGGTGGACGACCTATCGGGGGACGACCTCGACGCGCACAAGACCCGCGTCATCGACCGGATCAAGAAGGCCTACACGCTCAAGGAGTCGGCCGAGATACCGGAGGCGCTCGGCGCCCTGGAGCGCTATGTCGTCATCAACGCCATTGACCACCACTGGCAGGAGCACCTGACCGAGATGGAGGAGCTCCGCCGCTCGATAGGCCTGCGCAGCTACGGCCAGAAGGACCCCCTCGTCGAGTACAAGAGCGAGGCGTACCATTTCTTCGAGGAGCTGATGACGAACGTGCGCCTCCAGATCTGCACGGGGCTCTTCCGGAGCGCCTCGAACCTCTCGTCCTTCGAGAACATGCTCGCGATCCTCGCGCGGAGCGCGCGCACCGAGGGCCCGGAGACGGCCCCGGCGCCCGCGGCGCCCGCGAACGGCAGGGATGGCCCTTCCCCGGACACACCCGAGCAGGAGATCCACCTGCCCAAGGTGACCATCCGCCGAGACACCCCGAAGGTCGGGCGCAACGACCCCTGCCCCTGCGGCAGCGGGAAGAAGTACAAGCACTGCCACGGAGCCTGAGGAGACGTCCTTGAGCCCGGACCCCTACCAACCCGTCCCGACGTTCTGGGAGCGGCACTCCGACTGGGCTGCGCCGGCGGTCGTAGGGGTCCTCACCGCGTTCCTGCTGGTCGTCGCGTTTCCGCCGTTCCACGAGCCGGAGGCGGCGTACGCCTGCCTCGTGCCCGGGATCTTCTGGGCCTACCAGCGCCCGCGACTCAAGGCCTACTGCTGGACGATCTTCGCCGCGCAGGCGGTCGCGTGGACCGTCAACCTGAGCTGGCTGCACCCGGTGACATGGGCCGGTCTCTTCATCCTCGGGCCGCTGGTCGGGGCGTGGACTGGCGTATGGTACCTCGCGGCGTGGTGGACCATGCCGAGGATGGTCGGCCGGCCGACGCCGGTGCGGCTCGCGGCCATGCTCGGGCTGGCCGGTGTCTGGGTGCTGCTCGAGTGGTCGCGCACCTGGCTGTTCGGGGGCTTTCCCTGGATGCCGCTCGCCGCGACCCAGTGGGAGAAGATGAGGAGCGTGCTCCAGGTGGCCGCCTACACAGGGGCCTACGGCGTGTCGTTCGTCGTGGTCGCGGTCAACATCGGGTTCTCCGCCTACGCGAACCGCCTCCTGCGGGAGGGCGAGACCGGGCTTCGCAGGAGGAGCCAGGAGTTCCTGCTCGCGATGTTCCTTCTCCTCGTGTGCCTCTCCATCCACGTCCAGGAGAGCACGAACGCGTCGAAGTTCTCCGTGCCTTTCGCCAATGTCGCATTCGTGCAGCCGGACGTCCCCGCGAGGGTGAAATGGGACCCGGCAAAGGAGCCCGAGATCATAGAGACCCTGAAGGCGCAGACGCTCGATGCCGGCAAGCTGCATCCCGACCTCATCCTCTGGCCGGAATCCACGACCCCGTACCCCCTGAAGGGCGGCGACCCTTCGATGCGCAGGTTCGTGGAGCAGCTTTCGGCGCGCACGAACGCGCCCATGCTGGTCGGTGCGGACGCCATCGAGGCGGCCGGCCCGGGCCGCGAGCGGTTCTACAACGCGGCCTTTGTGGTCGACCCCCAGCTGGGCGTGCAGACCGCCTATTACGCGAAGCGCAGGCTGGTCCAGTTCGGCGAATACATCCCGCTGCGCCCCGTCCTCGGATGGATCGGGAAGTTCGTGCCGCTCGGCGACGACTTCACGCCGGGCAGCGACTCCGTCCCGCTCGTCGTCCCCATGAACCGCGGGGCGCAGGCGTTCGGCGTCCTCATCTGCTACGAGGACCTGTTCCCCGCGCTCTCCCGCGAGGAGGTCCTCTCTGGCGCCGACGCCCTCGTGGTCGTCACCAATGACGCGTGGTACGGCGAAGGCGCGGCGGCCTACCAGCATGCGGCGCATTCCGTCCTGCGGGCCGTCGAGACCCGGCGGCCCGTGCTGCGCTGCGGGAACGCCGGCTGGAGCGGTTGGATCGACGAGTTCGGGAGCATCCGCAGGGTGATGCAGGACGAGAACGGGAGCGTCTACTACCGGGGAGTCTCACTGGCAAACGTGACGCGCGACCAGCGGTGGGTCGGCCGCAACAGCTTCTACGTCGAGCACGGCGACTGGTTTGTCGCGGTCTGCGCCTTCATGGCCGCTTTCGGCGCGGCCCTGCTCGGGGCGGCGGGGGCTCCTCCAGCAGCCCCGGCGGGAAAAGACCAATGAGCCGCAGGATGATCGCCCTGGTAGGGGACTACTCCGACCAGGTCACGGCCCACCGCGCCATTCCGAGGGCCCTCGAGCTGGCTCGCGGCATCTCGGGGGCGGACGTCGCCTGGGAATGGGTGGCGACCAAGGCGATCGGCGTAGCGTCGCGCGACCTCACAGGGTTCTCCGCCGTATGGGTCGTCCCCGCGAGCCCCTACGAGAACACCGAGGGGGCGCTCGGCGCCATCCGCTGGGCGCGCGAGACCGGAAGGCCCTTCCTGGGAACCTGCGGCGGATTCCAGCACGCGATCGTCGAGATCGCAAGGAACGTGGCGGGAATCACGAACGCCGATCATGCGGAGAACAGTCCCGGCGGCCGTCCGCTCGTCGTGACGCGGCTGAGCTGCTCGCTCGTCGAGGCGACGGGCGCGGTCCATTTCGGCAAGGGCAGCCTCATCGGCGCCGCATACGGCGGCGCGAGCGCGACGGAGGGCTACCGCTGCAACTATGGGTTCAACCCCGAGTTCAGGCCCGCCCTGGAGTCGGCCGGGCTCAGGTTCACCGCATGGGACGATTCCGGCGAGATCCGGGGGGCCGAGGTCCCTTCCCACCCGTTCTTTGCGGGAGTCCTATTCCAGCCCGAGCGCGCGGCGCTCAGGGGCGAGGTTCCGCCCCTTGTCCTCGCCTTCGCGAAGGCGGCCTCGGGGGCCCGCTAGGCCGGGTCGCCGGCCTCCGGAGGCGTCGCGAAGACGACGATGGCGACTCCCGCGACAACGATCGCGCTGGCCGCGTAGAAAAGGGCGCGGGGGACCTCGCCAAAGAGCAGGTAGCCCATGACGCCCGCGAACACGAACTGGCTCACGTTGCACAGGCTGACGATCTGGCCCCTGATCCCGCGCATCGCGGCGTTCAGCAGGGAGTGGCCGCACACGGTCGGGATCGCCGCCAGGCCGACCATCAGCGCCCATTCGCGGGCCGAACCGACGTCGAACGTCCGCATCCGGGGCAGGGCCACCAGGAGGCAGACGAGGGCCGCCTGGCCGTAGACCGGAATCACGTACAGCCAGATCGAGGGGAAATCCCTGTTCCGGCGGCCGAGGGCCAGGTAGAGCGCAAACAGCAGCATCGAGGCGAGGCACACCGCGTCGCCCGCCGGGCTGCCACCACCCGTCAGGGCGTCCTTCACCGACAGGGTCGCGAGCCCGAGTACCGCGAGAACGGTCCCGGCGACCTCCGCCAGGTTGATGCGCTCCCTGGCGAGCCAGAGCAGGAAGAAGGGCAGGGCGATCGGCACCAGGTTCACGATAAGGGTCGCCTGGGCGACGGCGGTCATCCTCGCTCCGAGGGTCCAAAGGATCAGGTGGAACGCGAGGACGAGGGCCGGGACGCGCGTGCGGCGCAGGTGCTCCCGCGTGAAGGCGCCCTTGTGCCGGCGCAGTTCCATGAGGAGGACGGGAGCCAGGAGGACCGAGGCGAACACCAGGCGGAGCGCCGTCAGGACGAGCGGGTCGGTCGCGCTCATCCTGATGAATATCGCGGAGGTCGAGCATGCGCACACGCCGAGAAAGAGCAGCAGGTACCTCAGGGGCATCGGGCGACACGCTGCCAGACTCCCCGGCCGGAAGGCAAACGAACGTTGCCCGTTTTTTTTGGAAACCAGCTTGAGAAGCGCCGGTCATGGAATTAGACATGAGGTCCCCCGACCCATGAAGAAACTCCTCTGCATCCTCGCATGCGCAGCCGCGCTCTCGGGCGCCCGCGCCGGCAACTACCAAAACTTCGGCGTGGCCATCTACATCCCGGTGAGGGTTGTGAACACCTTTGCCGACACGAAGGTCCTGCAGTCGCAGTGGGACGTCATCAGCAGCCAGGTGAAGGTCGACAAGGTCTACATCGAGGTCCAGCGAGACGGGATCCTGGCGACCGACAAGCTCCTCGAGGACGTCAAGCAGTTCTTCGTCAGCCGCGGCGTCCAGGTGGCGGCCGGCACCGCCTTCACGGGCGCCGAGTCGGACCAGTTCCATTCGTTCTGCTACACGGACCCCGCCGACCGCGCCTTCGTCAAGAAGACGTCGGAGCTGGCCGCCCGCCATTTCGACGAGTTCATCCTGGACGACTTCTTCTTCGTCAACTCGAAGACCGATTCCGACATCGCCGCCAAGGGCGACCGGTCATGGACCGACTTCCGCCTGGGCCTCATGGACGAGGCCGGGGCGAACCTCGTCCTGAAGGCCGCCAAGGACGTGAACCCCAAGATCAAGGTCGTGATAAAGTTTCCGAACTGGTACGAGCACTTCCAGGGCCTGGGCTTCGACCTGGACAAGGAGCCCAAGATGTTCGACGGCATCTACACCGGCACGGAGACCCGCGACCCGACCATAACGGACCAGTACCTCCAGCAGTACGAGAGCTACCAGATCATGCGCTACTTCGAGAACATCAAGCCGGGCGGCAATGGCGGGGGGTGGGTGGACACCTACGGCGCCCTGTACGCCGACCGCTACGCCGAGCAGCTCTGGGACACGATGTTCGCGAAGGCCCGCGAAATCACCCTCTTCATGTGGGCCAACATCGCCATGAAGGCCGACGCGGGCGACAGGAAGGAATGGGAGAACCTTCCGACGGGCCTCGATTTCAACGCGGTGGCCGGATCCTATCACGCCATGGGCGACGGCGCGCCCGCCACGCCCTCCTGGGCCACGGTGGCCGGCGTCGCGCTGCGCCAGGCCGACGCCGTCGTCGGGAAGCTCGGCAATCCGGTCGGCATAAAGAGCTACAAGCCCTACCAGTCGACGGGCGAGGACTTCCTCCACAATTACATCGGGATGATAGGGATTCCAATCGACCTGTATCCCGAGTTCCCGGTGGACGCGAAGCTCGTGCTCCTGACCGAGTCCGCGAAGTTCGACCCGGACATCGTCGCGAAGATCAAGAGGCAGCTCCAGGACGGCAAGTCGGTGGTCCTCACCTCCGGCCTTCTGCGCGCGCTCAAGGGCAAGGGGATCGAGGGCATCTGCGAGACGGAGGTCACCGACAACAAGGTGCTCGCCCGCGACTACGTGTTCGGCTGGGGCCCCGGCAACCGAACGGACCTTGGAGCCGACGACCACAGGGCCGGGATACTCTTCCCCGAGGTGCGCTTCCTCACGAATGACGCCTGGGCGCTCGTGGGCGGAATCGAGAACGGCAACGGCTACCCGATCCTGCTCATGGACAAATACAGCAAGGGCGTCCTCTACGTCTGGACCATCCCGGACAACTTCCGCAACCTCTACGCCCTGCCGGCCGGCGTCACGAGCGCCATCAAGGATGTCGTCATGAGGGACTTCTTTGTCCGGATAGACGGGCCGAGCCAGGTCTCGCTCTTCGCCTACGACAACGGCACCTTCGTCGTCGAGTCGTTCCTTCCCGGCAAGACCGAGGTCAGGGTCACCGTTCAGGGCCAGTTCACGAAGCTCCGGAACCTGGTCACCGGCGAGCTTATCTCATCCTACACCCCTGAGCCCCCCACGTTCTTCTTCCGGCGGCGCGCGGCGGCCGAGGAGGCCCCCAAGTCGTATTTTCACGTCCCCGTGCTGCCACACAGCTTTGCGGCCTTTGCCGCCGAGAAGTAAGGGCCCCTAGGAGCCTACCAGCCGAGGTAGGGCGGCCCGCCATAGGCCGGCCCGTAGGGGCCGTTCGGACCGCAGAGGCTGAGAAGCCCCCGGCCCCGGAACTCCTCGAAGCCGACCCCCACGGTGAAACTCCCCGTGGGGTCGGTGACGAACAGGTCCGCCGACGTCCCGTAGAAGCTCCTGCCGCGGGATCCGCCTCCCACGGTCAGGGAGACGTCGCCGTGCACCTGCACGCGCGAGACGTCCGACACCACGGTCTCGGCCTGGGGAGGAGCCGGCTTCGGCGGCGGGGCATAGGTGAACGAAAGGGTCGGGGGCGGGCCCATCGCGATCGCCCTGGCGGCCAGCGTGTCGAGGGACGCGCGCTCCGCGCCCGTAAGGCGGTCCATTCCCGCGGCCGCGCGCTCCTGCGGGGAATGGCGGGCGGAGAACGCGGACGAGAACGCCGTCACGCCGCCCTGCCTCGCCAGGGTCACGTCGCGTGACACGAGCGCGTCCAGGGCCGACGCCTGGGATAGCGTGAGCCTCGCGATCCCGCTCGCGGCCCTCTCCTCCGGGGAGAGGCCGTCGCTGAAGCTCGCCTCGGCCGCATGCGCCCAGGCTGAAAGGGCGAGCACGGAGAGCCCGAGGGCGGCTCGCGCGATGCGCAGGATGGCGGGCGGAGGTGGCATCCAGTCAGTGAGACGCACGCCGCAAGCTAAAGTTCCGGGGCCGCCTTAGCCAGCATCGTAGTCCAGGTACGGCCCCAGCCACCTCTCGGCCTCGGCGAGGGTCCAGCCCTTGCGCCTGGCATAGTCGTCCACCTGGTCGCGGCCGAGCTTTCCGACGCCGAAGTACTTGGAATCCGGATGATTCAGATACCAGCCGCTCACGCTGCTGGCGGGGCTCATGGCGCAGCTCTCCGTCAGGCTGATGCCGGTTGCGGACTCTGCGCCCAGCAGCCGGAACAGGACGGGCTTCTCCGTGTGGTCGGGGCACGCGGGATACCCGGGGGCCGGCCTTATGCCGCGGTAGCGCTCGCGGATGAGGTCCCCGATGCCGAGGTTTTCGGCCCTCCCAAAGCCGCACGCCTCGCGGGCCTTCTTGTGGAACATCTCGGCCATCGCCTCCGCCAGGCGGTCCCCCAGAGCCTGGCTCATGATCGCGCTGTAGTCGTCCGAGGCCGCCCTGAACTGCGCAGCAAAGCTGTCAACGCCGTGCCCGGCCGTGACGGCGAAGCCGCCGATATAGTCCAGCCGGCCGCTGTCCCTGGGGGCCACATAGTCCGCGAGGCAGTGGTTGAACTGGCCGTCCGGCTTCTCCTGCTGCTGGCGAAGCATGTGAAAGGTCGCCGCCACCTTGCCGCGGCCCTCGCCGTCATAGACCTCGACGTCGTCGCCGACGCCGTTGCACGGCCAGAATCCGATGACCGCGTTCGCCGTGAAGCGCTTCTCCGCCACGATCCTCGCAAGGAGCCTCTTGGCGTCCTCGAGGAGCTTGGAGGCCTCGGGCCCGACAACCGGGTCCTTCAGGATGTCGGGGAACCGGCCGTGGAGCTCCCAGGCGCTGAAGAAGGGCCCCCAGTCGACAAAGGGGACGATCTCGGCGAGCGGCACGCCGGCGAACGCCCTCGTCCCGAGGAAGTCCGGGCGCGGTATGTCGGCGCCGGCCCAGTCGAATTTCTGCCGGCGCTCCCGCGCCGCGGACAGCGGCAGCAATGGCTTTCGCGCCCGCCTTGCCGCGAACTCCTCCCTCTGCTTCTGCTGCCTCGAGCCGACATCGGCCAGAAAGGCGGCCTTGTTCTCCGGGGAGAGCAGGGAGCTGACGACGTTCACGACCCTCGAGGCATCGAGGACGTGGACGACGCCCGGCGCATACTCGGGCGCAATCCTCACGGCCGTGTGCGCGGTGCTGGTCGTGGCGCCGCCGATCAGGAGGGGCACGGTGCAGCCGGTGCGCCTCATCTCCTTCGCGACGTGGACCATCTCGTCCAGCGAGGGCGTGATGAGGCCGGAAAGCCCGATGGCGTCGGCCTTCCTCTCGGCCGCGGCGGCGAGGATCTTCTCGCAGGGAACCATGACGCCGAGGTCGACGACCTCGTAGTTGTTGCAGGCGAGGACGACCCCGACGATGTTCTTTCCGATGTCGTGCACGTCGCCCTTGACGGTGGCCATCACGATGCGGCCCTGCGTGCGCGCGACGCCGCCGCCCTCGACGAGCCTCCTTTTCTCCTCCTCCATGAACGGGGTGAGGTAGGCGACGGACTTCTTCATAACCCGGGCCGACTTGACCACCTGCGGAAGGAACATCTTGCCCGCGCCGAAGAGGTCGCCGACGACGCGCATGCCGTCCATGAGCGGCCCCTCGATGATGTTGAGCGGCCGCGGGTACCTGGCGGTGTTGGCGCGCGCCTCCTCCGTGTCCTGCTCGATGAAGGCGTCGATCCCCTTGACGAGGGCGTGTGAGAGGCGCCCCTCCACGGGCGCGTCGCGCCACGCAAGGTCCTCCTTTGTCTCGATCTTCGAGTCCCCGCCGTGCGCGGCCTTGAGCTGGTCCGCGAAGGCGACGAGGCGCTCGGTCGCGTCGGGCCGCCGGTTGAGGATGACATCCTCGACCCGCTCGAGCAGGTCCTTCGGTATCTCCTCGTACACGCCGAGCATGCCCGCGTTCAGGATGGCCATGTCCATCCCGGCCTGGATCGCGTGATAGAGGAAGACCGCGTGGATGGCCTCCCGCACGGGGTTGTTGCCTCGGAACGAGAAGGACACGTTCGACACGCCGCCGGAGACCTTCGCGTGGGGCAGCGTCTCCTTGATGATCCTCGTGGCCTCGAAGAAATCGACGGCGTAGTTGTTGTGCTCCTCGATGCCGGTGGCGACCGTGAGGATGTTCGGGTCGAAGATGATGTCCTCGGCCGGGAAGCCCGCTTCCTCGGTCAGGAGCTTGTAGGCGCGCGCGCAGATGCGCACCTTCTCGTCGCGCGTGGACGCCTGCCCCTTCTCGTCGAAGGCCATGACCACGGCGGCCGCGCCGTAGCGCATGACGAGCCTCGCGCGCCGCAGGAACTCGGGCTCGCCGTCCTTGAGCGAGATGGAGTTCACGATGCACTTTCCCTGCACGCACCGGAGGCCGGCCTCGATCACCGTCCATTTCGACGAGTCGATCATCACCGGCACGCGGGAGATCTCCGGCTCGGCCGCGATCAGGTTCAGGAACTTGACCATCGTCGGCTCGCCCTCGATGAGGGCCTCGTCGACGTTGATGTCTATCACGTTCGCCCCGCTCTCGATCTGCTGGCGCGCGATGGCAAGGCACCCGTCCCAGTCGCCGGCCTTCAGGGCCCTTGCGAACTTGGGCGAGCCCGTGATGTTCGTCCGCTCGCCTATGACGATGAACTGCGAGGCGGAGGGGCGGGGGGCGTTGGACATCGGTTTGCCGCCGGCGTCAGGAAATTATGAGCGGCTCGAGTCCGCTCAGGCGCAGCGCGGTCGGCTGCTCCGGCAGCCTTCTCGGGGGAATGGAGCGCACGGCCTCCGCAATGGCGGAGATATGCGCGGGTGTCGATCCGCAGCAGCCGCCGACCATGTTGAGCCATCCGTTTGCGGCGAATTCGCCGAGGACCGCGGCCATGTCCGCGGGCGACTCGTCATACCCGCCGAACGCATTCGGGAGCCCCGCGTTTGGGTAGCACGTGACGAAGCACGCGGCGATCGAGGAGAGCTCCTCCACATAGGGTCTCATCTGCCTGCCGCCGAGCGCGCAGTTGATGCCCACGGAAAAGGGCCTTGCGTGGGCGATGCTCGCGTAGAAGGCGCCGACCGTCTGGCCCGAGAGCGTCCGGCCCGAGTTGTCGGTGACCGTCACGGAGAGCATCACGGGCAGGCGCACGCCCGTCTGGTCGAAAAGGAGCTCGGTCGCGAAGAGGGCGGCCTTTGCGTTCAGGGTGTCGAAGATCGTCTCGATCAGGAGCGCGTCGACGCCCGCCGCCGCAAGCGCGCGCATCTGTTCGAGGTAGGCGCCGACGACCTGGTCCCAGGTGACCGCGCGGTAGTCCGGGCGGTTCACGTCCGGCGACATCGAGAGGGTCCGGTTCAAGGGGCCGATCGCCCCAGCGACGAAGCGGGGCCGGGATGGGTCGGATTGAGTGGCCCTTGCTGCCGCCTTGCGCGCGGCGGTGGCCGCCGCCGCATTGAGCTCGGGCACCAGGGACTCCGTGCCGTAGTCGGACTGCGAGATCGCCGTCGAGTTGAACGTGTTTGTCCCCACGATGTCGGCGCCCGCCGCCAGGTACTCGGAGTGGATGCGCTCGATCAGGTCGGGCCGCGTGAGGGCCAGCAGGTCGTTGTTTCCCTTCAGGTCGCGCGGATGGCCTGCGAAGCGCGCTCCGCGGAAATCGGCCTCATTGAGGCCATAAGCCTGGATCATTGTTCCCTTGGGCCCGTCGATGACCGCGATGCGCGACTCGAACAGCCTGCGGAGCCCGGCAAAGGAACTGGATTCACGTGGAGGGGCCATGGGCGTGTGGAGTTGAGGATTCCCGAAGAGAGACAAAAGGAAAGCATTCGGGCCGGGATGGCAAGATTCATATCATTAAATCTGTATTTATTGATATGATTGCGCTTGCCAATATTAGGCCCTTGCTGGAGCCCTTCAGGGTCCGTCGTTCCTTGTCGCATCTTCCGGGAGCCATTGGAAGGCCGTGAGAACCGGCCACAGTTGCGCTGCGGTATCGCATCACAGACCCAAAACCGCGCCGTCCGACGGCGCGGGCAAAGCCAATCGGGAGCAGATCCCGGTGAAGGCGAGGGGCGAGGAAAAGCCTGTCAGGCCGGAGTCCGGCCGGACGGCGACACATGCGGAGTCCGAATACGAGTCCCGGAACCAACATTCGCCCGGCGCGATTGCGCGCGCCGGCTCCGAAAACTTCATCGCAACAGTGAAGAAAGCATCCGCATGAAATCCCCCCTGCCGCGCGGCCTCGCCGCCCGGTCCATCCTCGTTCTGGCCACGGCCCTGGCGGCCGCGTCCTCCTATTCCCAGTCCGATCCGGACAGCCGGCTCGATGCGGTCGTGGTGGTCGCGACACGGACGCCGGCCGATATCCGGACCCTCGGCACCGCCGCTGACCTGATCACCCCGTCGGATCTGTCGCGCCAGCAGATCACGACCCCCGCGGCCGCCCTCGGCGCCGTCCCGGGCGCCCCATTGTTCGCGAACGGCGCCCCGGGATCCGACATTTCTATATTCACCAGGGGATCGGACTCGGGCCAGACCCTCTTCCTCGTCGACGGCATTCGGCTCAGCGACGCCAACACGGACTACGCCGTGTTTCTGGGAGGCGCCCGGCTCGGCTCCACAGACACGATCGAGATCGCCCGCGGACCGCAGAGCACGCTGTACGGGAGCGACGCGGTGGGAGGCGTCGTCTCGATCCGGGCCCAGAAGGGGTCGGGTGACCCTTCTGCCAGCATCGACCTCGAGGGGGGAAGCTTCGGAACCGTCTCGGGCGCCCTCGACGCTCAGGGAGCGCGAGACAAGTGGGCCTGGTCGTTCACGGCCTCCGGCTCGCACACGGCCAACGACCGCCCGAACAACGATTTTGACAGCGGGGACGTCGTGCTGCGCCTCGACCGCGCCCTTTCCGCCTCGGCAGACCTTGGGGCGACCCTGCGGGGGTTTGAGGGGCGCTTCGGCGACCCCGGCGACATCTTCACCAACGACGCCTACGCGCATGAGACCGAGAACAACTGGCTGGGCACGGTCTTTGCGGACCTGCGGCCGGCCCCGGACTGGTCCGCGCACGTCACGATCGGCGGCCAGGACCGGCGCTACGTCGCGTTCGACGGGCTGCCCGGCGTGTTCGCGAGCACGACCGTCGTCCAGAACCGCCGGGGCGTCCTCGATGCCCAGGCCACGTACTCGGGCGCCGCGGGGCACCGGGCGACCGCGGGGGTCACGCTGGAGTCCGAGTCCACCCGCAACAACGGCTACGGCGACATCGACAGGCGGCAGACGGTCATGGCGGCCTTTGCCGAGGACGAATGGAGCCCGCTGAAGTCCGTCTTCGTGACGGGCGGCCTCCGCTACGACGACTTCGACACCTTTGGCACCTCGATCACGGGCCGCGCCACCCTGGCCTGGCTCGCGGCGGACCGCTCCCTCAAGCTGCGGGCCAGCTACGGGACGGGATTCAACTCGCCCAGCTTCCTGGAGCTCTACGGGGTTGCGACGGGCTACGCGGGCAACCCGGACCTCCGTCCGGAGCGCTCCCGCGGCGGCGATGCGGGCCTTGACTGGTATCTTCCCGGAGATGCGGGCGTGCTGAGCGCCACCTGGTTTGCGAACGACTACCGCGACCTGATCGTGTTCGACTTCAACGTCTATCCCGGGACGACCGCCAACGTGGGCAAGGCGCGCACCGACGGGGTCGAGCTCGAGGCGAAGGTCAGGCTGTTCTCCGGCGTGGAACTCCACGCGTCGTACACCTACCTCAACGCGGACGACCTCACGGACGGGGTCCGGCTGCTGCGTCGCCCGCGCAACAGCGGCAGCGCCGACCTGTGGCGCGACTTCGAGCGAGGGTGGAGCGCCGGTGCGGGCGTCCAGGTCGTCGCCGGACGCGAGGACGTCGACGCCCAGACTTTTCTCACGGTGAACGACCCCAACTATGCCGTCGCGAGGATCTACGCCGAGTGGCGCGCCAGCCGCCGCCTGTCCCTGAAGGCGCGGGTCGAGAACCTCCTCGACAGGAAGTACGAGCCGGTGAACGGCTATCCGGCCCTGGGCCTGGGGGCCTTCGGCGAGGTGGAGTGGCGGCTCTGAGTCCCAAGGGTTTGACCGGGGCAGGCGTCCCGTCTTGGCTCCCGTCATGCCCAATGCCCGCCGCCCCTTCCTGGCCATCCTCCCCCTCCTGCTTTCGCTGCAGGGCGTAGCGGGACTGCCCCCATCCCCGGCCGCGGTCAGGGCGACCGACGCCTACGTGCCGCAGGAGGTCTCCGCAATGACCCGTCCCCAGGCGAGCGAGCTGCGCGAGCTCGTCGACCGCTTTGTGGCCGACCGGGACGAACTCACGCGCTTCTACAGCGTCAAAGGATCGGAGCTGCAGACCCGGCGCCTGCGGGAGTTCTACCGCGCCTGGCGCAGCCGCCTCGACGCGATGCCCTATGACAGCCTGGGAATCGAGGGTAGGGTGGACTGGCTCCTTCTGGTCCGCCAGCTCGACTACGAGCAGAGGATACTCGACCGAAGGGAGTCGAGGGCGCGCGAGATGTCGCCCCTGGTCCCGTTTGCCGGCGACGTCGCGGCGCTCCAGGAGTCCCGCAGGCTCATGGAGCCCGTGGATCCCCAGGCATCGGCGGCAACCCTCGACCGGATTCTGAAGCAGGTCGCAAAGACCCAGGACAGCCTTCAGGCCGGCCTGAAGTCAGATTTGGCCAAGGAGGCGAAGGGGGCCGCGCCCCTGGCGGTGTCCAGGATCGTCGCCTACCGGTCGGTGGCCGCCATCGTCGAGCTAAGGGAGTCGCTCGACGACTGGTACAAGTTCTACGACGGCTACGACCCCTCGTTTGCCTGGTGGGTCCGGACGTCGCACGACAAGCTCAACGATGCCTTGGACGGCTACGTGAAGTTCCTGAAGGAGAAGATTGTCGGCATCGAGCCCGCCAAGGATGAGCCGATCGTCGGCGACCCGATCGGCCGGGAGGGCTTGGAAGTCGAGCTGGCCCACGAGATGATCGCCTATTCCCCGGAGGAACTCCTCGCGATAGCGAACCGGGAGTTCGCTTGGTGCGACGCCGAGCTCAGGAAGGCCTCGAGCGAGATGGGATTCGGCGACGATTGGAAGGCCGCCATGGAGAAGGTGAAGCAGGACCACGTGCCGCCCGGCGGCCAGCCCGGCCTCGTGAGGGACCTGGCGCTGGAGGCCATCCGCTTTGTCCAGGACAGGGATCTCGTCACCATACCCCCGCTCGCCGCGGATTTCTGGAGGATCGAGATGATGAGCCCCGAGCGCCAGAAGGTCGCCCCGTTCTTCCTGGGGGGCCCGGACATCCTCGTCGCGTATCCCACGGACACGATGGACTTTGACGCGAAGCTGGAGAGCCTCAAGGCCAACAACGCCCACTTCGCTCGCGCGACCGTCTTCCATGAACTGGTCCCGGGCCACCATCTCCAGTACTACTACGAGAGCCGGTCCAACCCCCACCGCGTCCTCTTCACGACGCCGTTCTGGGTCGAGGGATGGGCCGTATGGTGGGAGTTCCAGCTCTGGGACCTGGGTTACCCCAAGTCGCCCGAGGACAGGCTCGGGATGCTCTTCTGGCGGACCCACCGGTGCGCCCGGATCATCTTCTCGATAAACTTTCACCTCGGCAAGTGGACCCCCGAGCAATGCGTCGACTTCCTTGTCGACCGCGTGGGGCATGAGCGCGCAAGCGCGACGGGAGAGGTAAGGAGGTCGTTCAACGGCACGTTCCCGCCCATGTACCAGGCGGGCTACATGCTGGGTGCGCTCCAGCTTCGCGAGCTTCACCGCGAGCTTGTCGTCCCTGGGGGGATGACAAACCGCCAGTTCCACGATGCCATCATGACTGGGGGGCCGATGCCCATCGAGATGGCCAGGGCGCGCCTGAAGGGCGAGAGGCCCCCGCGCGATTTCAGGCCCACGTGGCGGTTCGCCGACTGACCCCGGGGCGTCAGCTCGGCCTCCAGGCGATCACCAACGAGCCCGCCACGATGAGGGCCCCCCCGACGGCCTGGTGCCAGGTCAGCCGCTCGCGCAGAAAAACACCCGCCAGGATTATCGCGACGACAACACTCAGCTTGTCAATCGGGGCGACGCGAGAGGCCTCTCCGAGCTGCAGCGCCCGAAAATAGCATAGCCACGACAACCCGGTTGCGGCTCCCGAAAGGCCGAGGAACAGCAGGGTCCTGCGCCCAGGCATGGCAAACTGGGCCGCGGGGGTCGCCGCGAATGCGATGGCCCAGGTGAAAACGAGGACCACGCTCGTGCGGATCGCGGTCGCCAGGTGCGAGTTGACGTTTGCGACGCCCACCTTCGCCAGGATCGCGGTGATGCCCGCGAAGACTGCCGAGAGCAGGGCCCATGCGATCCAGTTCATAGGGTCTTGCCTAACAGGGCAGGGGGCCAAGTTAAGTCGGAAATGGAGCGGCGACGCGCCAGCAGGGGCCCCTTTTCCCCGAAACCTGCGGATTGGGGGCGGGCGCGGGCGGGGGGGGCGCATGGCTGGAACCGGCGCAAGAACGCGGACAATTCCAAGGGGATGGTAAAAAAGTTCAGAATTGTGGATCCCCGTCTCCCTCAAGAAGCTAAAGGCGGTCGACAACGGGGTGTTGCCGGGTCACCATGGACCGGCTTCAATCAGCTTAGTCCGTCTTCGAACCAGAATCCTCACTCTGTGAACTCCCCGTCGATTTGGCTCAAAAAAACCTCGGTCGGGCTCTGCGCCGCCGCCCTAGGGGTCTCCCAGCCCATGGCCAGCGGGCAGACGTACGGCGTGACCCAGCTTCCCACGCTCGGCGGAACCGTCAGCCACGCCGTCGCCATCAACAATGCCGGGGTGATCGCAGGGGACGCGAACCTGACTGGCGATACGGTGACCCACGCCACCAGCTACTTCAACGGGACGATCACCGATTTGGGCTCGCTCGGAGGCGCCCCCAGCACGGCCAACGGCGTGAGCAGTTCCGGCGTCGTCGCCGGCACCGCGAAAATCACGGGAAATGCCGCGGCCCATGCCTTCGTCTACAGCAGCGGCACGATGACCGACCTGGGCACCCTCGGCGGCACCAACGGCGTTGCGCTCGGCGTGAACAGCGTGGGAATGGTCATCGGCAACTCAGGAATCACGGGAAACGGGGCGACCCACGCCTTTCTCTACAGCAACGGCGCCATGGCGGACCTCGGCACATTCGGGGGGACCAACAGCACCGCCAACGCGGTCAATGACTCCGGCGTGATCGTGGGGAACGCGGAATACGTCATAGCGTCGAGCAACCACCACGCGTTCAGCTACAGCCCGGGCGCGATGACGGATCTGGGCACGCTTGGCGGAGCTTTGAGCAACGCGTTGGCCATAAATGCCTCGGGCCACATTGCCGGAAACTCGCAGACCGCCGGCGGCGCAATCCATGCCTTCAGCTACTTCGGCGGCACAATGACGGATCTTGGCACGATCGGAGCCTTTGCGGGCAACAGCTCGGCCGACGGGATCAACAGCTCGGGGGTCATAGTCGGCAACTCAGCGACGGCGAGCAGCGCCAGCGACGCATTTGTCTACTCAAATGGCGTGATGACCGACCTGAATTCGCTGGTCAATCTGCCCGGCGTCACGCTCACGAGGGCGCCTGGGATAAACGACATGGGCCAGATTGTGGCAAAGGGCTCCGACAACCGGGCCTATCTCTTGACGCCCCTCTCGATCCATTTTGTCGTGACCGCTTCGCCTTCCACCGACGCGGGCTACCCCATGAGTGTGACGGTCGCCGTGGTCGACGGCTCCAGCAATCTGATCCCGGGCTATTCCGGGGTCTTCCGGCTGACCAGCAGCGACGGATCCGCTGTCCTGCCGGCCGGCAGCACGCTCTCGAACGGGTCCGGGACATTCGTCGTGACGCTGAAGACCGCGGGAGCGCAGACGATCACCGCGACCGACACGGCGATAAGCTCGATCACGGGCACGTCCGCCACGGTCACTGTCAACGGGTTTATCGCCCTGACGATCGGGGAGGCGCCCGTGGCCGAATCCGCAAACCTCGGCGCAAACGCGGCATTCTGGGTTGTGGCGTCGGGGACGCAGCTCACGTACCAGTGGAAATTCAACGGGGCTTCCATCCCCGGGGCGACAAGCCCGATCCTGCTGGACGTGGGGGTCCTGCCGTCGAGCGCGGGCACATACTCGGTGACCATAACGAACCTTGCGGGCTCCGTGACCACCGTCCCGGTGATACTCACCGTCAACTCCAACAACTCGGGCAATCCGCTGGTGTTTACGGCCCACCCGGCCTCACAGACGATTGCGAGCGGCAGCACGGTCGCCTTCTCGGTGACCACCGGACCAAAGCCTGGAATCATGGCTGCGAGCCTGGTGCAGGGAGGAATCGTCGTGACCTACCAGTGGTTCCGGAACGGCGTGGCCATTCAGGGGGCGACGGATCCCATCTTTGTTATCAAGGGCGCAACACCCGGGTACAATGGCACCTACACCTGCCTGGCGATCGATTCCTCGGGTGCATTTATGAGCAACGGCGCGACCCTCAGCGTGGTGAGCGGCGCGGGCCCGGGACGGCTCATAAACCTGTCCTGCAGGGTCAATGTGGGAACGGGTGCGAGCCAGCTGATCGCCGGATATGTCGTCGGTGGCCAGGGAACCTCCGGCACCGAACCCCTGCTGATACGGGCCTCCGGCCCGTCCCTGGCCCAGTTCGGCGTGGCGGGAGTGCTCGCCGACCCGCGGCTGCAGCTCAATTCCTCAGGAGGCGTCCTTGCGTCGAACGACGGCTGGGGCGGCGCCGCCGCGATCACCTCGGCCGCGGCCTCGGTCGGCGCCTTTCCGTGGACGAGCGCCTCAAGCCACGACTCGGCGCTCCTCGAGACACTGGCCGGCGGGTCCTACACGGCCGAAGTCACCGGAAGCAGCGGGGACACGGGCGTTGCGCTGGCCGAGATCTATGACGCCACGCCGGCGGCCAGCTACACGCCTTCCTCGCCGCGGCTGGTGAACATTTCCGCGAGGGCCCTCGTGGGGACGGGGGGCAACGTGCTGATCGCCGGATTCGTGATCGATGGGACCACGGCCAAGACCGTTCTCATCCGGGGGGCCGGACCCGCCCTTGCCGCCCTTGGCGTCTCGGGGGTCCTGCCCGACCCGCAGCTGCAGCTCTACCAAAGCGACGGCGCCGCGGGCTCCACGCCGCTTGGAAGCGACACCGGCTGGGGAGGGGACACCCAGATCGCGTCGGCGGCCGCGTCCGTCGGGGCCTTCTCATGGGGACCCGTTGCCACGCCGGACTCCGCGTTGCTCGTGACGCTGCCGCCCGGGGCGTACACCGCCGTTGTCTCGGGGGCGAGCGGGGACACCGGGATAGGGCTCATTGAGGTCTACGAGGTTCCCTAATCCCCGGGCGCCGGGCTACTGCGTCACCCGGGATGCCGCGGACTGCGCGCGGAGACAGAGCTCGGCTGCCTTGAACGCGTGGGCCTGGGTCATGGCCTTCTCCGTGCGGTTGAGGCAGTCCAGGATGAATTCGCCGAAGAACCGGAACCCGACCTTTCCCGCCACGCTCAGGTGCTGCTCGCTCTTCCCGTCGGCCACGTACACGTGATCGCCGGCCTTGTCGCGGGCGATATCGAGGTACTTGCGCAGCTCGATCGTGCCCCCGGTGCCAATGATGAACGTCCGGCCGTCGCCCCATGAACTCAGGCCATCCGGCGTGAACCAGTCGACGCGAACGTAGTTCAGCGCACCGGAATCCCCCGTGAGGCAGGCCTCCCCGAAATCCTCGAACTCGGGATGGTCCGGGTTGGCAAAGTTCCCGACGGCGGCGTGGCTGACGGTGGCGTCGCCCGACCCGGAGTAGGCGAGGAATTGCTCGAACTGGTGGCTTCCGAGGTCGCAGAGGATCCCTCCGGACTTCGCCTTCTGAAAGAACCAGTCCGGGCGGGACGTTTTGCTGAGCCGGTGGGGGGCGAGGCTGACCACATGGATTATCCGGCCTATCGCGCCGTGCTGGATCAGGTCGGTCGCGAACATCGCCGACTCGTTGTGCAGGCGTTCGCTGTAATAGACCATGTACTTGCGGCCGGTCCGCGCAACGACGGCCCTGGCCTGGTCGAGCTGCGCCATCGCCGTGAAGGGGGCCTTGTCGGAGAAGTAGTCCTTGCCCGCCTCCATCACCCGGCACCCCAGGGGGCCCCTCTCGGATGGCACGGCCGCCGAGGCGACCAGCCGGACCTCGGGATCGTCCAGGACCTCCTCCATCGACCTCGCGGCCTTGGCCTCGGGGTGCCGGGACCTGAATTCCTCGGTCCTCTTTGGATCCGGGTCATAGACCCACTTGAGCGTGGCGCCCGCCTCCAGGAGGCCGTTGCACATGCCGTTTATGTGGCCGTGGTCGAGACGCACGGCGGCGAATGCGAATTCGCCCGGCTTCACGACCGGGCTGGGCTTGCCAAGGGGCGCGTAGTTCATGCCGTCGGATTTCTGGGGCACGCCGTCGGACAGCGCTCTGGGTATCAATGTGCCGGCGGCCATCGTTGCGGCCGCAGTGGAGAGGAATTCGCGACGATTCATGGCGGACTAGCGTGTATCCTTCACAATCTTTCCGCCGCAGATGACGAGCGCAATCGGATTGCCCCCGAACTCGTAGGCGAGCATCCGCTCGTCGGTGTGCTCCAGGAGGACCATGTCGGCGCGTTTGCCAACCTCGACCGTGCCTCTGTCCGGGAGCCCTAGCACCGCGGCCGCGTTCACGGTGCAGGCGGCGATCGCCTCCTGCGGCGTCAATCCGCAGCGCCGCACCGCGAGCGCGATGGCGAGCGGCATGGAATGGGCCGGTGCCGTGCCGGGGTTGCAGTCGGTCGCCAGCGCCACGGCGCCCCCCTGGTCCACGAAGAAGCCGGCCCGTGCAAAGCGCCCGTCGGTATGGAAGCCGGCGCAGGGAAGGATGACGCCGAGGGTGTGGGAGCCGGCCAGGGCCACCAGGTCGGCCTTGGTGGAGGCCTCGAGGTGGTCGACGCTGCGCGCATGGAGCCGGATCGCCTCCGGCACCATGCCGAGGGAGCTGAACTGGTCGGTCTCGACGCGCAGGGGATGGCGCTTCGAGGCCTTCTCGAACAGCCGGACGCAGGCGTCCTTCGTCCAGGCGCCCTCCTCGACGCGTGCGTCCACAGCCACGTCGGGGAACTCGCGCGAGACCTCCGGCAGCATCTCCTTGACGACCATCCTCACGTAGTCGTCGAGGTGGTCCTCGAAGGACTGCCCCAGGAGCGCGGTCGGCACGACCGTCCCCGGCCAGTCCTGGCCCGCGCGAACGATCGCCCTCAGCATCTTAAGCTCCGCCTCCGTCGTGAGCCCATATCCGCTCTTCACCTCCACGGTCGTCGTGCCTTCGCGCAGCATCCTGTTCAGCCGCTCCCTGAGCCCCGCGGCCAGCTGCTTCTTGGTCGCCTCGCGCACGGCGAGCACCGTGGCGTGGATCCCGCCGCCCTTCTTCACAATCTCGGCGTTCGGCACGCCGCGAAGCCTCTCCTCCCATTCATCCAGCCTGTTGCCGGCCCAGCAGGCGTGCGTATGGCAGTCCACGAAACCCGGCATGAGCACGCGCCCGTTGGCGTCGACGACCTCCGCCCCCTCGGGGGCCTCCAGCCGCTGCCCAAGCGCCGCGATTGCCCCGTCCGCAACGAGGACGTCGCCCTGGGGGACGACGGACAGATCATGCAGCTCCTTGCCCCGGCGCGGCCGGGCGCCGGATGCGAGGGTCAGGATACGGGCGTTGCGGATGATCAGGTTCAAGGGAGGGGGCCGCCGACCGACTTGGGAAGACCGGGAGACAAGTGTGCCGCAAGACGGGCAATGCGTCCATCCCCGTTGTAAGCCGGCTCCAGCCGTGGCGCCTTCGGCGTCCCGTCCTATGGCCGGTTTCGGCGAGTCCGCTCAAGGAGCTGGCGGGCCGCCGCGTCCCCCGGCCTGGCGCGCAGGACCGCCTCAAGGTGGCCCGCCGCTTCATCCTCGCGGCCCGGGATTCCAAGCAGCGCCATGGCGATGTTGAGGTGGATATCGGCGCTGGCCGGCATCAGCCGGAGCGCCGCCTCATACTCGGCAATGGCCTCCGCGGTCCGGCCCTCCGCGTTGAGGGCCGTCCCCAGATTGTTGTGGGCCCCTGCATAGTCGGGCTTCAGGCGCAGCGCCTCCTGATACTGCGAGATCGCCTCGTCCAGACGCCCGGGCGTCCTCGAGAGCGCGTTTCCAAGGTTGTTGTGGGCCTCGGCGAATTCCGGCCTGACGCGCAGGGCCGCCCGGTACTGGGAGGCCGCCTCGTCAAGGCGCCCTGGCGTGTCCAGCAGGGCCGTCCCGAGGTTGTTGTGGGCCTCGGCGAAATCCGGCCTCAGGCGCAGCGCCTCCTGGAAATGCGAAATGGCCTCGCTCCTCCGGCTGGCCGTCCTTCCCAGGACGCTTCCGAGGTTGTTGTGGGCCTCGGCAAGGTCCGGCCTCAGGCGCAACGCCTCCTCGAATTGGGCGATCGCCTCGTCCGCCCGTCCGGGGACCCTTGACAGGACATTCCCAAGATTGTCGTGCGCCTCCGCGTAGTCGGGCCTCAGGCGCAGCGCCTCCTCATATTGCGAGACTGCGTCATCCAGGCTGCCGGGCCGTTTCTCCAGCGCGTTTCCGAGGTTGTTGTGCGCCTCGGGATAGTCGGGCTCCAGGCGCAGCGCCTCCTCGAATTGATGAACGGCATCGTCCAGCCGGCCCGGAATTCCCTCCAGGGCGTTTCCAAGGTTGTTGTGGGCCTCGGCAAAGCCCGGCCTCAGGCGCAGCGCCTCCTCGTAGTGGGAGACCGCATCGTCCAGCCGGCCGGGCAGCTTCACAAGGGCGCTGCCCAGGTTGTTGTGCCCTGCGGCGTAGTCCTTCCTCAGGCGGATGGCCTCCCGGAACTCGGAGACGGCGTTTTCCAGGTCGCCGCGGCCCTCATACCACAGGCCCAGATTGTTGTGGGCCATCCAGCATTCAGGGTTCCCGTCGATGGTCGCGGCGTAAAGGGTGCGCTGGTCCGCGTAGGTCCGGCTCTGGGCGTTGGAAAGGATGCAGAGCGTGGCGACAAGAGCCGCCACGATGCCCCATCCCGAGGCCCGGGCGGCCGGCGGCGCCCTGTCGAGGAGCAGGACCGCGCCGGCCGACGCCGCGGCGAATATCCCCATGCTGGCCATGTATTGGAAATGGTCGGCCACGTAGGAATAGATGAAGGGGTAGACGTTGAGGAAGCCGAGGGAGGGAAACAGCGACCCGACAAAGAAGAGCCACGCCGAAAGCGGCCCCCGTGCGCGCCGGCGCAGGAGCCACAAGAATGCGGTCACGAGCACCGCCGCCGCCAGGCATGCCACCCAGCTTGCCGCCTCGGCCCCGACGTCCGATCGCGGATAGATGAAGACGAGGTGGGCCGGCCAGAGGAGCTTGCCCAGGTAGAACCAGATCACGTGGCCGGCCAGAAGGAGGCGCTGCACGGGCGTCAGGTCGAACCCGGCGCCCTCGGCTCCTATGAGCCTCCGTTCAACCAGCGCGGTGAACAATCCGCTGGCGATCGCGAAGACGAACCACGAAACGAGCGGCAGTACGTCTCGGCGCCAGGAAAGGCGTCCGCGCTGCCACCAGAATACGACCAGAAGCGCCGCCGGCAGCGTCGCCGTCACGGTCTTGGTCATGAGGGCCGATACGAACAGCGCTGACGCAAGCAAGTATTGCCGGCTGGCCCCAGGCTTCCCGCGCCCGGAGTCGAATCTCAAGTACGCGAGCCCGGCCACGAGATAGAGGACCAGCGAAAGCGTGTTCTTCTGCTCCGAGATCCACGCCACGGACTCGACGCAAACCGGGTGGACGGCAAAGAGAAGCCCGGCCAAACGGGCGCCCGGTGCGCCGAGCCTTCGGAGGATCAGGACCAGCAGGAGCGCGGCCGCGCAGTGCTGCAGGACGTTGGCAAGGTGGTAGCCCAGCGTCGCGTCGCCCCAGAGCCTATGCTCGATCCAGAATGCGCTGTGAAGCAGCGGATAGTATTGCTGGGTGGCGCCAGGCCTAGACCATATCTGCCACAATCCCGCCGCAGACCGCAGTTCGGGCCTGGTGACATGGGCGTCGTCATCCCAGATCATCCCCCCGCGCAGGGCCGGCCAGTAGCACGCGAAGGTCAGCCCGAGGATGAGCGCCGCCGTCAGCCAGAGGCCGGCGCGGGGGGGTGGAGGCGCGCTTTGACCCTGCATTCCCGGCAATTTATCCGCCTGGGAGCGCCCGAATCAACCCTGGCGTGGCCCCCGGGATTCGCGGGCCTGGCGCGAGCCGGGGCGTCCCCGCTCGGGCTCTACGGCTGATTCGCACGGATCTGGGCGAGGATTCGGAGGGCCGCGTCGTTCCCGGGCCTGATCCGGAGGAATGCCTCCAGCTGGTCCGCCGCGTCGTTCCTTCGGCCGGGGACGTTGAGCAGCGCCATGGCGATGTTGAAGTGGATCTCGGCAAAGTCGGGCTTCAGCCGAAGCGCCTCCTCATACTCGGCCACGGCCTCCGAGGTGCGGCCCTGCGCGCTGAGGGCGGCGCCGAGGTTGTTATGGGCCTCGGCATTGCCGGGCGTCAGGCGCAGCGTCTCCCTGAACTGGACGACAGAGTCATCCAGCCGGCCGGGAACCTTGAGCAGGGCGTTTCCGAGGTTGTTGTGCGCCTCCGCGAAATCTGGCCGGATGCGCAGGGCCTCCCGATACTCGGCGATCGCGTCGTCCATCCGCCCCGGCGTGTTCAGCCAGGCGCTTCCAAGGCTGTCGTGCGCCTCGGCGTAGTCTGGCTTCAGGCGCAGCGCCTCCTGGAGATGGGAGGCCGCGTCATCCAGGCGGCCGGGCATCTTCAGCAGGACGCCTCCGAGGTTGAAGTGGGCCGTGGCGTAATCCTTCCTGACGCGAACGGCCTCCTGAAACTCCGCGACCGCCCCCGCCAGGTCCCCGCGGTCCTCAAGCCCCACGCCGAGGTTGTTGTGCGCCTCGGCGTAGCCGGGCTGCAGGCGCAGCGCCTCCTGAAAATGGGCGATCGCGTCGTCCAGGCGGCCGGGCATCGTCCTAAGAACGCTTCCCAGGTTGTTGTGCGCCGTGGCATAATCCTTCTTCAGGCGGATGGCCTCCTGGAAGTGCGTGACCGCCTGGCGCGGGTCCCCGCGATCCTCATACCATAGCCCAAGGTTGTTGTGGGCCATCCAGCACTCCGGATTCCCCGCAAGGGTTGCCTTGTAGAGCGCGGGTTGGGCCGTGTAGGTCCGGCTCTGCGCGTTACTCAGGGCGCAGAGGACCGCGATCAGCACCGCGACGAGGCCCAGGCCGCAGGCGCGCTGGGCAGGAGGGCCGCGGCCGAGGAGCCAGGCGGCGCCGGCCGAGAACGCGGTGACGATCCCCATGCTTGCCAGGTACTGGAAGTGGTCGGCCACGTACGAGAAGATGAAGGGATAGACGTTGAAGAAGCCCAGGGCGGGGAAGAGCGACCCGGCAAAAAACAGCCACGCCGCAAGCGGGCCGCGCGAGCGACGGCGAAGGAACCACAAGGCGGCGGTGACGAGAACCGCCGCCGCCAGGTACGCGGTCCAACCAACGGCCTCGGACTTCACGTCCCAGCGCGGGTATATGAAGACGAGGTGGGTCGGCCAGAGGAGCTTGCCCAGGTAGAACCAGATCACGCGGCCGGCCAGCAGGCAGCGCTGGGCAAGGGTGAGGTCAAAACCAGCGCCCTCCGCCCCGACAAGCTTGCGCTCGACCAGTGCGGTGAACAGCCCGCTTGCGGCCGCGGCGACAAACCAGGGGACCAGGGGCAGGAAGTCGCGGCGCCAGGGGAGGCGGCCCCGCTGCCACCAGAAGACGACAAGGAGCGCGGCCGGCAGCGTCGCGGTCACGGTCTTGGTCAGGAGGGCCAGCGCGAACAGCGCGGAGGCAAGGAGGTAGTGCCAGCCGGCCCCAGGCCTTCCTCGGCCGCCGTCGAACCTCAGGTAAGCAAGCGCCGCCAGGAGGTAGAGGACAAGCGAGAGCGTGTTCTTCTGCTCCGAGATCCAGGCCACGGACTCGACGCACACCGGGTGCACGGCAAAGACCAGCCCGGCCAGCCAGGCTCCCGGAACCCTGAGCCGCCGAAGCACGAGGGTCAGGAGCACCGCGGCGGCGGCGTGGAGAAGCACGTTTGCGAGATGGTAGCCCAGCGTCGAGTCGCCCCAGAACCTGTGCTCGAGCCAGAACGCGCTGTGAAGCAGGGGATAGTACTGCTGGGTGGCGGCGGGGTTCGTCCATATCAGCCAAAGCCCCGCCGCCGACCGCAGCTCGGGCCTGGTGACGTGGGCGTCGTCATCCCAGACCATTGCCCCGCGCAGGGCCGGCCAGTAGCATGCGAGCGCCAGTCCCAGGATCAGCGCCGCCGTCCACCAGAGGCTGGCGCGGGATGTTGGAGACGCGCGTGGGCCCTGCATTCGCGGCAATTTATCCGCGGGGAACGGTTCAGATCAACCCTGGCGTGGCCGGGTTCACGGGCTGCCGGTCCCCGTGGGTTCCCGGCTGCGACTGCTGGAAGTTGCCTTGGGCATGGAAGCAGGCTCAGATTTGACGATCAGCGCTTCAAACAACGCGGGGTTCCTGGGGGTCACGGGCGTGCTCGGGGCGATGCCTGGCCTGCTTGCCGTGGCCGTGGTGTTCGCATTTGTCGCGCCGGCGTCAGGATTCGGCGTTGCCGGCCAGGTCGTGGTGGTCGCCAACAGCGACGCGCCGGATTCGATCGAGATCGCCAGGCACTATGCGGAGGTCCGCGGGGTCCCCTCGTCGAACATCATCGCCCTCAGGATGCCCGTCGCGGAGACGATCTCGTGGAGGGAGTTCGTGGCGGCGGTCTGGCAGCCCCTGGAGGACGAGCTCGTGAAGAGAGGCTGGATAGACGCGATCGCGATGGACCTGTTTGACGAGGTGGGCCGCAGAAAATACGCGATCTCCGGCCACAGGATCGCGGCGCTCGTCGTCTGCCGGGGCGTGCCGCTGCGGATAGCGCACGATCCCCTCCTGTTCAAGGAGGTCGGCTCGCTGACCAACCACCCGGAGTTCCGCACGAACCAGGGGGCCGTGGATTCGGAGCTGAGCCTCCTCGCAAGGACCGACTATCCGATCAATGCGGGGATACCGAATCCGCTGTACGGGAATGAGCACCCGAACGAATATACCCTCTCCCAGGTCGTGAAGGTCTCCCGGCTCGACGGGCCCACGGCGGCCGAGGCGATGCACCTTGTCGATTTGGCGGTGCTGGCCGAGAAGAGCGGCCTCCTCGGGCGCGCCTATGTGGACGTCGCCGGACCCCACAAGAACGGGGACCGCTGGCTCGAAGCCGCCGCGTCCCGGATTACCACCCTCGGCTTTGACCTCTCCGTGAGCCGCGGCCCGGAGACCGTTCCGGCGACGGCCCGGATAGACGCGCCCGCGCTCTACTTTGGCTGGTATGCGACGGACCTGAACGGGCCGTTCGACCTGCCTGGATTCCGGTTCCCGCCGGGCGCGATAGCGGTCCACCTGCACAGCTTCTCCGCCCACACCCTGCGGTCATCGACCGAGGGCTGGTGCGGGCCGCTGGTCGCCCGCGGCGTCACGGGGACCGTGGGCAACGTATTCGAGCCCTACCTCGAGTACCTTCACCGTCCCGACCTCCTGATGGAGGCCCTGGCCCGCGGCGACGACCTGGTCGACGCCGCGTACTACGCGCTGCCCGTCCTCAGCTGGCAGTCGATCGTCATCGGCGATCCCCTGTATCGCCCGTTCTCGGTCTCCGTGTCCGCGCAGGCAAAGAACCTGTCCGCGCTTCCGGAGAAGCTGGCCGGCTACGCGGTCATCCGAAGGATGAACCTGCTCGACGATTCCGGCAAACGGGGCGAGGCGATCGAGGCGGGCAGGGCCGGCATGAAGGAGGCTCCCAACCTGGCCCTCGCGCTCGCGCTGGCGCAGAGGCTGGAGGCCGCGGGCAACAAGGAGCAGGCGTCCTGGGTGATAGCGAGCGCCGCGGACGCCGCCGACACGTCGCCCTGGAGCTGGGAATTGATCCGCGAGACCGCGCTGTTCCTCGCGACCCACCAGCGGGCCGCCGAGGCGATCGATGTCTACAGGAAGCTCCTTGCGATCGACCAGATTCCCGCCGCCGTGAGGTCCCCCTGGCTTGTTGAGGCCCGCGATGTCGCGCTCCAGGCGGGCGACACGGGCACGGCCGCCCAGTGGAAGATGGAGATAGACCAGAACCTCGAGAAATCGCTGGGCTCCGGGAGGCGCTGACGCGGCACCCCCCGGGGGGGCCTGCGGCTCAGATCTTGTCGACGATCTTGTCGGCCAGGCCGTAGGCGACGGCCTCCTTGGCGTTCAGGTAGAAGTCGCGGTCGGTGTCCTTGGAGATCTTCTCGATCGGCTGGCCGGAGGCGTCGGCAAGGATCTGATTCAGTTCGCCGCGGAGTTTTTCCATCTCCTGGGCCTGGATGTTGATGTCCGTCGCCGGCCCGATGAAACGGCCCGAGATCAGGGGCTGGTGGATGAGGACCCGCCCGTGGGGATATATGAAGCGCCGTCCCTTGGCCGCGGCGCAGAGCAGGATCGAGCCCATGGACGCGGCCATCCCGGTCACGACGACCGTGATCGGCGACGAGATGAGCTTCATCGCGTCGAACACCGCCATTCCGGCGGTGATCGATCCGCCGGGGGTATTCATATAGAAGGTGATGTCCTTTCCCGGGCCTGTGGACTCAAGGTACAGGAGCTTCTCGCTCAGGTCCTTGGCGGTTTCATCGGTCACGGGGCCCCAGAGGAAGATCTTACGCTGGTTCAGGAACCGCTTCTGGATCAATAGGGATACGGAGGGATCCTTCCTGACTATGGTGCTCTCCTCCGTCTCCTCATCCTCGTCATCGTCGTCGTCAAGGCGGGGAAGCGGAGCGTTCAGGCCGGGTTGCGGGCTGTCAAAATGCATGGGGGACAAGTCTGGGGCAAAGCTCGGATTTGGCAAGCGCGGCAGCCTCAATAAGCCACCTTGTCCTTCTTCTCGGCCCATTCGGAAAACGCTCCCCTTGCCTCGTCGCGCAGCAGCACCCTCATCGAGATGCGGCGCTCCGCCGACGGAAGCGGGATCTGCTGGTAGATGAAATCGTCGTCGAAGCCGGCCGCCGCCGCGTCCTGGCGCGTGTTGCCGTAATAGACGGTGGGGATGCGCGCCCAGTAGATTGCCGAAAGGCACATCGGGCAGGGCTCGCAGCTCGCGTAGAGGGTGCAGTCGGCAAGCTGGAAGGTCCCGAGCGCCCTGCAGGCCTCGCGGATCGCGACAATCTCGGCGTGGGCCGTCGGGTCGCACGTGGACGTCACCTGGTTGCTCCCGCTGCCAACGACCTTGCCTGCGCGGACGACAACGCATCCGAACGGGCCGCCGCGGCCCGAGCGCACGCCGTCCAGGGAAAGGCGTATCGCATCCCTCATGAAGTTCTCGGCGCTCATGGCTTGTGCTTCGGGGTCGATCGAGGGGCGGGCATGGATACCGGACGTTAGTATGGAGGTGACAGGACTCAATGTGGAAGTTATCTGTGCCTGCTCAATTCGCCAGACCATGACCGACTCAAACCCATCCGGCCTCGAATTCCGCGGGCCCATCCCGCCGGAATATGCCGAGATCCTGACACCCGGGGCCTGCGCCTTCCTTGCCGGGCTCTTTCGCGAGTTCGAGCCCCGCCGCCAGGAGCTGCTCCGCGCGCGCGTGGCCCGCCAGGACGAATTGGACGCGGGCGTGCTCCCGGACTTCCTTCCCTCGACCCGCTCGGTCCGGGAAGGCCCGTGGAAGGTGGCGCCTGCGCCGGCGGACCTGCTGGACCGCCGAACCGAGATCACCGGGCCGGTGGACCGCAAGATGGTCATCAACGCCCTCAACTCCGGGGCGAAGGTCTTCATGGCCGACTTTGAGGACGCGACGTCGCCGACGTGGGAGAACCTGCTCGACGGGCATATCAACCTGAGGGACGCAGTCCGCCGCACGATCTCCTTCACCAGCCCCGAGGGGAAGAGCTACAGGCTCAACGAGAAGACGGCGACGCTGCTGGTGAGGCCCCGCGGCTGGCACCTGCCCGAGAAGCACGTGCTCATGGACGGCAGGCCGGTCTCGGGGAGCCTCTTCGACTTCGGGCTCTACTTCTACCACAACGCCCGCGAGCTGCTCGCGCGCGGCTCGGGACCCTACTTCTACCTCCCCAAGATGGAGAGCCACCTGGAGGCGCGCCTCTGGAACGACGTGTTCGTGCAGGCGCAGGCGGCGCTCGGGATCCCCAGGGGCTCGATCCGGGCGACGGCGCTCGTAGAGACCATTCTCGCCACCTTCGAGGCCGAGGAGATGCTCTATGAGATGCGCGACCACGCGTCCGGGCTCAACTGCGGGAGGTGGGACTACATCTTCAGCTGCATCAAGAAGCTCCGCCGCAAGAAGGGCTACCTCTTCCCCGACCGCAGCCAGGTGACCATGACCGCGCCCTTCATGCGGGCCTACTGCCTCCACGTCATCAAGGTGTGCCACCGCAGGGGCGCGCACGCCATGGGCGGGATGGCGGCCCAGATCCCGATCAAGAACAACCCCGCCGCCAACGAGGAGGCCCTCGCCAAGGTCCTCGCCGACAAGGAGCGCGAGGCCACGGACGGGCACGACGGCACCTGGGTCGCCCACCCGGGCCTAGTCCCCGTCGCGCTTCAGGCCTTCGACAAGCACATGCCGGGCCCCAACCAGGTCGCGCGCCAGAGGGAGGACGTGAACGTCACCGCCGCCGACCTGCTCTCGGCCCCTGCGGGCACCATCACGGATGCGGGGATCCGCACGAACCTGAGCGTCGGCATCCAGTACCTTGAGGCCTGGTTCGGCGGCCTGGGATGCGTCCCCCTCTATAACCTCATGGAGGACGCGGCGACCGCGGAGATCTCCCGCGCGCAGCTCTGGCAGTGGCTCCACTGCGGCGGAAGGCTGGCGGATGGCAAGGCGATCACCGCCGACCACTACGACCTGCTCCTCGGGGAGGTCATCGAGAAGATCGAGTCGGAGGTCGGGGCGGAGCGCTATTCGAACGGCCATTTCCGGGTGGCCGCGCACCTCTTCACGGAGATGATCAAGTCCCCGCAGCTCGACGAGTTCCTGACCCTTCCGGCCTACGAGCTGCTCAAGTGAGCGCCTCCAAGCAGCCTTCGCTGGCCGCGCTGAATTCATGCGATCGCGCGGAGTTTGTCGCCGCCCTCGGCCATCTGTTCGAGCGTTCGCCCTGGGTGGCGGACGATACGTATCCGAAGCGGCCGTTCCGGGACCTGGACGGGCTTCACGCGGCGCTCTGTGAGACGATGCGGGGCGCGCCCGCCGACCGGCAACTCGCCCTGATCCGGGCCCACCCCGACCTGGCAGGCCGCCTCGCCAAGGCCGGCGAGCTGACCGCGTCCTCGGCCCGAGAGCAGTCCGCCGCCGGGCTCGACCGGCTCACTTCCGCCGAATCCGCGGAGATCCAGAGCCTCAACGGATCCTACACGGCGCGTTTCGGCTTCCCGTTCGTCATCTGCGCGCGCCTGAACGCGAAGGACGTCATCCTCGCGGCCATGCGGGCGCGCTCGGGCAACACCCGCGACGCGGAGCTCTCGACGGCGCTCTGTGAAATCGCCAAGATAGCCCTGCTCAGACTCAACGAGACCGTCAAAAAGGAGAACTGAAATGCCCGGAAAGCTCAGCACACACGTCCTCGACCTGACAGCAGGCTGCCCTGCAGCCGGGCTGCGCATCGAGCTTCGCCGGATAGCTCCCGGCCCCGCCCTGCACAAGAAGGTGGTGACAAACGCTGAAGGGCGAACGGATTCCCCGCTCCTGAGCGGGTCGGGAATGCTGGCGGGCATATACCAGCTGGAATTCCACGTCGGCGAGTACTTCGCCTCGAAATCGGCCCCGCCGGACAAGGTCCCGTTCCTCGACGTCGTGCCGGTGCGCTTCGGAATATCGGACCCCTCGGGTTCCTATCATGTGCCGCTCCTCGTGACGCCCTGGGCCTACAACACCTACAGGGGGAGCTGACGGAGCGAATGCGCAGGAGAAACTTGGCACAGGCCGCGGCGGCCCTTGCCCGCAAGCTCGAGGAGCTCGCGCGGGTCTCCGACGAGCGGGGGGCGACGACCCGCACCTTCATGTCGCCGGCAATGCGCAGGGCGAACGCCCTCGTCGGCCGCTGGATGAGGAGCGCGGGCCTCTCGGTCGCGGAGGACGGGGCTGGGAACCTGATTGGGAGAATGGAGGGTTCGGCGGCGGGTTCCAGGACGCTCCTCATGGGCTCGCACCTTGACACCGTCCGGGATGCCGGCCGCTTCGACGGGGCGCTCGGGGTCCTCCTCCCCATCGCGGCCCTCGAGATTGTCCGGAGCCGCGGCGTCGTGCTTCCCTTCGCCGTCGAGGTCCTCGGCTTCTCCGAGGAGGAGGGCGTGCGGTTCTCGAGCGCCTATCTCGGGAGCAAGGCCTTCGCGGGCCGGCTTAGGAAGTCCGACCTCCGGCTTCGGGACGCCCAGGGTGTCTCGGTGGGGGAGTTGCTTTCGAGGCACAAGGGGGGAAGGCTTCACCCGGCCGGACCGGCCCATTCGCGGGGGGAGCTCCTGGGCTATCTTGAGGTGCACATTGAGCAGGGACCGGTGCTCGAGGCCGGCCGGCTGGCCGCCGGGGTCGTTCCGGCCATCGCGGGCCAGACCCGCGCCAGGGTCGCCTTCATGGGCCGCGCGGGCCACGCCGGGACGACGCCCATGGACTTCCGCAGGGACGCGCTCGCCGGGGCCGCCGAATTCATCCTTGTGGTCGAGGCCCTCGCAAAGGCGCGTCCGCCGCTCGTCGCGACGGTGGGTCGGATCACCTCCCATCCGGGGGCGGCAAACGTGATCGCGGGGGAAGCCGGGCTCTCGCTCGACCTGAGGCACCCGGTGGATTCGCGGCGCCTCTCCGCATTCGGGAGCCTCCTTCGGGCGGGGCGGGCGATCGCCAGGAGGCGGGGCCTCGGGTTCGCGGCCGAGGTGACCCAGGACAACGGGGCCGTCTCGTGCTCGAGGGAATTGACGGCGCTTCTGGAAGGGAGCGTGCGGGCGTGCCAGGGGCGGTCGCTGCGCGTCCCGAGCGGGGCCGGGCACGACGCGGTGATACTCTCGGCGCTCACGCCCGTCGCCATGCTCTTTGTGCGCTGCAGGAAGGGCCTGAGCCACCATCCCGACGAATTCGTCCGGACGAGCGACATCCGGGTCGCGCTGGAGGTCGTGGCCGACTTCCTGGCCCGGCTCGCGTCCCGGCACCCAGGATGAGCGAGGCCTACGATCTCCTCGTGCGCGGCGCCATGGTTGTGACCCCGGAGGGCGCGGCACTCGCCGACATCGCCGCCTCAGGCGGGCGGATTGCCAGGATCGGGCCCGACCTCGGCTCGTCGGCCTCCGAGATCGTCGAGGCCCAGGGGCTTCACGTGATCGCGGGGATCATCGACTCGCACGTCCACTTCAACGAGCCCGGCCGGTCCGACTGGGAGGGGCTGGAAAGCGGCTCAAACGCCGTTGCGGCCGGGGGCGGGGCCGCGTTCTTCGACATGCCGCTCAACTCGCTGCCGCCCGTCACGGACGCGGCGAGCTTCGCGCTCAAGCGGGCCGCCGCGGAGCGGTCGTCGCGGACCGATTTCGGGATATGGGGCGGCCTCGTCCCGGGCAACCTCGATCAGCTCGAGCCGATGCGCGACGCCGGAGCCATCGGGTTCAAGGCCTTCATGTGCGACAGCGGCGTCGAGGAGTTTCCCCTTTCGGATACGGCCACGCTGAGGGCGGGGATGAAGCGCGCCGCCGCGCTCGGCATGCTGGTGGCCGTCCACGCGGAGGACGAGGCGCTGGCCCGCCGCGCGACCGCGGAGCAGCATGCCCGCGGCACGGACGTCCGGGCCTGGCTCCGGTCCCGCCCGGTGGAGCTCGAGCTCTCGGCAATCCGGACGGCGCTGGACATCGCCGGCGAGACCGGATGCGCCCTCCATATTGTCCACGTGAGCAGCCCGGAGGGCGTGGCGCTAGCCCGGGACGCGGGGAAGCGGGGCGTGGACGTCTCGGTTGAGACCTGCCCCCACTACCTCCTCCTTTCGGAGGAGGACGTCGTCCGCCTCGGGGCCCCGGCAAAGTGCTTTCCGCCGCTGCGGCCCGACGCGCTGCGCCTCGGGCTCTGGCGCGAGCTCGAGTCGGGCGGGATCGACACCATAGGCTCGGATCATTCGCCGGCCCCTCCCGAGATGAAGCGGTCGGCCGACTTCTTTGCCATATGGGGCGGCATATCCGGGTGCCAGCACGGGTTCGAGCTGCTCGTCTCGGAGGCGCTCGCCCGAAGGTCGCCCGAGGTCGCCCTGCCGCATCTCTCGAGGCTGCTTTCGGCAAACGTCGCCCGCCGGTTCCGCATCGACCGGACAAAGGGAAGGCTCGCCGAGGGACTCGACGCCGACCTGACGATCATCGACCTCCGGGGCGGGCACGCGCTCTCGAACGGGGACCTGCTCTACAGGCACCGGCAGGGTCCCTACGACGGGCGCAAGTCGCGGGTCAGGATCGTGCGCACGGTCGTCCGGGGCCGGACCGTGTTCTCGCAGGGCCGGATTGCACCGGGCGCCCCATCCCCTCACTTTGTCAGGCCAAGCTGACCCTTTGGACCCACAATAGGCCCGCGACCTGCTTTCAACCCGAACCGCTCACCACCCAATCCCATGTCCGAACTCTTTGGCCACACCCGAGCCCACGTGGGGGCACGCCACGCGCTCATCACCCCTGGCAACCACGTCAACAGCTCGCTCCCGGGCGTCGCCGGGGCCACGGCGGCCGTCCTCGTCGGCCCCGCCATGGGCGCAGGCATCGCGCAGACCCTCCTGACGTTCCAGTCCGGCGGCTCCGCCCGGGTCGCCGCCGGCGGGACGCAGACATTCGGATATGTCATGGAGGGCGGCGCCCTGGTGGCCGTCGGCCCGAAGAGGCGCCGCCTGAAGGCGGGCGGGTTCTTCTACTGCCCGGCGGGCTCGGATTGGAGCCTGTCGTCCCCAAGGAAGGGCACCCAGGTCACCCTCTTCCAGAAGAGGTACGTCGCGCTCCCGGGGGTCCGCGCCCCGCGCGCGATCCTCGGGGACCAATCGCGGGTCAAGGGAACGCCGTTTCTCGGGGATCCCGCCGCGAACCTGCAGGTGCTCCTGCCCGATGAGCCCGCGTTCGACATGGCGGTCAACCTCTTCGCATACCAGCCCGGAGGGCACCTTCCGTTCGTGGAGGTGCACGTCATGGAGCACGGGCTCATCATGCTGTCCGGAGAGGGCGTCTACCGGCTCGAGGACTCCTGGTATCCCGTGCGGGCCGGGGACGCGGTCTGGATGGCGCCCTATTGCGCCCAATGGTTTGTCGCTATGGGCAAGGTTCCGGCCCGATACCTGTACTACAAGGACGTGAACCGGGCCGCCCTATGACAAGTCCGAGGCCGGATATCAGGATCGCCGTCGACAGCGCCGGGCTCCAGCGCCGGATTGACGAGCTCTCCCTGATTTCCGAGGCCCCGGCGCCGGTCGTGACGCGTGTCCTGTTCTCCGAGGCCGACCTCCGGGGCCGCGAGTACGTGCGCCGCGCCGCGAGGGAGGCGGGGCTCGCGGTCAGGGAGGACGCCATCGGCAACATCTTCGCGCGATGGGAGGGATCGGAGCCCGGCCTTCCGGCCGTCGGTTCCGGCTCGCACACGGACGCGATCCCCAACGCGGGCCGCTACGACGGCGTCGTCGGCGTCCTGGGCGCCTTCGAGGCGCTGGCGGCGTTGAAGAGGGCCGGATTCAAGCCGAGGCGCTCCCTTGAGGTCGTCATGTTCACCGCCGAGGAGCCGACCCGGTTCGGGCTTGGCTGCCTTGGCAGCCGGCTCATGGCGGGCTCGATCCCTGTCGAAAAGGCGCGGGCCCTGAGGGACAGCGAGGGCCGCACGCTCGACGAACTCAGGGCGGCGGCCGGCTGCAGGGGCACGCTAGAGTCGGTGCGGCTGCCCTCGGGGTATTACCACTCGTTTGTGGAGCTTCACATCGAGCAGGGCCCGATCCTCGAGGCGCAGAAGATCCCGATCGGGATCGTCGAGCACATAGCCGGGCCCAGCAGCTACCGGGTGACGCTTCACGGCGAGGGCGGGCACGCCGGCGCGGTGCTCATGCCGGTAAGGCATGACGCGATGCTTGCGGGAGCCGAGATCGCGCTCGCTGTCGAGCGCGCCGCCGGGGAAAGCGGGAGCCCGGACACTGTGGGGACGGTGGGAGTCTTCCGGATCGAGCCAGGGGCGGCGAACAGCGTCCCGTTCAAGGCGTACCTTGAGATCGACCTGAGGGACGCACGCCTCGACACGCGCGCAAAGGCCCTCGCGGAGATCCGGGGCGCTGCCGAGAAGGCCTGCGCCCGGCGCGGCGTCCGCATGGAGTTTGAGGAGATCAACGCCGACCCGCCGGCCGCGGGGGACCAGCGGACGGTCGCTATCGCTGAGAAGGTCTGCGCCGAGCTCGGCCTCCGCTCGCTGCGCATGGTGAGCCGCGCCTATCACGACTCGCTCTTCATGGCCCGGGTGAGCCCGACGACCATGATCTTCATCCCGTGCCGGAACGGCTGGAGCCACCGGCCGGAGGAATACGCCTCGCCCGAGCACATCGCCTCGGGGGCGGAGGTCCTCGCCCACACGATGGCAACGCTCGCGGCCTGAACCCATGGGGTTTGAATTCACGCTGAACGGCAGGGCGGTCCGGGTGGAGGACCTGGCGCCAACCACGACCCTGCTCGATTTCCTGAGGTCGAGCGGGCTGACCGGAAGCAAGCAGGGATGCGCCGAGGGCGACTGCGGAGCCTGCACGGTGGCGATCGTCGACAGGGACTCGTCGGGGAAGGCGACCTACCGCGGCGTGAACAGCTGCATCGCGCTCCTTCCGATGTTCGCCGGCAGGGAGGTCGTGACGGTCGAGGGGCTCTCGGGGGAGGGGGGGGCGCTTCATCCCGTGCAGTCCGCGATGGTCGACCACTGCGGCTCGCAGTGCGGGTATTGCACGCCGGGCTTCGTGATGTCGCTCTTCGAGGGCTATTACCGCGGCGACTGCACCAGGCCCAGCGACATCAGCGACCAGCTGAGCGGGAACCTCTGCAGGTGCACCGGGTATCGCCCGATAAGGGACGCCGCGCTCGATGCGCTGGGCGGACGCAAGGCGGCGGGCGAGGGATCACCGGGCGCAGGCGATCCGTTCAGGGAGAGGCTGGCGGCCCCGTGTCCCCCGCCGGGCGGCCTGGACTACACGGCGGGCTCCGGCCGGTTCGTGCGGCCCACGACCCTCTCCGGGCTGTTCGCCGCGCTGAAGGACCACCCGGGCGCGACCCTTGTCGCGGGTGCGACGGAAATCGGCGTCGACGTGACCAAGAAGTTCAAGTCGTTCCCGTGCCTCATATCGACCGAGGGCGTGCCGGAGCTGACCCGGATCGTCGGGACGGAGACCAGCTGGAGGATTGGCGCCGGCGCAACCCTCACCGCGGTCGAGGAGGCCCTGGCCGGCGAATACCCGTCCCTCGCAAAGATGCTCAAGGTGTTTGCAGCAAGGCAGATACGCAATCGGGCGACCCTGGGGGGCAATCTTGCCACGGCGTCCCCGATCGGCGACGGCGCGCCGGTGCTCCTGTCGCTCGACGCGGAGCTTGTCCTCGCCTCGGCCAGGGGTAGCCGGACGGTCCCGCTTTCGGATTTCTTCACGGCCTATCGCAAGACCCTGCTCGCGCCCGGCGAGGTGATCCTGGAGATCGTCGTCCCGCGCTTTGACCCGGGCCGGGGCGTCGTCCGCAGGTCGGACTTCTTCAAGGTGTCGAAGCGCCGCGAGCTCGACATCAGCATCGTCGCCGCAGCGTTCTCAATCGACACGGACTCCGGCGGCGTGGTCCGCCGCGCCCGGATGGCCTATGGGGGCGTCGCGGCGACGCCCATTCGCGCGCGAAGGGCCGAGGCCGCCCTCGAGGGCCGCCGGGTTTCCGAGGCCGCCGGGGAGGTCGCGCGGATCCTGTCCGGCGAATTCAAGCCGATCGACGACGTGCGGGGGGGCGCGGAGTACCGGCGCGGGCTGATCGTGAGCCTCTGGGAAAAGTTCGTGTCCGAAGCGACGAGCGCCGCCCAGGACGGGGACCTCGATTTCGGCAAAGGAGAAGACGCGCCCCCCTCCGACGCATCGAGGACGCTTCGGCACGAGAGCGCCGTCGGGCATGTGACGGGCCGGGCGCTTTACGCGGATGACACGGCGCAGCGGCGCCCCATGCTCGACATCTGGCCCGTGTGCTCCCCTCACGCGCGCGCCCGCGTGAAGCACCGGGACGCGACGGCCGCAAGGGCGATGGAGGGCGTCGTCGCGGTGCTGATGGCGGAGGACATTCCCGGGCGCAACAACGTCGGGATACACCACGACGAGCCGCTCTTCGCGGACGACGAGGTGAAGTACCACGGGCAGGTGGTCGCGATCGTCGTGGGCCGCTCCCTGAGTGCGTGCCGCGCCGCGGCCGCGGCCGTCGTGGTGGAGTACGAGCCGCTTCCGCCGCTGATAGGGATCAGGGACGCGATAGCGGCGGGCAGCTTCCACACGCCGCCGCACACGCTGGCCCGGGGCGACGCCGCCGCCGCGCTCTCAAAGGCGCCGCTCAGGCTGGAGGGCGAGTTCTCCTTCGGCGGCCAGGAGCATTTCTACCTGGAGACCCAGGCGGCCTGGGCGGAGGCGGGCGAGGGGGGATCTGTCTTCGTCAGCTCGTCCACCCAGCATCCCACCGAGATCCAGTCGATCGTCGCCGGCGTCATAGGGGAGCCCAGGAACAAGGTCGTCGTCCAGTCGCCCAGGATGGGCGGCGGGTTCGGCGGCAAGGAGACTCAGGGAAACGCGTTCGCGGCCATGGTCGCGCTCGCGTCGGTCAAGACACGCCAGCCTGTGCGGCTGCAGCTGGACCGCGACGTGGACATGGTGCTCACGGGCAAGCGGCACCCCTTCTATGCCAGGTACTCCGTCGGATACGACAGGGAGGGGATGATCCTCGCGTCCAGCGTCGACCTCTATTCGGACGGCGGGTGGTCGCTCGACCTGTCGCAGCCGGTGCTGGACCGGGCCCTCTTCCACCTGGACAACAGCTACTACATCCCGGCGGTCCGCTTCACGGGACTGATCGCCAGGACGAACGTCGCCTCCAACACGGCCTTCAGGGGCTTCGGGGGCCCGCAGGGGATGCTTGTCATGGAGGAGATCGTCGACCGGATCTCGCGCCGGCTCAAAATTGCGTCTGAGGTGGTCAGGGGCCGCAACCTCTACCGGGGGACCGGCGAGACCAACACGACCCATTTTCGGCAGGAGATTGGGGACAACCGGCTGCAGGCGGTCTGGGCGCGGGTGCAGAATGAAGCCGGCTTCTCCGAGAGGCGCCGGGCCGTGGACGCCTGGAACAAGGAGCACCCCCGGGTGAAGCGCGGACTCGCGGTCACCCCGCTCAAGTTCGGAATCTCATTCACGCTCACGCAATACAACCAGGCGGGGGCGCTTGTGCTGCTCTACACCGACGGGACCGCGCAGGTGAACCATGGCGGCACGGAGATGGGGCAGGGGCTCCACACCAAGGTCCAGGGCGTCGCCATGCGCGAGCTGGGCCTGCCGGCGAGCCGGGTTCGGATGATGCCGACCGCGACGGACAAGGTGCCCAACACCTCCGCAACCGCCGCGTCGTCGGGCGCGGACCTGAACGGCGCCGCGGTGAGGAACGCCTGCGTGACCCTGCGCGAGCGCCTGCTCCCCGTCGCGGCGGCTGTCCTTGCCAAGAAGAAGGGCTCCCCGGTGCCCGTGTCGGAGATAGAGTTCGCCGATGGCAGGGCCCTGGTCCGCGGATCCAAGCTCTCCGTGGACCTGGCCGAGGTCTGCCAAAAGGCCCACGAGGACCGGATCAGCATGGCCGTGTCGGGCTACTACGCGACGCCCGGCATCCACTGGGACTGGTCGAAGGCCTTGGGAAGGCCCTTTCAGTATTTTGTCTGCGGGGCGGCGGTTGCCGAGGTCGAGGTCGATGGGCACAGCGGCATGCACCGGGTCCTCCGGGTCGACGTCGTCCACGATGTCGGCGACTCGCTCAATCCCGGCGTCGACCTCGGCCAGATCGAGGGAGGCCTTGTCCAGGGGATCGGCTGGCTGACGCGGGAGGAACTCCTATGGGACAAGCAGGGGCGCCTTTTGACCCACAGCGCGAGCACCTACCAGATTCCGGCGATAAGCGACGCGCCGATCGAGATCCACGTGACGCTCCTGCCGATGGCGGCGCAGGAGGGGACCATCCACGGGAGCAAGGCCTCAGGCGAGCCGCCGCTCATGCTCGCTTTCGCGGTCCGCGAGGCGATCCGTGACGCCGTGGCGTCGTTCGGCCCAGCCGGCGGCGAGGTCCCTCTTGCGTCGCCGGCGACGTCCGAGGCCATCTTTGCCGCGATCGGGAATCGCCTGGGTTAGGGCTTGCCGTCTTCGAAAGGCCGGGCGCCCGACGCCGACAATGGATCCAGGGCCGGGAAGGTCGGCTATCTCGCCTTGTCGCGTTCCGAAAGCAGCTGGGCAGCGATGCTTATAGCGATCTCGTGCGGGTGGTTGGTTCCGAAGTCGAGCCCAACCGGGCAGTGAAATCCCAACGCCCTTTCGGCGGGGACGCCGTCGGCGACGAGCTCGCTGCGGAGGATTTCCGCCTTCGCCGCGCTCCCGATGACGCCTATGAACGGGAAGTTCCTCTCCATCAGCGCCCTTCGGAGGACCGGCCGGTCGGTCGCGTGTCCCATCGTCATCGCGAGCAGAAACGTGCTGTCGGGCAGGGAGGGCACGATGCTCTCGGGGGACCCGGAGTGGACGATGGTGACGTTCGGGGCGCGCTGAAGCTTGCCCAGCCACTCGGGCCGCGAGTCGACGACGGTGATCCGGCACGGCAGGGGCGTGAGGACGGGAAGGAGCGCCTGGGCGACGTGGCCCGCCCCGAAGATCGCGATGGTCCAGGTCCCCGGGCCGAAGTGCGGCTCGAAGTAGAACTTCACCGATCCCCCGCAGGTCATCCCGACGTCGCCCTTGAGCGTCCACGAAACAAAGCGCGGTTTGCCGTCGCCCTTCGCAAGTATCTCGGACGCGAGCTTGAGCGCGGCCGCCTCCACCTTCCCCCCGCCGACCGTGCCGCTGTGAAGGCCCTTCGCCGTGACGAGCATCTTGGCGGACGCGTCCTGAGGCGTGCTGCCCAGGGCGTCGACCAGCGTAACGAGCACGAAGGGCACCCCCTCGTTCTCGAGGGCCACGAGCTGCTCGTAGATGGTCACACCAGGCCGAGCTTCATCTTTCCCTCTTCGCTGATCATCGACTGGTTCCACGGCGGGTCCCAGGTGATCCGGACATCGGCGTCGCCCACGCCGGGCACGAGGAGGATCTTGCTCTTTGCGTCCTCGGCGATCGCGGGGCCCATGCCGCACCCGGGAGCCGTGAGCGTCATCGCCACATTGACCTTGTAGGCGCTGTCGGAGGCCTTCTCGACGTCCATCGAGTAAACGAGGCCCAGGTCCACGATGTTCACAGGGATCTCGGGGTCGTACACCTTGCGAAGCTGGTCCCAGACCGCCTCGGGGTCCGGGGCGCCGTCCGCGAGGGTCGGGGTCTCGATCTTGTGGTCAGCCGCCACCTCGCCGAGCGCGTCGCCGTCCTTCCCGTCGATGCGGAAGAGGCCGAAGTCAGCCTGGACGGTGTAGCTCCCGCCCAGCGTCTGGTGGATCATCACCTTCGTCCCGACCGGCAGCAGCTGCTTGTAGCCGGAAGGGATCTGGGTCACCGAGATCTCCCGTGAGAGAGTGCGTTCGCGGTTCATGGGAAAAGGGGGCCTTAGCGGTTGAAACGCGTCCGGATCAGGGTCCTCAGTGCATCATGAAGCTCCTCGCTTTCCAAGCGGCATAGGACCTCCTCGAAGAACCCGAAAATCAGAAGCTCGTCGGCGGCCTTCCTGGGAATGCCGCGGGACTTCAGGTAGAACTCCTGCTCCGGGTCGATCCGCGAGCTCGTCGCGCCGTGGGTGCAGCGGACGTCGTTCGCCTGGATCTCGAGCCCGGGCAGCGAGTTCGACTCCGCGTCGTCGCTCAGCATGAGGTTCCGGTTGCTCTGGTAGGCGTCGGTCTTCTGGGCGTCGGGATCGACGATGATGAGGCCCGAGAAGATGGTCCGCGACTTGTCGAGGAGGGCGTTCTTGTACAGGAGGTCGGACTTCGTGTTCGGGGCCTGGTGGATCTGGAGGGTCCGCTGGTCGTATTCCCGGGCCCCGCCGGCAATTGTGAGAGCGAGCATCTCCGAGAAGCCGCCGGGCGCCTGGAGCTGGCTCAGGGACTCATGGCGCGCCTGATGCGCGCCGAGGTGGAGGTTGAGCGATTGCACCCGGGCGTCGCGGCGCACGACCGTAGAATTGAACTGGAGCGAGAGGGTCTCGAAGGACCAGCACTGGGCGGCCGCGTAGGAGATCTTGGCCCCATGGCCCGCATAAAGGTCGTTCGCGCCGCAGGCGAACTGGCGGGCCTCGTCGCTTGACGCGAAATAATCCACGACCGTCACCCGCGAATTATCCTCCGCGATCACAAGCGTGTGCGGGAAGACCGCGGTCCCGGCCCCGGACGCGCCGTGCACGACCACGATCGGCCTTTCAATCTCCACCCCGCGAGGGACGTGGATGAAGGCGCCGTCCTGCACGAAGGCCTCGTGGAGCGCCGCGAACTTGGCCGAGCCGAGCTTCTGGGGCTGCGCCATGAAGTGCTCGCGGAGCAGGGCGGGGTGCTTCGCGAGGGCGTCCGAGAGCGTGGAGACCACGACGCCCCTTTTCGCCAGGTCGGCGGAGACGGGGGAGCCCCCGGAGAATCTCCCGTTGTGAAAGGCAAGCGTCGCTGCGGATTCGACGGCGAGCGCCACTGGGACCGCGGCGCCCTCGCCCCCCAGGGACGGGGAGAACCCGCCCAGGGTGATGCCGGCTATGTTGCTGAACCTCCAGGCCTCGTCGGTCCTGCTCGGCATGGGCAGCGACTCGAAGCGCGCGTAGGCCGAGCGCTTGCGCTCAAGCCACCAGCCGTGCGCGGAGGAGTTGGCATTGATGTGCCGCGCGAACTCCTCGGGCGTGAAGCCGCCGACCAGGTCCGTCACGGGGGATGAAACGGGTCCGCCTGCCGCCATGGCTCAACCCACGCTCCCTTCCATTTCGAGGTCGATCAGCCGCTTTAGCTCGACCGAGTACTCCATGGGGAACTGCCGGGCCAGGTCGTTGATGAAGCCGTTCACCGAGAGGCTCATCGCCTGACCCTCGGTGAGTCCGCGCTGCTGCATGTAGAAGATCTGCTCGGCGCTCACCTTGGATACGCTGGCCTCGTGCTGCACGGCATGGCGGTCGCCCCTGACGGTGATCGCCGGGTAGGTGTCGGTGCGGCTGTTCGTGCTTATGAGGAGCGCGTCGCACTCCGTGTTGTTCTTGCAGCCCTTGAGATGCCTCGGGATGTGGACGACGCCCCGGTAGGTGGCGCGCCCCTGGCCGACCGAGATGGACTTCGAAACGACCGTCGAGGTCGTCTCGTCCGCCGCGTGGACCATCTTTGCTCCCGTGTCCTGGTGCTGGCCGTCGTTCGCAAGGGCGATCGAGATCACCTCCCCGCGGGCCTTCCGGCCCTTGAGCACGACTCCGGGATACTTCATCGTCAGGCGGCTGCCGATGTTGCAGTCGATCCACTTGATCTCCGAGTCCTCGTGCGCGAGGCCGCGCTTGGTGACCAGGTTGAAGACGTTGGACGACCAGTTCTGGACGGTGATGTACTGGATCTTTGCGCCCTTGAGCGCGACGAGCTCGACCACCGCGCTGTGCAGTGTCGCCGTAGAGAACTTGGGCGCGGTGCAGCCCTCCATGTAGGTCAGCTCGCTGCCCTCGTCGCAGATGATGAGCGTCCGCTCGAACTGGCCGAAGTTCTCCGCGTTGATGCGGAAATACGCCTGGAGGGGGTGGGAGACCTTGACCCCGGGGGGCACGTAGATGAACGAGCCGCCCGAGAAGACGGCACTGTTGAGGGCCGAGAACTTGTTGTCGCTCGTGGGGATCACCTTCCCGAAGAACTTCCTGAAGATCTCGGGATGCTCCCTCAACCCCTCGGTCGAGTTCATGAAGATGACGCCCTGCTTGGAGACGGCCTCCTTGATGTTCGAGTAGGCCGCCTCGGAGTCGAACTGCGCCTCGACCCCGGCGAGGAACTTGCGCTCCTGCTCCGGGATGCCGAGCCGCTCGAACGTGCGCTTGATGTCCTCGGGGACCTCGGCCCAGGTCCGCTTGGGCTTCTGGCCCTGCGACAGGTAGTAGCGGATCTTGTCGAAGTTGATGCTCTCGAGGTCCTTGGACGCCCAATGGGTCGGAAGCGGCTTCGAGAGGAAGGTCTTCAGGGCGTTCTGCCTGAACTCATGGATCCACGGCGCCTCCTTCTTGACCGAGGAGATGTAGTCCACGGTTCGCTCGCTCAGGCCCGTTCCCGCGTCGAAGTCGTACGACATGTCGTACTTGAAGTTCCCGTTCGACTGGTCGATGCCTGAGACGGGGTTCTCGGCGGTGGTTTCGAGGGTGTCGGTGATTTCGGACATGGTGTGGTCCTCCCTTTTCAGGCGGTTGCGAACTCGTGCTTCACCCAGTCATAGCCCCTTGTCTCGAGCTCGAGGGCGAGCGACTTGTCGCCGCTCTTGACGATGCGCCCGTCGATCATCACGTGCACGTGGTCCGGGACGATGTAGCTGAGGAGGCGCTGGTAGTGGGTGATGAGGAGGATGCCAAGGTTGGGGCCGCGCAGGCTGTTGACGCCGTCGGAAACGACCCGGAGGGCGTCGATGTCGAGGCCGGAATCGGTCTCGTCCATGAGCGCGAAGCGGGGCTCGAGCATCGCCATCTGGAGGATCTCGCTGCGCTTCTTCTCTCCGCCCGAGAAGCCCTCGTTGACGGAGCGCGACGTGAACTTCCGGTCGATCTTCAGGAGGTCCATCTTCTGGTAGAGCCGCTTGTAGTACGAGGACGCGTCGATCTCCTCGCCCTCCGCCATGCGGGCCTGGATCGCCGCGCGCATGAAGTTCGCGATGCTCACCCCCGGGATCTCGCTCGGGTACTGGAAGGCCAGGAAGATCCCCTCGCGCGCCCGCTCGTCGGACTCCTTCTCGAGGATGGACTTGCCGTCGATCAGTACGTCGCCCTCGGTGATCACATAGTCGGGATGGCCGGCTATCGCCTTGGCCATCGTGGACTTCCCGGTGCCGTTCGGCCCCATGACCGCGTGGATCTCGCCGGAATTGATCGTGAGGTTGACACCCTTGACGATTTCCTTGTCCCCCGTGGAGACGTGCAGGTTCTTGATTTCGAGTGAGGACATGCGCTTGTTGGAAATATTTCGGGGTTCAGGCCTTCGGCTGCACCTTGCCGCGGAAGATGATCTCGACCGACGAGGCGTCGAAGTTCCGGGGCAGTATTGACTTCACCTGGTCGAGCAGCCCCGCGGGCAGGTCGATGTCATGGGTGGCGCCGGTCACCTCGTCGTGAAAATGGGCGTGGGGAAGGAGATTCGGGCAGTACCGCGTCGGCCCCCGCTCAAAGTTCACGGCGCGGACCAGGTTGCACTGGACCAGCGTCTCAAGGCAGTTGTATACGGTGGCGAGAGAGATCACGGGGATCTCCGGCCTTGCGCGCGCGAAGACCTCCTCCGCCGTGGGGTGGTCGCGCTTCTTGAGGAGCACGCTGTAGATCACCTCGCGCTGGGGGGTCGATCGAAGCCCGCTGTCGGATAGGCGCTGGGCTAGGGCTTCTGAACTGTCGGTGGTGGAGACCATGGGTGAAGGGTGGTTTATAGCAGTTAATTGGAATGGTACCAAGTTTCAACTGGGAATTAGAATCATTCCAAAGATGGTTTGTAATAACATTACTACTAGGTAGTTGCTGTTCTAAACTGCTTTCCAAAAGCACCAATGCCACGGCTCAAACGCGATCCCATGGGCATTGCCCTTGGGATAGGATAGCCTGAACCCGTACTCATGCCCATGGGCCACAAGCCACGCGAATTCCCTCGTCCAGGCGAAGCCCTCAGTGAGCAGCGGCTCCCCCGGGGCACCGAGGTCGATGGCTCGCCCGGTGTGGTGCTCGCTGTAGCCCGGTGCGGCGATGGTCCCGAGTATGGCACCGATCTTCTCCCCCCTTGAAAGCTTGCCTTGGATGATCTCGGCCTGGCGCTCGACGCTCCGGAAGCCCGATACCGCGAGGAGTGTCAGTCCGTCCAAGGCGGCGGCGTCCCGCATCCTCGCCCAGGCGGCCGCAGCTGCGGGCTCCAATGTGATCTCGCGGCCGTCGGGATTTGTCCCGATCGGGACGAGCTCAGCCGCCTCCGCCTGATACGGCAGGCCGCGCTTCTTCCCGTAGTCCGCAGGTATGCCGAGATTCGCGGTCACGACCATAGTCAGACGCGGATCCACGCGCGCCTCAAGGCATCTCGATTGCGACCTTACGGACAAATGTTCGCGCGGCCCTCGTGGCGCGGCCGCGTTTGTCCCACCTTCCGTGCGCGGCAAGCCTGCGCCCGGCATCGGTCGCCGCGCGGCAGCCCGATTCATCGACCTCCAGGCCTAAGGCAAGCGGCGTGGAATGGGGAACCTGCCCGGTGAACACGAGGCTTCCCTTCTCGGGTATTGCCGTTCCCGCCCACGTCACGGGCCGTGGGCGTTACCCGCCGCCTGGGGCGCCAGCCATTTCACAAGGACCGCCTGAAGATCGGCCTTTCGGACCGGCTTAGAAAGGTAGTCGTCCATCCCGGAGGCGACGCACTTCTCCCGGTCGCCGGTCATGGCGTTGGCCGTCATCGCCACGATGCGCACCGGCACCTTCCAGTTGGCATTTGAGGAATGCTCGGCCTGCCGGATGAGCAACGAGGCCTCATAGCCGTCCATCTCCGGCATTTGGCAGTCCATCAGGATGAGATCGTAGGGCACCTGTCTCAGGGCACTGAGCACTTCGTGGCCGTTGGCCACGGCGTCGGCGGTGAAGCCAAGGCCCTTGAGCTGCGCAAGCGCCACCTTCTGGTTAACGATGTTATCCTCTGCCAGGAGGATGTGCACATGGTTCATCAGGGCCGCCGGACCCTCCGCCGCGGGCCGTGCTTCCTTCGCGGGCTTTGCGAAGATATGCTCGGCGACGGCCCGCCCGAGGACGTTCACCAGGCAGTCGAAAAGGCGCGACTGCTTGACGGGCTTTATCAGGTAGGCGTCCACGCCCGCGGCCTTGAGCTCGTCCTGCGTGTGCATGTAGCCCATCGAGGTCAGGATGATGAGCCGGGTGGAGGCGATAGAAGGGTCGGCCTTGATCGCCCGGGCGAGCGTCATTCCGTCCATCTCGGGCATCTGCATGTCGAGCAGGGCAAGGTCGTAGGGCTTCCCGTCAGCCACCGCGGTCCGCAGAAGGTCGAGGGCCTCGAAGCCGTTCGCGGCGCTGCCCTTCTGCATCTTCCACGCATAGAGCTGGTGGCGCAGGATCTGGCGGTTAGTGGCGTTGTCGTCCACGACCAGCACGCGAAGGTCGAATAGGTCCCGGGAATAGATCGAGGGCGCGGGCTTGGGGGTCCCTGACTGCTTCTCCAGGCGGACATTGAACAAGAAGACCGAGCCCTTGCCTGGCTCGCTGGTCACCTCGATCTTGCCCCCCATCATCTCCACCAGCTGCTTGGATATGGCGAGCCCCAGGCCCGTGCCGCCGAATCTTCGCGTCGTCGAGCTGTCTGCCTGGGTGAAGGCCTGGAACAGCTTGGCCTGGACGTCGCCCGGGATGCCCAATCCCGTGTCCTTTATCGAAAAGCCGATGACGGCATGCGTGTCGGTCTCGCTCTCCCTGGAAACCCTCACGACCACTTCGCCCTTCTCGGTGAACTTGATGGCATTGCTAAGGAGGTTGGTGATCACCTGCCTGAGCCGGCCGGGATCGCCCCTTAGGTACCTCGGCAGGTCCGCCGGAAGGCTGCACGCCAGCTCAATCCCCTTCTGCCGGGCGCGTTCCGCGAACATGTCGACCGAACCCTCAACCGTCTCGACAAGGTCGAAGTCGAGCATCTCAAAGGCGAGCTTCCCGGCTTCGATTTTCGAGAAGTCGAGGATGTCATTTATTATCGTCAGAAGCGAGTCGGCCGACGTGCGGATTGTCTCGGCGAACTCCCGCTGGTTCGGTGAAAGCTCGGTGTCCAGCAGCAGGCCGGTCATCCCGATCACCCCGTTCATCGGCGTGCGGATCTCGTGGCTCATGTTGGCGAGGAACTCGCTCTTGCTGCGCGAGGAATCCAGCGCCGCATCGCGCGCCCGGGAAAGGTCCATCTCGGTCTGCTTGAGGTGCGTAATGTCCTTGGTGACCCCGAGCGTCCCAATGATCTCACCCGTTTCGTTGCGGACCGGTATCTTTGTCGTGAGACCCCACGAGACCGTCCCGTCGGTCTTTGTCTCCTTCTCCGCCAGGTTGATGATCGGCTCCCCCGTCCTGATGATGTGCTGCTCGCCCTCAAATGCGGGTCGCGCATGCTCCTCGGTGAAGATGTCGAAGTCCGTCTTGCCGAGGATCGATTCGGGGCTTCCGTCGCCGAATTTCTCAAGGAAGGTCTGGCTGACCATCAGGAAGCGCGAATCCTTGTCCTTGAAGTAGATGTTGTCGGGGATGTTCTCGAGGAGCGTCTTCATGTACAACCTGTCGCGCTTGGCCACGGGCGTCTCATGGCCGCTCCCGTCGGCCTCTGCGCCCCGTCCGCCGGCGAGCCGCGGCACCATCACGAGAAAAGTCAGGGCCGCGACGCCAAGCATCGCGACGGCGATCGCCATGGCGGAGGCCGGGGAATGCGCCGACGCAGCGGTCCGCTCGCGGACCACGAATGCCGCGCTCGTGAGAAGAACAAGGGCCCCCCCGGCGATCGCCTGCATCGCGGCCCGCCGCCTGCGGGATTGGGGGCTAGTTTCGGGCTGGCGACTCATGTGTGCGTCCCTCATGCGCCGTCCGCAGCTTGGTTCGCATTGAAGGGGGCCCGCACGGGGCAGGAGCGCGGATTTCGTCGGGGTTCATTGGGCAGCCATCGCATCGACCAATGCGTCGTCCAAGCGGTGACCTATACCGGGCACCTTCGGGTCGATACGGGCCCGAGTCAAATGTGCCTCCCCGTTTCAGGAGCGTCACCCGCCGTGCTCGGCAAGCCAGCGCTCGGCGTCGATGGCGGCCTGGCAACCCATCCCGGCTGCGGTGACCGCCTGCCGGTAGACGTGGTCCGCGCAGTCGCCCGCCACGTAGACGCCCGGGACCTTTGTCCTGACCTGCGAACCCTTGGCGGGCACGAAATAGCCGTTCTCATCGACATCGAGGGCGGAGGCGAACGGTGCCGAGTTGGGGACGTGCCCGATCGCCACGAAGACCCCCCTCGCCGGGAGCACCGTCTCCGAGCCCGTCTTCACGTTCCTCACCCTGAGGCCGCGGACCGCGCCCTCGGGAACCCCGATGACCTCGACCGGAATGCTGTCCCAGACCATCTGGATCTTGGGATTGGACGTGGCCCTGTCCGCCATGATCTTCGAGGCGCGCAGCGAGTCGCGGCGGTGCACGAAATAGACCCTGCTCGCGAAGCGCGTGAGGAAGAGGGCCTCCTCCGCCGCGCTGTCGCCTCCCCCGATGACGGCGACCTCCATCTTGCGGTAGAAGGCGCCGTCGCACGTGGCGCAGGTGGTCACTCCCTTTCCGCCGTAAAGCTCCCGCTCCCCGGGTATCCCCGTCATCCTCGGGGAGGCGCCCGTCGCGATGATCACCGTCTTGGCGAGGACCGTCCGGTCCCCGCAGACGAGCTTGCGGGGCATGGCGGAGAAATCGACCGACTGCACCAGCGCCTGCTCGAAGCGGGTTCCGAACCTGGCGGCCTGCTTGCGCAGGCTGTCCATGAGGTGGAAGCCGTCGACGCCCTCCGGGAACCCGGGGAAGTTCTCGACCTCGCTCGTGGTCGTTAGCTGCCCGCCCGGCAGGGGGCCCTCGAGGACGAGCGGGCCCAGGTTGGCGCGCGCGGCGTACACTGCGGCGGTCAGGCCGGCGCAGCCCGTGCCGATGATGACGACGTTCTCCACGGTTGGATTGGACATGATAGAGGGTTCACAAACACAGAGCTCCGGAGTCGTCGCAGTGCAACTCCCGATATTTAACAGGATTGAAGGATTTGGGGCGCAGGGGCTTCCGCGGCCGGCCGGCCCGCGCCGTCACCAGCCGTGCAGGCGCTTGATCTTCAGCTCCTGGTAGAGGTCGGGGGACAGCTCCTGCAGGAACCGGCTGGGGGTGAGCATCATCCCGCCTGGTCCGGGCCTGGAGGCGACCTTGGGGAAGCTCAGGTAGAGCTCGTTCCTGGCCCGGGTGACGGCGACGTAGAAGAGGCGCCTTTCCTCCTCGACGTCCCCCGCCTCGATCGAGCGGCGCCCCGGGAACTGGCCGTCCGCAAGCCCGATCACGAACACGACGTCGTACTCCAGGCCCTTTGCCTGGTGGACCGTGGTGAGCTTCACGGCGTCCGTGTCGGGATCGACATGGCGGTCGCTGGTCTCGCTGTTGAGGAGAAGGATCTGGGCCAGGAAGTCCTGCATCTCCCCGAACCGCTGCGCGAAGCCCACCAGCGCGGTCAGTTCCTCCAGCCGGTCGCCGTAGTCGGCGTAGGCGCCCTTCAGGTAGTCGCCGTACCAGCCGTCGATGGCCGTTTCGACCGCGTCGGCGGGCGTGCGCTCGCGCATGGAGTCGGACACCTGCTTGAGCGACACGATGAGCGACTCCCACTCCGTCCGCGCGTCCTTGGGCACCTTGGCGCGCACGGCCTCCGCGCCCAGCGCGTCGATGAAGTCGACCTGCGACTCCCTCGCGTGGGCAAGGGCCGCCGCGTGGGTCTTCTGCGCGCCCTTCTCGCCCACCTTGGGGAGCAGCACCGCGATCCGCCCCCAGGCCTGCTCGTCCGACGGGTTGTAGACGAAGCGAAGGAGCGCGACCAGGTCGCGGATGTGCTGGCGCTCGAAGAACTTCACGCCGCTCGTGATGTGGTAGGGTATTCCGGCGCGCGCCAGGGCGATCTGGGTCTCCACCGCGATGAAATGCGAGCGGTAGAGGACCGCGATGCTGCTCAGCGGGACCCCCTCGTCCTCGTGGAGCGCCCGGGTGCGCTTGACGACGAACTCGGCCTGCTCGCGGTCGTCCATCGCCTGGACGATGTAGGGCTTCTCCATGTGGCCGCGCGCGGCGCGCAGCTCCTTGTCGAAGTGCCTTCCCTTGGGCTGCGCCATGAGGACGCCGTTGGCCAGGTTTAGGATCTCGGGCGTCGAGCGGTAGTTGGTCTCGATCCGGTGGATCGCCGTCCCCGGGTGGCGCTCGGGGAACGTCATGATGTTCTCGAAGTTCGCGCCCCGCCACGAGTAGATGCACTGCGCGTCGTCGCCGACGGCCATCACCCGGTGGTGGGAGCCGATCGTGTCGACGATCTGAGCCTGGATCGTGTTCGTGTCCTGGTACTCGTCGACGAGGACGTGGCGGAACCGCTCGGTGAAGTACGCGGCGACGTCGGGCGCCCTCCTGAGGAGCGCGAGCCAGTTCTCGAGGAGGTCGTCATAGTCGCAGACCTTCTGCTCGCGCTTCCTCGAGTCGTAGGCCTTTGCGAACGCCGGGAGGCGGTCGGCGATGTCGGAGTAGTGCGGGAAGTACTTGTCCACGGTCGCCTCGACGGTGAGCTGCGTGTTGCGCGCCAGGGAGATGATCCCGAAGAGCGGCCCCGGCCTCGGGCGCGTCTTGTCCTTGAAGAAGGCCCTGTCCTGGGACTCGACGACCTGCTTGAGGAGGCGCTCGGACTCGTCGGCGTCGAGGATCGTGAACGAGGGGGCGATGCCGATCGGCTCGCCGAACATCCGCAGCGCGCGGTTGCCGATCGAATGGAACGTCCCGCCCCAGAAGCGCTTTGGCTCGATCCCCGTCAGCTCCTGGACGCGGTGGAGCATCTCCTTCGCGGCCTTGTTCGTGAAGGTGAGGAGCAGGATCTCCCCGGGGCGCACGCCCTGGGACAGGAGCCATGCGACCCGGTACGTGAGCGTCCGGGTCTTGCCCGAACCCGCGCCGGCAAGGACGAGGAGCGGGCCGGGATCCGCCGTCACGGCCGAGTACTGGTCCCCGTTCAGCTGCGCCCGGAAGTCGACCTGCGGGACGGAGTCGGGTGGGGGCACGGCCTCGAGTGCGGAATCCATGAAGGCCTACGATGGGACGGATGAGGGCCCCGGTGCGAGCTCGGCGGTGCGCGCCTCGGGCCCAGCGAGGGCGATCGCCGCCAGGATGACGGCCGTCGCGGCCACGCCCCAGCCGAGGACATGCGAATAGTCGTTGCCGCGGCTCTCCGCCAGCGAGGCCTGGAGCGGGCTCACGAAGGACGCGCAGAGGTTGCCCAGCTGGTACGCGAGGCCGGGGAAGGTCCCGCGCACGGCCGTCGGCGAGAGCTCGTTCAGGTGGGCGGGGACGACCCCCCAGGCGCCCTGGACCGCGAACTGGAAGAGGAAGGCGCCGACCGCCAGCCAGGCGACCGAGACCGACCCGACCCAGACCGGGATGAGGGGTATCGCGAGGAGCGAGGCGACGGCGATGGCCCTCCTGCGGCCGATCCTCTGCGAGATCGCCCCGAAGAAGATCCCGCCCGAGATCGCCCCGAGGTTGTAGATGACCGTTATCATCGTGACGGTGCCGATCAGCAGCCCGCGCTGCTTCTCGAGGAACCCGCCGGGGTACAGGTCCTGGGTCCCGTGGCTGAAGGCGTTGAACGCGGCCATGAGCGCGATCATGTACAGGAAGAGCGGCAAATGCTGGCGGACCGTGGCCCAGGTCCAGCGCGCCCTGCGGGCCCTGCTCTCGGCGCGCTCCCGGATCCAGGCGGGCGACTCCTGGACGCCCGTGCGGATGAAGAATACGAGGACCGCGGGCAGCGCCCCGATGAAGAACATGCCCCTCCACCCGAAATGGGGGTAGGCGAGCCCGTAGGTCAACGCGGCCAGGAGATAGCCGGCCGGGTAGCCCTGCTGGAGGATCCCGGACAGGAAGCCCCGGCTTCTCGCCGGGACCGTCTCCATGGCGAGCGAGGCGCCGACGCCCCAGACCCCCCCCATGCCGATCCCGAAGACCGCGCGCAGGACGAGGAACGCGCCGAGCGACGGCGCGAACCCGGAGAGGAGCTCGATCACGGAATAGAGGAAGATGCTCCCCATGAGCGCCGGCCGCCTCCCGTAGCGGTCCGCGACGATCCCGAAGAGCAGCGCGCCGACCGGCCGCATGGCGAGCGTCAGGAAGATCGCGTACGAGACGGCCTTGATGCCCGTGTGGAAGGTGTCGGCGATGTGCCCGACCACCATGACCAGCAGGAAGTAGTCGAAGGCGTCCAGCATCCAGCCGAGGAAGGCGGCCATGAAGGCCCTCCACTGGGGCCCCGTGAGGCCCCGCAGCTGGGAAAAGGGGTTCAAAGGAGCGCGAGGTCGCTTCGGTGGACGACCTCGATCCGCTTCCTGGAGGGGTGCAGCGCCCGGACCTGGTCGCCCTTCTTCCCGGCGAGGGCCGCGATCTCATCGGAGGCGAAGGAGGCCTTGCCGCGGGCGATCACGGAGCCGTCGGGCCCGGCGATGTCGACGACGTCGCCCGCCGCGAACTCGCCCCTGGACCCGGTGACGCCCACCGCGAGCAGGCTCCGGCCCTGCTCCCTCAAGACGGGAACGGCGCAGGCGTTGACCGTGATCGTGCCGGAGGGCCTCTGGAAGAACGCGAGCCAGCGCTTCCTCGCCTCGAGCGGGAGCCCGCTGGGGACGAAGAAGGTCCCCGGGCCCGTCCCGGCGAGGAGGCGCGGCACGATGTCGCGCTCGGCCCCGCTCGCGATGAAGACGCCGCAGCCGGACTTCACCGCGAGCTTCGCCGCGGAGAGCTTGCTCACCATCCCGCCGACCGCGGTCTCGCTCGCCGTTCCGCCGGCCATCGCCTCGATCTCGGGCGTTATCCGCTCGACCACGGGCACCACGCGGCCGGTGCCCTTCAGGTCCACGAGCCCCGGGGCCGTCGAGAGGATGAGGAGGAACTGGGCGCCCACCAGGCTCGCGACCATCGCCGAAAGCGTGTCGTTGTCGCCGAAGCCCCTGCCGACCTCCCTGATCTCGGCCGCGCTGACGGCGTCGTTCTCGTTTATGACGGGCACGGCCCCGTACGCGATGACCTGGGCCAGGGTCTCCCTGACCCCCAGGTAGCGCGCGCGGGCGCGCAGGTCCTCGTGGGTCAGGAGCACCTGGGCGACGGTGATGCCGTGAGGCGCGAAGCCCGCCTGCCAGGTCTCCATAAGGAGGCTCTGGCCGACCGCGGCGCATGCCTGCTTCCGGGCGGTCTCCAGCGGGCGGCGGGCGAGCGCGAGCCGGCCCATGCCGAGGCCGATGGCTCCCGAGGAGACCACGTACACCTGCGTTCCGGAGGACCGGAGCGCGGCCAGTTGCGCGCACACGTCGGCGATGCGCGCGGTGTCCAGCCGGCCGACCCCGGACGTGAGGACGCCCGTGCCGAGCTTCACCACGACCCTCGCGGGGCCCTTTCGGGTGGGCGTCAGCATGCCGGAGCCGCTCACACCGCGAGAAGCTCCTTCTCCTTTGCCGTGAAATGGTCGCCGATCTCCTTTATGGCCTTGTCGGTCGCAGCCTGGATGTCCTTCTCGAGGCGCTTCGATTCGTCCTCGGGGAACTTGGCCTTCTTGACGGCCTCGAGCGTGTCGTGCCGGACGTTGCGGACGTGGACGCGCCCCTCCTCGGCCAGCCGCGCCGCGGTCTTCACGAACTCCAGGCGCCTCTCGCGGCTCATGTCGGGCAGAGGGACGCGCAGGATCTTACCGTCGACGATCGGGTTGAAGCCCAGGTTCGCCACCTGGATCGCCTTCTCGATGGCCTTCGTGAGGGTCGGGTCCCACGGCTGTATCTGGATCAGGCGGGCGTCCGGCGTCGTGATCGCGGCGCATTCCTTGAGCCGCATCTGGGAGCCGTAGGCCTCGACCATGACGCCCTCGACCATCGCGGGCGTGGCCTTGCCGGTGTGGATCGATGCGAATTCGTGGAGCGTGTGATCGAGCGCCTTCTTCATCTTGGCGCTCATATCCGTGAGGATGGGGTGTGACATGGGGGCGGGGGTTTGGGTGCGGATCAGGCGTGGACGAGCGTCCCGACCTTCTTGCCGGTAACGCCGTGGAGGATCGCATGGTCCTCGTGCAGGTCGAGGACCAGGATCGGGACATGGTTGTCGAGGCAGAGCGAGAAGGCCGTGGAGTCCATGACCTTGAGCCTCTGCTTGAGGGCGTCTATGAAGGTGATCTCGTCGTACTTCACCGCGTCGGTGTGCTTCTTCGGGTCCTTGTCGTAGATCCCGTCGACCTTGGTGGCCTTCACGATGATGTCGGCCCTCATCTCGGAGGCGCGCAGCGCGGCCGTCGTGTCGGTCGAGAAGTAGGGGTTGCCCGTGCCCGCGACGAAGATGACGACCCGCCCCTTCTCCAGGTGGCGGATGGCCCGGCGCAGGATGAACGGCTCCGCGATCTGGTTCATGGGGATCGCGCTCTGGACCCGGGTCATGACGCCCATCTTCTCGAGCCGGTCCATGATCGCCATGCCGTTGATGACCGTCGCGAGCATGCCCATGTAGTCGCCGGTCGTCCGGTCGACGCCGCGCTTCTCGCCCACCAGGCCCCGGAAGATGTTCCCCCCGCCGATGACGACGCAGATCTGCACGCCGAGGTCGTGGATTTCCTTCACCTGCTTGCAGGTGCGCTCCAGGGCGTCCGCGTCGATGGGATCGCCCGTCTTCTCCCCCCTCAGCAGCTCGCCCGAGAGCTTGAGGATGATGCGTTTGTATTTCACCCTGGGGTCCACGGGGGGGGATGCGTGCATGGGCACGATTGAAACAAAGGGGCAAATAGGGCGTCAACTCCCCAGTGCAAAGGGACTCGATTACGCCGTTGACGGGACTATTGTCCGGGTAGCAGGTTCTTCGGCTCGTTTCATTGCCTGGTGGTGTAAAGGTAGCACAGGTGACTTTGACTCACCTAGTCCTGGTTCGAATCCAGGCCGGGCAGCCATCGGTTCGGGGTCTTGCCGCGCGCTTTTGCAAGTATCACCCCGCAAGAGGACTGCGCGAGCGGGCTGAGCGCGTTACATCGGGGTCACGGGGCCGCGCCGGATTGCATGGACGCCGGCAGGGGCGCATCCTCCCGCCCGTGAACAGCGAACGCCAGCCACCCGTGGAGCTGCGCTCCCTGGTCGGCCACCGCGAGTCGGTGGCGGCCCGCGCCACCCTGGAGACCGTGCACCGGCGGTTTGCGGAGACGGGCCGCGACTTCCTCGCGGTGCTGGACGGCGACAGGCTCCTCGGCGTCTGCGCCCGCCGCGAAATCGCGATGCAGCTCGGTGCGCGGTTCGGCTTCGCCCTCTTCGCCCGCAGCCCCGTGCGGGAGCACCTCATGGCGTCCGCGCTGCGGCTCTCCGAGTCCTCGCCGCTGCCCGAGGCCCTCGCGTCCGTTTCCGCGCGGTCCGACGAGAGCTTCTACGACGACGTCCTCCTGGTCGACGGGGCGGGCGGCTTCATCGGGTTCATCCTCGTGCACGCCCTGGTGCGCCTGCAGACGGAGCTCCTCCTAGGCAACATCTCCGCCCTCGAGCGCTCGCGGCTCGAGGTGGCCGAGAAGAACAAGGCCATGGAGGACGACCTTCTGATGGCCCGCGAGGTGCAGCTGGCGATGCTTCGCACCGGGGGCGCTGACCGCGGCCCAAGCGTGAAGTGGCGGTTCCACTCCCGTTATGCGCCTGCGGGCGGCGTGAGCGGGGACTTCTTCCAGCTCCTGCCGATCTCGGACGCGGCCGCGGGCGTCCTGGTGTGCGACGTGATGGGCCACGGCGTCCGGTCGGCGCTCATCACGGCGATGCTCAGGGCCTTTTCCGAGGAGCTGCGCCCGCAGGCTCGCGATCCGGGCGCGCTCCTCACCCGGCTCAACCAGGGCCTGATGGGCGTCCTGCGCCAGGCGGGCAACCTGCTCTTTGTCACGGCCGCCTACGCGGTCGTGGACGCGGATACCGGCACGGTGCTCCACGGCCAGGCGGGGCACCCGACGGGCTTCATCCGGCGCGCCTCGGGCGGGGTGGACCTGCTGCCGGCCGGCGACGACGTGGCGGGTCCCGCCCTCGGCCTGATCGACGACTTTGCCTACGTCTCGGGGAGCGGCCGCCTGGGTCCGGGCGACTCCGCGATGCTGTTCACCGATGGCGTGTTCGAGGTCAGGAGCCCGGAGGGCGAGGAATGGGGGCAGGAGCGGCTGCGGGCCGAGGTTTCCCGCCGCCCGCTTCTCCAGGGCGACGAGCTCCTGGCCGCCGTCGTGTCGGCCGCGGGCCTGTTTGCGCAGGGCGGGGTGTTCGATGACGATGTCTGCATCGTCTCGCTCGGGGCGGGACCCTAGGCCGCGGCCCAGGGTCCGATTCAGGTGCGGCGGGAGGGCGCGCGGGCAGGCACCGGGGCCGATGCGTTGTTGCTCTCCGTGTTCTCCTTAACCGCTGCGATCATCTCGTCCATCCCCTCCTTGATCTCGCCTACCTGGGGGTGAACCTCCTTGATCAGATCGTGCTCGATCCTGGAGAGCTTCTCGATCCGCTTGCCCTGCTCGCCCAGCCGGTCCAGGAGATTGTTCTGCTTCAGTGAAATCCGGTACATCCACCAGAAGCAGACGACCCAGCAGCCGGTCCCGACGAGGGTCAGCCAGAAACCTAGTGTGCTTTGGTCCATGTTGAGGAATGCCGGAATGGGCGGAATTCGGGGCGAGCGAGCCTGTCCCGTAACCATCATCGACCACCGGGGCTGTTTAAGGTTGCGGAGAAAAACGCCGATGGCACAGTCTGGCGCGGCAATGGAATCTGCCCTCTCGCTTTGCGGGTAAACCGCCGGAATCCTCCGGCCGATGACTCCTACTGCGGATTGGCGCATCGGAATTCATCATGATCCTATACCTTTGGATAGCCTTCGGCAGCGCGCTCGGCGGGGTGGGGCGCTTCGCCCTCTCCCGCTACGTCGCGGAGAGGATCGGCGAGACGTTTCCCTGGGGCACGCTGGTCATCAACGTCACCGGCTCGTTCCTGATCGGGCTCTTCTACACGCTTACCGAGCCGGGCGGCGGGCGCCTGGCCGTGGGCCCGGTGGGCCGGCAGTTCTTCATGATCGGCATCTGCGGCGGCTACACGACCTTTTCGTCTTTCAGCCTCCAGACGCTCAACCTCGCGCGCGACGGCGAGTGGTTTCGCGTCGGCGGCAACATCGCCGGCTCGGTGGCATTCTGCCTTGTCGCGGTCTGGCTTGGCCACGTCGCTGCCACGGCGCTCAACCAGATGAAAGGGTCCTGACCATGGAACTGCCCCAAGAAACCCTGCTCCTGCGGATCTTCCTCGGGGAGAGCGACAGCCACAAGCACCAGCCGCTCTACGAGGCGATCGTGCTCAAGGCGCGCGAGATGCACCTGAGCGGCGCCACCGTGGTCCGCTGCTCGATGGGCTACGGGAAGTCCAGCCGGCTCCACACGACCAAGATACTGCGCCTTTCCGACGACCTGCCGGTCATCGTCGAGATCGTGGACACGGAGGAGAAGATCAACGCCTTCCTGCCCGTCCTTGAGTCGATGATGCAGGCGGGCCTCGTCACGCTGGAGAAGGTGCGGACGCTCTTCTACAAGGGGGCCCCTCCTTCCCCCTGATAACGGGAGACCCCCGCTGCCCGTGAAAGTGTCCCGCGCCAAGGTCCTCGCAAATGGGTTCGCGTGCCGCTGCCCGAACTGCGGGCAGCGGACGCTCTTCCAGGCGGGCCGGCTCTTCAGCGTGAACGAGACCTGCGGCAACTGCGGCCTCCGGATAGAGAAGGGCGAGGGCACGTTCCTGGGGCCCTTCGTCATCAACTACGGGGTCACCGCCTTCGGGGTGATCATCCCCGTCATCGTCCTCTACGGCATGGGGAAACTGGGCGCGGCCGCCGCGCTGTCGCTGTGCTTCGCGGCGGCGCTTGTGGCGCCGCTTCTCCTTTACCGCCTCTCCTGGGCCTGGTGGCTCATGCTCTACTATTTCTTCCTTCCCGACAATCTTCCCGCCAATCTGGAGGGGCGCCCGGAGGACGACGAGTAGCCCGCCATCCTCAACGGGCCAGACCCGCATCGACCTAACAGAACCAACGAAAGGGCTCCACCAATGACCAAGACCATACGCCAGACGGTAACGATCGGGGCGGCCCCAAGGGAGGTCTTTGCCGCCCTCATGAGCGAGAAGCGGCATGCGAAGTTCACCGGCGACGCGGCCGCCATCTCCCGGAAGGTCGGCGGCACGTTCACCTGTTACGGGGGCTACATCTCCGGGATCAACCTCGAGCTCGCGCCGGCGAAGCGGATCGTCCAGGCATGGCGCTCTCAGACGTGGCCCGAGGGGACCTACTCGATCGCCACGTTCGCTCTGTCGAGGAAGAAGGGGGGCCGCACGAGGCTCTCCTTCACGCAGGTGGGCGTGCCGATCTTCGACTACAAGGACATCGGCAAGGGCTGGCGGACGTACTACTGGAAGCCGCTGAGGGCGTACCTGGAAAGATAGCCCCTTGCCGAACCTGAAAAACCTGGCCGGTGTCGGCGGCGCGTTCCTGAGGCTGGGCCTCACGTCGTTCGGGGGGCCTGTCGCGCATCTCGGGTACTTCCGCAGGGAGTTCGTCGAGAGGCGCCGCTGGCTGGACGACCCGGCCTATGCGGACATGGTCGCGCTCTGCCAGTTCCTGCCCGGGCCGGCGAGCAGCCAGGTCGTGTTCGCGATCGGGATGAGGCGCGCGGGCCTGCCCGGCGCGCTCCTTGCGTCGCTCTGCTTCATGCTGCCCTCTGCCGCGGCGATGATCGCGTTCGCCTACGGGGTCGAGTCCATGTCGGGCATCCGGGGCGCGGGCTGGCTCCATGGGCTCAAGCTGGCCGCGGTTGCCGTCGTCGCCCTGGCCGTTTGGGGAATGAGCGTCAAGCTGTGCCCGGACTGGCCGCGGAGGATCCTCGGTCTCTGCGCCGCGGCGGCCGTCCTCCTAGTTCCCGGGACGCTCAGCCAGGTCGGCGTGATCGCGGCGTGCGCCCTCGCCGGATGGTTGGGCTCGCGCGGCGCGCCGGCCGCCGCGGCCGGGCCGGCCGGGGGCCTTGGGCGGGCGCACGCATGGGCCGCCGCGTCCCTCCTGCTCTACGGCCTGCTTCTCGCGTCGCTGCCGGTCCTGGCGGGGACGACCGGCGCAAAGCCGCTCGCCATGTTCGACAGCTTCTACCGGGCCGGCGCGCTCGTCTTCGGCGGCGGCCATGTCGTCCTTCCGCTACTCCGCTCCGAGGTGGTCCCGCGGGGCTGGATAGGCGACGACGCCTTTCTCGCGGGCTACGGGGCCGCCCAGGCCGTTCCGGGGCCCCTGTTCACGTTCGCCGCCTACCTTGGGACGTTGATCCGGGGGGGATCCCACGCGTGGGCGGGCGGGCTCCTTGCGCTGTTCGCGATATTCCTGCCGGGGTGGCTGCTCGTCGGAGGGGCCTATCCCTTCTGGCACATGCTGCGCTCCAGGGCCTGGGCCCACGGCGCTCTTCGCGGCGCCAACGCGGCGGTGGTCGGGATCCTGCTCGCCGCGCTCTACCGCCCGGTCTGCACCGAGGGGATCAGGGACGCCCGCGACGTCGCGGCCGCGGCCGTCGCCGCCGTCCTCCTCGGCAAGCTCAGGGTTCCGCCATGGGCGGTCGTCGCGCTCATGGCCGCCGCGGGCCAGTGGATCCTGCGTTGAGGCGACGTGCCGCCTCGGGCCCGCCCCGCATCTCCGGAGCCGTCTCAGGCCTCCTCGCGCGAGAGTCGGTGGACCAGGAAGTAGTACGCCGCGCCGAGGATGATCGCGGCCCCGGCGGCCCAGAGCGTGATCTCCCTCATCTCGCCTCGCATGAGGCGCTCATCCCTGCCCGCGATGTGGGACACCTCTGCCAGCACGAAGCACCAGAATGCCGAGCCGAGGAACGTGTAGAGGGAGAACTTCCAGAACCTCATCCGCACGATCCCGGCCGGTATCCCGATGAGGTGGCGCACGACGGGAAGCATGCGCGACAGGAAGATGCCAAAGCTGCCGAACCGCGCCGACCACCGCTCGGCCCGCTCGATCTTGCTGGGCGTTATGAGGAAGACGCCGATCGCGTGCCGAAAGACGGAGAGGGCGCGCGCGAGGACGGCGCCAAGACCGCCATGCTGGCGCGCCCGGCGCTCCGCCCTCTCGACCCGCTCCATGGGGATGAGCATGAGCTTCCCGTACCGGACGACCAGGGGCCGGCCGGCTATCCTGGAGGCCCAGTACATGATGCTCGCCCCGAGCAGGCTGCCGATGGCCGCCGCAAGGACGATGCCGGGCAGGCTCATCGTGCTGTTGCCGGCGTCGACCAGGAGGATTGCGGGCGGGATCACGAGCTCGCTCGGCAGCGGAATGACCGAGCTCTCGAGCGCCATCAGGAACACGATGTACAGGTACCCTCCCGACTGCAGCGAATGCTGGTAGGAGGCGAGGAGACGCTGAATCAGATCGTGCAAGATCCGCTCAGACGTCGGGCTTTGTCTTGCGAAGGCCCTGCACCCGGTCGCCCTGCTTCCACTGCCCGCGCTTCTTCAGCAAGTCAATGCGCTCAAATCGCTTAAGGACGTTACGCTTGACGATGACACCACCGGTACCTTGGAGGCTCTTGTGCTGGGACATGGCGATTAAAGGGATGAAAGATGGGGGTTAAAGGGTTGGTCAGTAAACGTTCGCCCGCTCCCAACACAAGGAGAAATTCAACCTTGACCCCCAATGTCGCCTCGTCAGTTTCACACATTCCGCATTGGAAGAATCACCGACATGAGGGACGACTACATCAAACAGGCGCTTGGCAAGATCTTGGACCCCAACATCCTGATCAATGTTGTCTCGCGCCGCGTCAAGCAGCTGAAGCGCGGCAACCGGCCCCTTGTGGAGTCCCTCGAGAAGCTCTCGCCCGAGGATATCGCGCTGCGCGAAATCATTGAGGAAAAGATCAGCTTCGAGGCCGCCGGGAACTGACCGCAGGCGGCGCCCAGGGCGCGCCTGATCGCGGTCATACGCGGGCCTCGCCAACGACGCCTACCATGGCTGCGCAAGAAAAAGGAGCCCCGCGCCCCAAAGAGGTAAGGAATTCCAAGGTCTTCCGGGACTACACCTTGGGTCAGCGGTATGAGGCAGGCGTCCAGCTGAAGGGCACCGAGGTCAAGTCGATCCGCACGGGGCGCGCCCAGATCAGCGACTCGTTCTGCAGGGTCGAGAATGACGAGGTGTGGATGTACAGCGCCCACATCGATCCCTACGCGTTCGGCAACCTGGAGAACCACGACCCAAAGCGGTTGCGCAAGCTCCTCCTTCACCGGAGCGACATCCGCAAGATCGCGCTCGCCATGAACGCGGGCGGCAAGGCCCTCATCCCCGTGCGCATGTACTTCAAGGAGGCCCTCGTGAAGGTGGAGGTCGCCCTCTGCACCGGGAAGAAGCTTTTCGACAAACGCGAGGACCTGAAGAAGAAGGCGCAGATGCGGGAAGTGAACAGGGCCCTGAGGTCGCGCCGCCCATGAGTGCCCCGGGCGAATCCGTCGTGGTGCGCGTGCCCGCGAGCACCTCCAACTGCGGCGCCGGGTTCGACACGCTCGGACTTGCCCTCGGCCTCTACAACAGGGTCACCGTCGCGCTCGCGGACGGGGCCGCGCCCATCCCCGACAGGCCGGCCGACAGCCGGGCCTGCGCGATGGTGGCCGAGGCCGCGGCCGAATTTGCGAAGGCCACGGGGCGGCCGGCCGCGGGCTTCCGCTACCGGATCGAGGGGGACGTGCCCCCCGCGCGCGGCCTCGGATCGAGCGTGACCGTGGTCGCCGGCGTCCTCGCGGGCCTGGACGCGCTTCACGGCGCCTCCCTCGGGAGCAGGCGGCTGGTCGGACTCGTGTCGGCCATCGAGGGGCATCCCGACAACGCCGGCGCCAGCATTCTGGGCGGGTTCTGCGTCTCCCGATCAGACCCCGCGACCGGCTGCTATGTTGACTCGCAGCGGTTCGAGGTGCCTGCGGACATTGCGTTCGTCATCGCGTCGCCCCCGGTCGAGTTCGTCACCAAGGAATCGCGGGTCGCCCTTCCTGCGACGCTTCCCTTCTTTGACGCGGTCAAGAGCATCAACAGCGCGGCCTACCTCGTCGCGGCCTTCGCCTCCGGGAACTTCGCGAGCCTGCGGCATTCGGCCGGGGACTTCATCCATGAACCCTACCGCCTTCCGAGGATTCCCGGCGCGGGCGACGCGATCGGCTCAGGCATCAAGGCTGGGGCCTGGACGGGATGGCTGAGCGGGAGTGGCTCGAGCGTGCTCTGCGTCTGCGAAGGGCCGCGGGCCGACGCGGTTTCCAAGGCGATGGCCGCGGCGTTCGCCAAGGTCTCGATGGCGTGCGAGGTTCGCGTCCTCTCGGCGGACAACGAGGGCCTCAAGGTCGGGTTCTGACCGATTTCCACGGCATCCGGCGGGCCGCGGCTAGATGACATGGGGCGGACAAGTGAGGCGCGAGGCGCCAAGCTGTCCGCGCTATGACCTCTAATCAAAGCAAGGATACAGAGCCTGGCGCTCGCGCCAGGGTAATTAAGCTCGGGCTGGATATTCATGCCAGCCTCATTGTGGTGGTGCGGCAGGTGGATGAGCAGGCTTCCCAGCCGCCGCAGCGGTTCAGCGAGGAGGCGTTCATCGGCTTCGTGCGCCGGCAGTTGGCGGCGGCCGAGTCGGTCCACAGCTGCTACGAGGCGGGGCCGTTCGGCTATGTGCTCCACCGGCGGTTAATGGCCTTGGGCGTGCATAATCTGGTCGTGCGACCGCGGGACTGGAGCACCTACGGGGAGCGGGTCAAGACCGACGCCCGGGATGCCGGCGCGCTCTGTTCGAGCCTGGATCGCCATCTGGCGGGTAATCGCGGGGCGCTGGCGGTCGTCTGGGTGCCCTCGGAGGTCGAGGAGACCGCGCGCGGTGTCAGTCGCCAGCGCCAGAGTATGGTCTGCGACCGGGTGCGTTTCACGCTCCGCGGCAAGGGCATCGCCCGGTTGCGAGGCGTCGTCTTGCCGCCGGAGTGGTGGCGCGAGCGGACCTTTGCGCGCCTCGAGCTTCCGGCCGACTTGCGGGAGCAATTGAGCGCTCTCCAGCGAGTCGTCCTGGCGATCGACGCCGAGGCGGTGGCCCTAACCACCCAGCTCGAGGCCGCCGCCCCAGCACCGCTGCCAGCCTATCTGGGACCGCTGACGTGGGAGATCCTGCGCCGGGAGGTCGGTGACTGGAGCCGCTTCCGCAATCGCCGCCAGGTCGCCAGCTACACCGGCCTCTGCCCGAGCGAGCATTCCTCGGGCGCCTCCCGCCTGCAGGGCGGCATCAACCGCCACGGCAATCCCCGCCTGCGCCACCTCCTGGTCGAGGCGGCCTGGCGGCTCCTGCGCTACCAACCCGCGTATCGCCCCGTCGCTAAGTGGCGCGAGGCCTTCATGGACCAAGGTCGGCCGGGCCGGCGCAAAAAGATCGTCGTCGCCATCGCCCGCCAGCTCGCCGTCGACCTCTGGCGTCTGGCCACAGGCCGCGCCAGCGCCGCCCAGCTCGGCCTCGTCATTTCCTAACTTTGGAGCGGCGGGGGCGCCCGTGCACGCCCTTGGGTGGGCCTTCGGGCACGCCCGTTACTTACTAGATGGGGCGCCTCCGTCACTCCTTCGCGTCCGCTTGATTAGATCATGGTGCGCTGCCCACCGGGCATGCGCGGATATTAGGTTAAGCCCGGCCGCCTTGGCCGCCGCTCTGCGCGAGGGAGCCGCTTCTCACCTTTTCAATGCCTACTCCAATCTTCAAACCGCCTTAGAAGAGGAAGCTTGACGAAGCTCTCCCCATATTAGGGCCGCAGGGAGGGGACGTCCTTCCCGGGCCAGACCTTGAGGACCGCGGCCGTCAGGGGGCGCCATCCGAAGGGCTTCTGCAGGCGCATTTTGAGCCGCTTCAGCCGGCAAAGCTCGTGCTCGATCGGCTCAAGGTTGTGGCCGGAAATCATGATGAACGCGGCCTGGGGGGCAATCTTCGAGGCCCGCCTGATGAACTCCACGCCGTCCATCTGGGGCATGAAGTAGTCGGTCACGACCACCCCCGCCGATATCGTGGCGAGCCCGCTGAGGGCCTCCTCGGGCCGCGTGAAGGGGTGGACCTCGCAGTCGAGGTTGTCCGCGATCATCTGGGCCATGAGCTCCACATACGACTTCTCGTCATCGACTATGACGACCGACCGGCTTGATTCCGCTGGCTTTTTCCGGGCGGGTTTCACGACACGGGTTGGAGAATCCCCCAAGGCTGCCCGAAGGGTGGCAAATTGCAATGCGCAAGGCCCTTGCGTTAGTTTGGTGCCTAACAAAATACTGCCGGTGGCGTTTCCCGACGCCCCGCCCGCCGATGATCCATATCGTCCTGTTCCAGCCCGAGATCCCCCAGAACACGGGCAACGTGGGCCGGATGTGCGCCCTGACGAAGTCGCGCCTCCACCTGATCCACCCGCTGGGATTCAAGGTGACGGACCGCAACCTGAGGCGCGCGGGGATGGACTACTGGTTCACCCTGGACGTCCACGAGCACGCAAGCTGGGAGGCGTTCAGGGCGAGCCCCGCCGCGCCGGGGCGCCTGTGGCTCTTCACGACCCGCGCGGAGCTCTCGTTCTGGGACGCCGGCTTCGAGGACGGCGACGGCCTCGTCTTCGGGAACGAGGGGAGCGGGGCCCCGGAACGGCTGCACGAGGAGCTCCGCGGCCGGCGGGTGACGATACCTCACGCAAATCCCGACCTGAGGTCGCTCAACCTGAGCACGGCGGCGGGCGTCGCGGCCTACGAGGCCCTGAGGCAGATCGGCGGATTCCCAGCCTAGTCCGAATTTTTGGGTAGCCTCCCGCAGGGCACGCCCCAAGATGGCCCGCTCATATGAGAGAGTCCCGACTCAAGATCTTCTCAGGCAATTCCAACCGGGCGCTGGCCGAGGACATCTGCCGCAGCATAGGCGTCCCCCTCGGGCAGGCCACCGTGACCAGCTTCCCGGACGGCGAGACGTTCGTTAAGATAGACGAGAACATCCGCGGCCACGACGTGTTCATCATACAGTCGACCTGTCCGCCGACGAACCACCACCTGATGGAGCTCCTCATCATGATCGACGCGGCGAGACGCGCCTCGGCCAACAGGATCACGGCCGTTCTCCCCTTCTACGGCTACGCCCGGCAGGACCGCAAGGACCAGCCCAGGGTCCCGATCACGGCGAAGCTGGTCGCGAACCTCCTCGTCTCGGCGGGCGCCAACCGCATCCTGACGATGGACCTCCACAGCCAGCAGATACAGGGGTTCTTCGACATTCCCGTGGACCACCTCTACGCCTCGCCGGTGTTCTTCGACTACCTCTCGAAGACAAAGAGCGAGAACCTCGTCGTATGCTCGCCGGACATCGGCGGCATGAAGATGGCGGCAGCCTATGCGGACCTCCTTGGCGGGAGCCTCGGCATGGTCGCGAAGAGGCGCAAGAGCGCCACGAGCGTCGAGGCGATCAGCGTGGTCGGCGAGGTGGAGGGATGCGACATCCTCCTGGTCGACGACATCACCGAGACGGCCGGCACGCTCATCGCCGCCGCCACCATGCTCCGCGAGCGCGGCGGGAAAAGGATCCGGGCGGCCGTCAGCCACTGCATCCTCAACGAGATCGCCTACGAGCGGATCCGGGGCGGGATAATCGACGAGCTGATCACCACCAACTCGGTGCCGATTGACACCAAGGGGCTCCCGGTGACCGTCCTGAGCGTGGCGCGCCTCCTGGGCCAGGCCATCGAGCGCATCAACACCAACGAGAGCATCACGAGCCTGTTTCGGATCAAAGGCTTCTAATAGACCCTACCACCGCCGGGATTGTGGAACATGGCCCGCGCGCCGCGGGTCACCCCGATTCCCAACCACACATGAGATACAGATCCGTCCCAGGAATCATCCTTTCAACCGCGCTCGCCGCCGCAATCGGACTGGCCGCCTCCGCCCGGGACTCGGCGGCCGCGACAGCCCCGGCGAAGATGCCGGAGCTGAAGAAGGACACCACGTCGGTCAGCGAGGGCAAGTTGACGGCCATCTCCAGCTACGCGGACATCGTCGAGCCGGTCGAGAAGGAGGTCGTCTCCATCAACTCGAGCAGGACCATCCACGAGCGGGTCCAGGCGAACCCGCTCCTGCGCCAGTTCTTCGGCGACATTCCCGACCAGGACCGCGAGAGCAAGGAGATGGGCCTCGGATCGGGCGTCATCGTGTCGTCCGACGGCTACATCCTGACGAACAACCACGTCGTCGCCGACGCGGACGAGCTGACGGCCGTCCTCTCGGACGGGCGCAAGTTCACGGCGAAGGTCGTCGGGGCCGACCCGAAGACGGACATCGCCGTCGTGAAGATCGAGGCGACCGGCCTGCCCGCGGCCACCTTTGCGGACAGCGACAAGCTCCGGGTCGGGGACGTCGTGTTCGCGGTGGGCAATCCGCTCGGCGTCGGCGAGACCGTCACGATGGGCATCGTCTCCGCCAAGAGCCGCAACGTGGGCATCCTGGACGACGTCCAGGGCTACGAGGACTTCATCCAGACCGACGCGGCCATCAACATGGGCAACTCCGGGGGAGCCCTCATCGACGCCAAGGGCAGGTTCGTCGGGATCAACAGCGCCATCGTCTCGCCCTCGCGCGGGAACATCGGGATAGGCTTTGCGGTGCCGGTCAACATGGCCATCAACGTCATGAAGAGCCTTATCGAGACGGGCACGGTCACGCGCGGTTTCCTGGGGGTGATCGCCGACCCGCTGACGCCCGACATCGCCGAGCAGGTCCACCTCCCGAAGGACGCGAAGGGCGTCATCGTCACCGACGTGTCGCAGGACGGACCCGCGGACAAGGCGGGCTTGAAGCACGGGGACGTGATCATTTCGGTGAACGGCAAGCCGATCCTCAACCACGACGAGCTCAGGCTTACGATCGCCCAAATGTCCCCGGGCACAAAGGTCACCCTCAATGTCGCCCGCGACGGCAAGCCGATGGAGGTGAACGTCACCCTGGGGCAGTTCGCCGAGAAGCCGAACGAGCTCCTGACCGGGATCGAGGTCGGCAGGCTGACCGATGACGTGAGGAGGCGCCTCGGGATCGACTCGAGGATCACCGGGCTGGTGGTGACCAGCGTCGCGGAGAAGTCGGAGTACGCCGAGAACCTTCCCCAGGGCGCGGTCATCGTTGAGATCAACCGCTCCCCGGTCGAGGACGTCGCGACGGCGAAGGGGCTCCTCCACGCCGGGCACAACCTCCTGCTGATCTACTACCAGGGCTACCAGCGCTACGTGGTCGTGACCAAGGGCTGATCCGCGGCCGGGCCCGCGCCTCAGCTCCCGGGCTTTTCCACGGGAAGCCTCGCGAGGGCCTCGGGCACCTGGTCGGCCGGATAGGTCGGGAAGCTGAGCTCGAGCAGCGAGACGGACGGCACGTCAAACCGGGCCGCCCCCGCGCTCCTGTCCACCAGCATGGCGACGCCCGCGACCGCGCCGCCGGCCCTGCGCACGATCTCGATGCACTCGTGCACCCGGCCCCCCCGCGTCACGACGTCCTCGACCACGAGGACCGGCTCGCCCGGGGCCAGGGTGAAGCCGCGGCGCAGCACGAGCGCGTTGCTCTCCTTCTCGCAGAAGATGTACCTGGCCTTTGCCTGGCGCGCGACCTCCTGGCCCATCACGAGCCCGCCCATGGCGGGCGCCAGCACGGTCTCGAACCCCAGGCCCCCGGCGCGGACCTTTGCGAGCAGGAGCTCGGAAAGCCGCTCGACGGCGTCCATGCGCTGGCAGACCTGCGCGCACTGGAAGTAGTGGCCGCTATGGAGCCCCGATCGAAGGACGAAGTGCCCGGTCAGGAGCGCCCGCGTGCGGGTGAATATGTCGAGCACCTCCAGTTGCGTGGCGTCCATGCGCGGGCGATTCCAGACGGTTCCCAATCCAAGATCAACGCTTCACCGAGCGCTGCAGCGTTGAATATTCCGGGCGGCGGGACTAAAGTGCGCGAAGTCAGCCAACAAGGACCCATTGACGCCGATCCTACAGATCCCACTCGAAGACGAGCTCGGCGACGTGCTCGAGAAGGCGATGACCTGCGCGGGCCTCACCGCCGAGGCGCTGTCCGAGAGATCCGGCGTGCCGGTCGGCTCGATCTGCGACGCCATCGACTACCGCCCAGAGCTCAGCGCCGACCAATGCGAACGCCTCGCGTCGGTCCTCGGGCTGAACGAGGTCGGCCTGTGCGCGCTCGCCTCCGGGAAGTATCCCCTTCCCGAGCCGATGGGGCTGCCGTTCCAGGTGTGGCCGCTTCGGATGGCGCACGGAATCGGCGTCGTGAACGCCTACATCGTCACGGAGGACGGCGGCCGCGGGCTGCTCTTTGACACGGGGCCCGGCTCGGGCGCCCTCGAGGCCGTCTGGCCCCAGGCCGTCAGCGCCGTCGACGGGATCTTCGTCACCCACATCGAGGCGGAGCACGCGGGCGGCCTGCGCGAGGCGGCGGTGCGCTTCGGGGTGGCCCATGCATTCATGCCCGCCGGGGCCGACGCCCCGCCGGCGCGGCCGATGGGGGAGGGGGAAACCTTCTCCGCGGGTTCGCTCCAGGTCACGGCGTTCAGGACGCCGGGCCACTGCGCGATGCACAACTGCTACCATGTGCGCTCGGCCGCAGTGCCGTCGGCCAGGACGCTCCTGGTCTCGGGCGACCTCATCTTTGCGGGATCGGCGGGAGGCCCCTACCACTGCCACAAGCAGCTGAGGGCCCACCTTCGCCGCGTGCTTGCGGCCGTCCCCGCCGACACGGTCGTCGCCCCGGGCCACGGCCCGATGACGACCGCCGGCAACGAGCTGCGCTTCAACCCGTTCGTGGCCTAGCGGGACCGCCGGCCCGAACGGGGGATCAGACCGAGTCGACGATCACCGCCACCACCGTGGCGTTGTCGGGACCCCCACGCTCGACCGCCAGCTCGACAAGCGCGTGCGCGATCACGTCAGGCTCCGTGGCGCTTCCGACGCATTCCCTCAGTTCACCCTCTGAGATGAGACGGGTGACTCCGTCGGTGCAGAAGATGAAGCGGTCGCCGGGCTGCAGCGGCACGTCGATGAGGTCGACCTCCGGCGCCACGATCTGGCCGATGCATCGCGTCAGCGCCCCGCGCTGCGACTCGCTGTAGTAGACAACCTCCCCGCGCTCCCTGCGTCGGCGCGCCTCGTTCTCGACCGAGTGGTCCTCGGTCAGGCATGTGAATTCGCCATTCCGCCATGAGAACGCCCGCGAGTCCCCGACGTGGGCGATCTCCAGTCGCCTTCCGCGGATGCATCCCATCGTGAGGGTTGAGCCGATCCCGAGGCCGGGGCTCATCCTGACGCCCAGGGCCGCGACGGAATCGTTTGCCAGGGTCACGATGGTCCGGAGATCGAGCTGCGCGTCGGGCTCCGTGGCCAGCACGGCGGCCGTCACCACGTTGACCGTCTCCTGCGCGGCCTCGCCGCCGCCGGGGAGCCCGCCGACCCCGTCGGCGACCCCGAAGAGCCTTGCCGCCTCGTCGAAGAGGATGCGGTCCTCGTTTTCCTTCCGGACCTTGCCGAGATCGGAGAAGCAGGCGGCGCGGAGGATAGTCATCGGCAGAACGCCACGATAGGCCCGGGGCTGTCAGGTGAAAGGACGAAATTGCTCAAGCCGGTTCTCCAGTGTCAGCCTTGTGAAGGACCGCTGGGGCAGCCCCTCTATGAACAAACGGCCGTATGACTTCGCCAGGATGCGGCTGTCGAGAACCGTTATGATTCCCCGGTCGGTCTTCGTTCGGATGAGGCGGCCCACGCCCTGCCGGAATTTTATAACCGCCTCGGGAAGCGTGAGTTCATTGAACGGATCCCCTCCGCGGTCCCTGATGAGCTCAGCCTTCGCCTCGGCGATGGGGTGGGTGGGAGGGCTGAAGGGAAGCCGGGCGATCACCACCTGGGAAAGCGCGTCGCCGGGGACATCGACGCCCATCCAGAAGCTGTCCGTTCCGAAGAGCACGGCGTTTCCCGAATCGCGCATCCTCTGCGCGAGCTCGGTCCTGGAGATGTCGCCGCCCTGCACGAGGAAGGGGCGCCCCTGCGAGCCAAGGCGCGGGCCTATGGCTGCGGCGACCGCCTGCATGTCGCGGTAGCTCGTAAAGAGCACGAGCGAACCCCCGGCGACCCGCTCGCAGCAGAAGGCGACGTAGTCGGCCAGGGCGTCGATCGACGACCGAGAATCCTGGGCCGACGGGGGCGGTATGTCGGCTGCCACGAAGACGCGCATGTTCCGCTCGAAGTCGAAGGGCGACTCCGTGACCCGGGCCCTCGCGGTGCGCGCGCCGATGGCGGCCGCGAAGGGGCCCATGTCATCGGCCACCGCCAGCGTCGCGCTGGTGCAGATGACGCTCACCCCCGCCCCGAAGAGGCAGCGCTCGAGCTCCGGGGCAACGTCGACTGGGGCGCTTCGCAGCGTCACGATCGTCTGCTTGCGCCCTCCCTTTTCCGCCCAGTACACGTGCCCCGGGTTCGCGAGCCCCAGCCATTCGTCGGCGCCTCCCCGGATGGCACGCAGGCGCGACCTCTGCTCCAGGAGTTCGTCCCGTTCGCGCCCTTCCTCGAGCGCGTCCGCGATCTTCGCGACCGACCGCTCCAGCGCCGCGAGCGGCTCGCCCAGGAGGGGCTCCGCCACCCCCGCCTCGCGGATCCGCACGATCGGCCGCTCGGAAAGGAGCGTCCCCGCTAGGAAGCTGAAGAACTGGCCCGCCGCGTCCAGCGCGTCCGCGACCCTCTGGCGGAACTCGGAGTCGCCGCGCTTCTTCATGATCCCCCGCCGCGTCCTCGGGTTGTAGAGATGCTTCAGGGTCCGCTCGACCCCGAGACTGCTCAGGCTCAGTCCGAAGCTCTCCTCGGCGACCTCGGGCACGGTGTGCGCCTCGTCGAGCACGACGAAATCCCCCGGGAAGAGGACGCCCGACGCGCCCGCGGCGGCCCCCTCGGCCCGGGCGCCCCCCGCGTTGATGAGCGAGAACAGGAGCGAGTGGTTAACAACGATCACCTGGGCGGACCTCACGCGCGCCCGCGCCCGCTGGTAGAAGCAGCGGTCGCAGTCGCAGTTGCGCCTGGAGCAGGTCGAAGAGTCCGCGTTCACGCAGTCCCAGACGTCGGCGTTCGGAGGGGGCTGCAGGTCGTGGCGGAGCCCGGTCGCGGTCGTCTCGGCCCAGTCCGCGATCCGCTGCAGCTCGGCGTACCCGGCGTCGTCGAAGAGGCTGGCCCGCTCCGCGAGCGCGTGGGACAGCCTCGATGTGCAGAGGTAGTTCGCCTTGCCGACGAGGACGGTGGAGACGAACCCGGCGTACTTCCCGAGCTCAGGCGCCGAGCCGAAGAGCCTCCTGCAGAGCGGCAGGTCCTTCTTCTCGATCTGCTCCTGCAGCGAGATCGTGTTCGTCGACACGATGAGCTGCCGCCCGCAGTCGGTAGCGTGGATGATGCCCGGCACCAGGTAGGCCAGCGACTTCCCGATCCCCGTGCCGGCCTCGACAAGCAGGGGCTCGTCGTCCCGGAGGGCCGCCGCCACTGCAAGGGCCATCCCCTCCTGTCCCGGCCTGTGCTCGAGGTCCAGGTTCGCCTGCAGCCAGCCCCCCTCGGGGAAGATCCGGGCGGCAAGCTCGGGCGCCCTGCTCGGGGGCGCATGGGCCTGGGCCTCGTCGTCGCGGATTCCGATCATGATGGGGCCCTATCAAACAGCCGGATCCGGCCCGCGGCGAGCGGAAGCTTCGGCCGCGGCCCTAGTCGCAGATCCACACGAGGTCGCCTGCGCGGACCTCATCGTACAGCTCGATGATGTCGGTGTTTCGCATGAGGACGCATCCCGCGCTGATGGGCTCCCCGATGCGGTCCTCGCGCTGGGTGCCGTGGATGTAGACGTACCGCTTGTAGGTGTCGACGTCGCCGCCGGCGTTCACGCCCGGCTCGAGGCCGCGCAGCCACAGGATCCGGCTCGTGATGAGGTTCCGGGATTCGGACTCGGCCGGGGGGATTTCCGAGAAGTGCCGGCCGGTCGGCACTCTGGACCTGAACACCATCCCGGCCGGCTGGCCCGCCCCGATCCGTTCGGCGATCTCATGAAGGCCCCTAGGGGTCCCCATGGAATTCGCGACATTCGAGGAAGGGCGCTTGGAAGTGGATATGGAATAGGATCTTACGACAACACCGGCACGGCAGAATTGAAGCGTAGCTGCTCCGATCCTGACAAGGAGGACCCGGTCTGCGTGCTTGATGCCGAGCGCAGATCGGGTTTTGTTGAACGATTCCCAAGACGATTCTATGGAAAAGACGGCTTCCTTCACGGTCGGTATCGTCGGCGCCACGGGCGCCGTCGGTCAAGAGTTGCTGCGCCTCCTAGACGAGCGCGGCTTCCCGATTGCGACGCTTCGGCTCTTTGCCTCGGCGCGGTCAGCCGGGAAAACCGTTGAATTCAGGGGACGGGGCATCGTCGTGGAGGAGGCGAAGCCGGGCGTCTTCGCAAACGTCGACGTTGCATTCTTCGCGGCGGGCGGACCGGTGACCCGGGCGCTCGCCCCGGACGCCGTCAAGGCGGGCTGCCTCGTGATCGACAAGAGCTCGGCCATGAGGATGGACCCGGATGTCCCGCTGGTGATCCCTGAAATCAACCCGGAGGCGCTCAGGCGCCACAAGGGCATCATCGCCAACCCGAACTGCTCGACGGCCGTCGCTCTTATGGGGCTCTTTCCGCTGCACCGCCGATTTGGGCTCAAGCGGTATATCGCCGCATCCTACCAGTCCGTCTCTGGCGCGGGCGCCGAGGGCGTGCGCGAGCTCGAGGCGCAGGTCGTCGCGCACACGAGGGGCGCCGATCTGGTGCGAAAGATCTTCCCGCACCAGATCGCCTTCAACGTGATCCCGCAGGTCGATACCTTTGGGCCGAACGGCTACACCGGCGAGGAGACAAAGATCATGCTGGAAAGCCGCAAGATCCTGGGGCTCCCCAATCTCGCCGTTTCCGCCACCTGTGTCCGTGTGCCCGTTGTGCGCGCCCATTCCGTCGCAATAAACGCGGAGTTCGAGCGCCCGGTGAGCGTCGCCGAGGCGCGCGAGGCCATCGCCTCGTTCCCAGGTGCGCAGCTTGTGGACGAGCCGTCCCGCTGCGAATACCCAACGCCCGTCGATTTTAGCCGAAAGGTGAAGTGCGGGGTGGGCCGCATCCGTCTGGACACGGCGCTCCCCAACGGACTGGCGTTTTGGGTAAGCGGCGACAACCTTTGGAAGGGCGCCGCGCTCAACGCGATCCAGGTCGCGGAAGTCATGGTGCGCGACGGCCTGCTGAGGCCAAGGGCTGCGCTCGCGGCCGTCTGATTGGAATGGACGCCTAGCTCAGTTGGTTAGAGCACCTCGTTTACACCGAGGGGGTCGGGGGTTCGAGTCCCTCGGCGTCCACCAATTAGTAAGCAATTAACCCAAAGCAAATTACGCAATTGGCCGGGCTCAGAATCTCTCGAGTCACAGCGTCAGGCACCGCAAGTGTGCCGATATTTGCATCGCTCCCCGGTCAATTTCGACGGCCCAACCGGATTACCGCAGGAGGGCGGGGGTTGGCTGAGGGCCAAGCAATGTATGGCAATTCATCCGGTCCCGGGTTCTCGCCAAGTTTGGCGCCGTGATTCACGTCCAAGATGATTCAAGGACTACCCTCAATGGCGGGTTTAGGGCCACGACCCCGGCTCGGGCATTGTTGCTCCCCAATCAGGCGGTCTCTCCGGAAGGTCGCGCAAACGGGCTCTGCGATCCCGCGTCAAGGAACATCATACACCTCGACTAGCGCTGTTCCCGTTTCGCCATTGGTCCCAGAGACATTGGCCGTGTAAGGTCCAGGTTGGAGGGTGACTAGCATAGCGGAGTCCTTCGTCGTAGCGCTCCCCCACGAAAAGGCCCCAACAGAGGAGGAGGCAGCTATAATCTTGGGATCCGCGTTCCACCCCGTATTTGACGCCAGGAGGACATTCCCCGAGGCCGTGCTAAAGAGCTGAAGCTGCGGATCGGCAAGCACGCCTTGCACGCCGAATGTCGTAAGCGCCGGACCCGAGGCTCGGATGAGGACCGTCTTGGCGGTCGAACCTCCGATAACAAATCCGGCAATCAGAATGTTGCCGCCCGTCCCGACCTGCACCCGCGCTGAAACGTTTATTAGCCGCGGCGATGCCAGAGTGTAAAACCCATCGGGAGTGGCGTCGTAGACCTCTGCCAGGGAGACACCTGTGTCCCCCGCATCTCCAGAAACGTTGGCTGTATAGGGGCCCGGCGGCAGCGTCTCCAGCAGTGCCGCGTCATGGCTTGTGATATTGCTCCACGAAAATGCGCCAACCTGTGTCGCCACTTCGGCAATTGCAGCCGCGCCTCCCCAGCCGGTGTTGACCGCGATCTGGCTCGACCCAGATCCCGTGCTGAACAGCTGGAGGTCTGGGTCAGGAATTGTGCCGGAAACGCCAAACGCCCCGAGCGCTGGGCCCGACGCCCTGAGAAGGATCGGGGTAGCTCCAAAGTTCGCCCCGCCCCCAACCACAAAACCGGCAATGAGCATATTCGCCGATGTTCCCACCCGCGCTCGGCACGACACGTTTACCAGCCTCCCCCTATTTCCAATGTCTCCTAAGGTGATGATCGCGGGCTGACTCAGGACCGAACCTACGGCATTCGCCAATAGGCAAACATAGGTTCCGCGTTGCGTTGCCTGTCCTGTTAGTTCAAGGACGGCAGTTTGAGACCCGATGATCCCGCCACCGTCTACGAGTGGCGCCCCATCGCAGTACCATTGGTAGGCCAAGGAAGACACTGCGCCTACCGCACGTGTAGCAGAGTTCTCGGCCTGGGCGTTCGCCGCGGCGACCGACAAGATGATTGTCTCGCCCGGATAGACAGCAACGGATTGGGGCTGTGCTCCCACCGCCGGCCCGCCGGCCGAGGCGGTCACCGTAAGGAACGCGGTCTGGCTCGTCGCATTTCCCTCGGAACTCGCAACGACAACGGAATAAGCTCCCGATTCGGATGCCTGCACGCCCGAAATCAGGTAGGTTGCACCCGTGGCTCCAGGAATGGCTCGTCCATTGAAGTACCATTGAAAGGTTGGAAGCGGGTTTCCACTGACTGATACCGCGAATGTCACGCTTTCCCCAGTGTTCACGGCCTGGCTTGCTGGCTGTGTAGTGATCATGGGAGCCGAACCGACTGTCAATGCGACGGAGGTTCCTGTGATCGAAGTCCTCAGCGTGTCCGTCGCCGTAACCGTCTGATCGCCGACTGTGTTCAAGGTGACCAGAAAGGTGCCGACTCCGTTCGTCAGCGAGGAATCGGGCGTCAGGATTGCGTTTGGGTCGCTGCTTGAGAGGTGTACTTTGCCTGAATAGAAGTCCACTATGTTGCCAGAGGCGTCCAAAGCAGTGACCGTAATGCTAGTCGTGGCGCCCACACCAACGGCAGATGGTGTGCCGACAAGGAAGTGAATCACAACCGGCGTCAGCAGGAAGGCGCCAACGCCATTCGAGGAATCCTGCACCAAGATCTGGCCCTGGTCGTTAATCGCGTACGCGCTACCCATGACAACGCCAGGGTAATTCACCAAAGAGTTCAGATCCGCTAGTACACCGTTCTCGTAAATGAATCCGTGTGCTTGCCCATCACCCGTCAAATACCCTCCGACGATAGTGCCAGCGTTATTGATAGCGTTGGGAGACATCCAGCTGCCCCCGGGAAACTGTCCTAAGTCGGTGAAGACACCATTTGAATAGCTCACCCCTCGCGGTCCCGCGGTTCCAATATTCCGATAGCCGATGATGGTTCCAGCGTTATTGATGGCGTTCGCCACGCTTGAGTCCGTGCCGGAGCTCCAATTCAGGTCCCTTATTGACCCGTCAATGTAGGTCACCGCGCGAAAAAAGCTGTTCTCGTCTGCCCAACCTACAGCAGTTCCGGCATTGTTAACGCTGACCGCGATGCTGTAAGTCCCCTCTGGGAGAATACCCATGTCTACAATTTTTCCGGATACGGGATTGAAAATGAACGCATGGGAATAGAATCCAGCTCCGGAGAAATTGCCTGCGCTGGTGCCCACGATAACGCCGGAATCATTGATACCAATGACGTTCGCAAAGTTTGCATACGGCAGGTTGCCAAGGTCGGTTGGCACTCCGTTCCTGTAGGTGATTATCTCGTCTATATATTGATTCCCGATCGGATCTTGCGAATAACCGGCCATGAGTCCTGTGTTGTTAATCACGCTAGCTGAGCTGTCCCGTGATGCGGCGATCGAGCCCAATTCTGTCACTGTTCCATTAGCGTAGACAATCGCGTGACTAGTGCCGTTGGACATAAAGTAGCCAACAATAGTGCCGGCGTTGTTTATGCTTACCGGGAAGAATCCGCCCCCGACGCCAAGCGCGCCAATGTCGGTTACTTTGTAGAATTGCGCCTCAACCGATGGGTTCGCTGAAACTAGCGCCAGAAGCAACAAAGCGGTGGCGAGCATCCGCATTGGGCTGTTGTGTTGGGTGCTCACGGGCAGGAAGGCCTATGTTCGCTTAGCCTAACTCGGCGCCAAGACCCAAGTGAGCGCTCAGCCCAAATAGAAACTGGGCGCAAGGACCGTAGTAGAATAGATGCGAGTGATGGGAGTCGAAATCGATCGAGCCGATAGGTGAATTGCTCGCAATTTAGAGGGACAGAGTGTGAAGTTTCGCTAAGGACTATTCGATTCTGCGCTAAAGCGCATGCAACCGGCTGCAACTAGAACAGGCAACTCCCTCGGTGGCGATCGACTCCCTCGGCGTCCACCAAGTCATTGTTCATTAGATCTTTATATACAAGATTTCTAATTTGTACAATTTGGAGCCAGCAAGACTTGGTACGGCTCGAGGGCTTTCGGAATGGGCGCCTAGTCCTGCGTCAGTTTAGGCAGAAGATTTCCAATATTCTATCCGCTGCGGACGTGATGTAATGAATCGGTTGTGACGTGGGGATGAACATTATTGGTGCTGTGCCGAATCTGCTCAGAAGAGTGTCTCCCCGAAACGGGCGGTTCCACCGATCTTCCTCTGTCGGCTTTCGCGTCTCCAGTCGACTCATGGTGTGCGCGAAGTTCTCTTTCTGCCTGTAGCCAGTTCATTGTCTCGTTGCCCTCGCGCCGACCGGTTTCTTCCCAAATCTGATGGGCCCGTCGTGCAATGTTTTCGTGAGTGATCAAAGAAACTGAATTCATACTCCAGAGCCTAACGTGCAAATGGCATTTCACAACCGGAGCGCGCCGATAGTTCAGTGCCTCAATGTTCATGCCGCTGTGTCTACGCTCGGAGGTTAAGCGATCACGTCGAGTTCACTCCACGACACCCATTTCCAAGAGGAACATTTTGGGAGTGCAGACATTGACGCCGTAGACCGCAGTTCCAAAAACATGGGCGAAATCGGGACAGTTTTGCTCATACAGAAATGCGGCAATACTGAGATACGGAAATCAATCGGAAGGGGTTTAGAAACGGTCTTAAGGCCCGATAGCGCCTGGCAGGGCCAAGAGTCGCTGTCGCCAAAGCTTCACATCTTCGCCCACCGAACATCCGGCGGTAATGTGTGCAAGAGCGTGCAACCAGCTGCAACTGGAGCATCCGCTTCACTCGGCAGCGTGCGACTCCCTCGGCGTTCACAAGTCAGCAAGATATTAATATTAAGTGACTTAAAAATCTTAATCTCCCGTCATTCGAGTCCCTGTGGGTGGGATTATCCCACTTGAGCCCAAGTGGGATTTATGCTTTGTTCGGTGCCATGGAATACGTAATCAAGGAAACCCATTTCGAATTGCTCACGGAAATCCAAAAGACAGACGCCAAGAGGCGCCTGTCGCTGGGCTCGGCTGTGGAAGAGGCAGGCTCAGCCTACAACATCTACCGCAATAGCCTCGGACAGATAATGCTCGATCCCGTAAAGGCGGTGCCCACGTACGAGACTTGGCTCTTCGACAACAAACCGGCCTTTGCCTCAGTCAAGCGTGGCTTGGAGGATTCGGCCGCGGGCCGAACCAAGAATCTCGGTTCATTCGCTGCACACGCCAAGGATTGAGCTGTGCAACGGCAATTGCGTTTCGCGGACGAGTCCGACGGGCAGCTTAGGGCGTTGGCGGCCGACCCAGCGAAAAGGGGCCTGCACAAACAGGTATTAAAGACGCTGGGCTTACTCGAACTCAACAGCCGGCATCCGGGTCTGAAGACACACGAATACCATTCGTTGGAGGGCATGAAGGGCGAGCGGGTGTGGGAGGCTTACGCGCAGAACAAGACGCCCGGAGCTTACCGCGTCTTTTTTCATTACGGTCCGGATGAGGTCTCCGGGAAGAGTCGAATTCCCATTTTGACCATCATAGCCATTACCCCACATCCATAGTTTGGCAGGTTGCCAAAATCCGTGATCTCGCAAGATCGTGCAACCAGCTGCAACTATATCGCCTGTTTCGCTCGGCAGCGATGGAGTCCCTCGGCGTCCACCAGTCAGCAAATACCTTATGAAATCGGACCTTATGTGACTTTGACATTCGTGAGATTCCAAAGTCACAGCGCCGATTACAGCAAGTGCGGTCTAATTTGAGAATATTTGCGGAGTGTTTCCGTGATTGACTCAAGTCAATCACGGCAGGAATTCTATTTGGGGGAATCGAACTTGCCGGGTGGGTTTCTGGGTGCCAGATGCACCCTGCGGGCCGAGGGGTCTTGGGGAGGTTTGTGAGGAATGATCTTCAACTCGGTTCAGACGAGCCACCACACGGCTCGACTCAGTAGCTTGGGCCGGCTCGCTTTGAGCAATGGCTGCATGAATTTCGGGACGCGTGCGAGCGCTGCAACGCTTCCGAGGACATCCGCTGCGGGCTGTTCGACGCGGTGTGCCCGGGACGCTTGCTCCCGGGATTATTCTGTGCCCTAACCGGCCAATGCCCCACCGCATTACCCGCATCCTTCCGTGGATAGGTCTGGCGGCGGCGGCCGCTTGGGCGCTGCGCGTTTTCGCGACCCCGTCGGGCGTCGGCAGCGGCGACGCCCGCTGGTACTCCATGATGCTCGCCGACTGGGTAACGCAGGTTCGGTCCGGCTTGTTCCCGGTCTGGGTGGGTCAGACGGAGTATGCATTCAACGGCGCCGTTTCGCCGTTCAGGGTCGCGCCCCTCTATCAGCACTGGGCGGGCGCCCTGGACCTGCTCACTGGCCATTGCCTGGGGTTCTACGCCCTGCAAAACCTCACGGTCCTCACACTGGGCACGGCGGGTGTCTGGAGCGCGTACGCGGTGCTGACGCTCATCCGCCCAGGGCAACCACTGCTGGCAGCCCTATGCAGCGCGATGTACCTGTTCTCCCCGGGCACCCTTTCCCTGGCCTCGATCCTCGATCTTCAGATGACGTGGACGGCGGTGCCCTTCTTGCCGTGGCTGTTCGGCGGACTTTGGCGCGCCTCGATCGAGCCCGGCCCCCGGTCGGAATGGGCCGTTGTCTGGCCCCTGGCGGCCCTGTGGTGGGCCCATCCCCCGACCGCCCTGTGGGCGACGGGCCTGGCCTGGCTGTGCCTGGGCGTCGCTTGGATCCGGGGTCCTTGGCGAAGGAGCGCCGGAAGCCTTGCCCGCTGCGTTCTCTTCGGCGGGCTGCTCATGGCCTTCACCGTCGCGACCCAGGTCTCCTTGCGTCAGCCGGGCAGCACGAGCGCGGCGCTGTCGCCTTTGTCGCAGCCGGGTCTGATCATGGATTCCGTGAAGGCGTCCTTCCCCGGCGCCCTGCTTCCCCTGACGTCGGGGGCGAGCGCCCCGGGAGATCACCAGCTCGGTTATTCCCTCTGGGCCCTGCTCCTCGGGGCCTTGGCCGTGGCGCTTTGGAGGCGCCAGACCGGGATCGCTGTCCTGGCCGGGAGCTTGCTCGGCATGGTCCTGTTAGTCCTGCCGATTCCGGGCGCGACCGCCTCGGCCTGGCGAGTCATGCCTTCGGTTGTGACCCGCATCACCTATTATTGGCCGATGCAGCGTATCTACGTGATCGCCGCGGCGGGCGCGGTCGTGGTCGGATTTGGCACCGCGACCCGCTACGCCGACGGTCCGAGGGCGCGTGCGGTCCTTTTGGCGCTGGCAATCCTGGGGTGCGGGTGGAGCGCATTTGAGGCGAACGTGATCGCGTCGGCGGCCGGCGCGAGGCGGATGCCGCCGGACGCCTCCGAGCGCAGCTTATTACCCGAGAACCGGTATCTCACCCGTTTTGCCTACGCCCAATTTCCCGGTTTGCCGCAGCGGTTTTCATCCGGCGTCATGGAGCCATGGAACGAGTTTCGCCTGATCGACAGCCGAACGGGAGCGGAGGCGGGCGAGCGCCCGGGCCCGCCCGAGCGCGAATGGTCATCGCCGTGGTCCTCCGGGGGCGACTCCCGTGTCTGGACTGCCGACTCGACCCTGGTCCTGGAGCCCAACAAGGACTATCTGCTCGAGGTGGCCTTCCCCAGGGAAGACTACAGCGGTATCCTGCAGTTGAGCGGCCGTCACCTCGACCGCGAGTACATCCTGCCGAGGTCAGGGCAACCCCTGGCCTTTGGCTGCGCCCGGGGCTCCGACCACAGGATCGCGCTGCGAATCCACGGCGCCGACAGGGAGGAGGCGCGCATTCGGTTCATCTCCGACTCTGCCCTGGTGCGGATCGAACCCTGGACCTTCCGGCTGTGGTTGCGCGACCAGGAGGGCCCGGGCGTCGATCTGAAGAGCCTCGTGCCCGCGGTGATGAGCGTGCGTTCGCCCGCGGACGGCCTCGTCGTCACACCCCGGATGTTCCTGGCGGGGTACTCGGCGACGGTCGACGGCCGCCGGGCCGGGGTTGAGCGCCTGGAGCACGGCGAGCTGGCCGTCCCGGTCCCCTCGGGCGAGCACACCGTGGTGGTCTCCTATTCGGCGCCGGTCTACCTGGCGATTGCCTACTGGCTCAGCGTAGGCACAGCGCTGGTCGGCGGGGCCGTCGCCGTCCGGGCGAGATGGGGCCCTTGACGGTCGGAACCTAAGGGGCAAACGAGGTGACCGCGGCGATCACGGCGCTCTGCTCATCGTCGGTCAGGCCGATGAACAGGGGCAGGCGCAGGAGGCGCTCGCTCACGGATTCGGCAACGGGGCATTGGCCGGGGCGGCCGCCGTACCGGAGGCCCCGGGGCGATGTATTCAGGGGCGCGTAGTGGGAGGTCGCGTGGATCCCGCATGCGGCCAGCCAGCGAAGAATTCCCTCGCGGGCCCCGAATGAGGGCATCGTCAATGAGAACAGATGATGGCTTGGCTCAGCCTTGGCCTCGAACGCCAGGAGCCCGACGCCGTTCCGGTCAGCCCATGGCCGGAGCTCGTGGGCATAGCGAAGCCATCGGTCGCGGCGCTGGGTCTCGATCTGCGGCCAGATCTCGATCTGCGACTCAAGCAGCGCGGCGCTTAGATCGGACATAAGGTAGCTCGAGCCGGTGTCGCGCCACGTATAGCGATCGACCTCGCCGCGTAAGAACCGGCTCCGGTCGGTTCCCTTCTCCCGCAGCATCTCCGCGCGGGCGACATCCTCAGGGCGGTTGACTACCAATGCGCCTCCCTCGCCGCAGTGCAGGTTCTTCGTCTCGTGGAAACTCAGCGTCGCGAGGTCGCCAAGCGACCCTATAGGCCGGCCGTCATAGCGCGCGAACAGGGCATGGGCGGCGTCTTCAATGAGCGTAAGGTGATGTCTCGCGGCGATTTGCGTGATCTTCTCCATGGAACACGGACCCCCGCCGTAATGGACGACGACGAGGGCCCGGGCCCGGGGTGAAATCAGCTGCTCAATCTTCTCCTCGTCGATATTGAAGGTGTCCGGCCGGATGTCCGCGAAGATGGGCCGCGCTCCGTGGAGCGCGAAGGCGTTGGCGGTCGAGACAAAGGTGAAGGCCGGCACGATGACCTCGTCGCCCGGCTTCAAGCCGAGCATCAGGGCCGACATCTCGAGGGCATGCGTGCACGAGGAGGTGAGCAGAACCCGCGATCCGTTGAGCCACCCTCCGAGCTTTGCCTCGCACCGACGGGTTGCCGGCCCGTCGCCGGAGAGATGTCCGCTCTCGACCGCAGCCCGAAGTCTTTCCCAGGCGCTCGCGGGCACAAAGGGCCTGTTGAACGGGATCTTCATGATGCGGCGGGCAGGCCGGCCTCGTTCACTGACTCCCGAATGCGGTACGGCTCCTCCTTCAATGGGACGGAGCGGGAGCGTTCCAGGCGTCGGGCGATCAACCCAAGCCCTGAAACCACGATCCCCGGGGCGAGCGCGAAGGCGCACAGCAAGCGCCATCCTGGGAGCGACGCGGACCATGGCAACTTTCCAAAGGCGGCGAGGCACACGCCAAAGAACCCGGTTCCGGCGACGAGGAGGCCGACTGGGATAGCCCAACGCCGGGAACGGGCGCTCGCGCTGACCATTCCCTCCCAAGAGAGTCGGAGCAGGCGGATCCAGCCGTAGCTGCTCCCTCCGACCGCGCGCGGAAGGCGGATCACCTCAATGTCGGCGCTTGGCAGGCTCAGGCCATGGAGGGTGAGAAGGTAACGGCAGTTGGCATCCTGCCGGGCGAGCAGCTTCAGGAGGGTCGACCTGGGCAACACGGTGTACATGCCGCGCCTCGCATCGATTGGCGGGGCTCCCGAGAGAAGGGAGACGATCCGGTAGAACGCGCCCGCTCCCCGGTCCCGAATCGACGCAGGCTCGCGCCGGTGGCGGCGCGCGTAGACGACGGCAAATCCCTCGCGCGCCCTTTCCAGTAGCGCCGGAAGCACGGCGGGATCGTCCTGAAGATCGCAGTCGAGCACCGCGACATAATCGCCGCGGCAGCGCATTAGACCGGCGCGAAGCGCGCGATGCTGCCCGACATTGCGCGTCAGCCTTATGCCTATGACGTGCGGGTTCTGCGCGCAGACTTGGCGGATGGTGCTCCATGAATCCTGAGGGCACGCGTCGTCGACGAGGATGATCTCGTGGGAGTAGCCGGCTCCTGCAAGCGAGGCCTGGATCCGCCGGACCAGTTCGGCAACTGTGTCGCGTCCGTGGTACACGGGGCTGACGACCGAGACAGTCGGTGAGGGCGGCATCAGCGTTCCGGCTCCCCGGGCCGTGCCTTGAGGAAGCGCCGGGCCTCCGGCCCCTCATTGAGCAGGAGGTCGACGATGGAGACTTCGTGGACAAAACCACCGTGGAGCTGTGCATAGGGCGGGAATCCCTGGTAGCCGAACCATTCCACACGGATGCCCGCGTCTGAGAAGAGCTCCACGTCCAGATAGGCCTTCGCCTTGGGCCCGGAGACGTATGTCCCGGCATTCAGCTTGAGGCAGATCTGGAGCAGCTTTTCGCTCGCCTCGCCACCGCCGGCGAAGGCGGCGTCTGATACCAGGGGCGTATCGATGTCGAGCCAGGCGCAGACCTTTCGAAGCAGGCGGGCGTTTACCTCGCTCAAGGTCCCGGCGTCGGCCTCCCTGAGAGCCCCGGCGAGCATCGGGCCGTAGTCGGGGAAATGCCCCGCACCCCGGTAGGCGGCCTCGATCTTCCTCCAGTGGCACTCGGGCCAGGATCGGTCGCTCACTCGGGTCTCGCGGATCGATTGCGCGAATCGTCCCCGAGTCGTCACGGGCACGCTTAGCCACCTCAGGCCCTGCTCAGTCTTGATTTGGTTTCGGTTGCGCCAATCACGCTTCGTGAATTGGGCCGAATCGAACAGAACAAACTCGTCGACGGACGCGATCAGGTCGAAATAGCCCTTCCAGGGCAGGTAGTTCGACTGGACAATGGCCACGCGCTTTGGCACGGCGGGGCCCCTAGGGGGAAGGCAGCTCAGCTAGCTGCCTCTTGACGACGGCCGGCACCCCGGCGACCAGGGTCCGCGCCTGCACGTCGTCGGTGACGACCGCCCCGGCCGCGACCTGGGCGTATTCGCCGACGCCCCGGTCCTGGAGCACGGACGCGCCCATTCCGACCATGGCACCCCGACCCACCCTGACAAAACTGGCGATGTTTGCGCCGGGCTGCACGATGGCATAGTCCCCAAGCGCCGTATGGTGCCCAACCGTGCAGCCCCGATTGAGGGTCACGTGCTCTCCCAGCTTGGCCTCGGCCGCGACGATCGCCCCGGCGCCGACCACGCAGCCCTCACCCAGGGTCGCGCTCCGCGAAATGACCGCAGAGGGATGGACGATCGTTGTGAAGGCGATGCCGTGCCTCGCGCGCAGCGCTTCGACCCAGGGCGCCTGTCCGGCGCCGGCAAACCCCATCGCATACTGATCGCCGGCCCTGGGCTCGAATTCGGCCTCGGGCAGGCTGACGATGTCCGAAAGGCCCGCGGGCTGCCCGAGCTGCTTCTGCCTAGCCAGCCAATTTGCCAGGGTCGGCTTTCCCGGGGCGACCTTTTCCTCCCGATTGAGAACGATCCGGGCTATCCAGCCGCCTCCTTCCTGGATGATTTCGGCGATGTCGCAGGTGAAGTGGTTGTAGCCAAAGATAACAAATGGACGCGGCGTCACGGGGAAGGGGGCCGGCCATAGGCGCCGAAGCCCGCGGCGAGGCCAAGCCGGCCGCGAAACTCCTTGGACGACATCACCGGTCGTTCCACGAGCCTAGCGAGATCGTGTATGCGCTGGAGGAGGGCAAGATTTGTGGTGAGGCTCCGTGCCTCCGCGTCCCAGAAGAGATTGTCCTCGAGTCCGACGCGAACGCCGCCGCCGAGGGCGATGCCCAGTTGATTGGCGGGAAACTGGAAGCGCCCCAGCCCTCCCGAGGCCCAAGTCGTGTCCTCGGGGAGGTCCCGGAGCAGGAGGCCGAGATGGGAGGCATCCAGCTGGGCCGAGGCGAGATTGCCGAGGATGATGTTGGCGTAATGGGGCCCCAGCAGGAGTCCCTTTCCCGCCAGGTGCCGCGCATAGTGGGACATGCCAAGGTCGAAGATCTCCAGTTCCGGCAGGATTCGCCGGGCCATCATCTCGGAAGCCAGCGCCCGGATCACATCCGGCGCGTTGCAACTGGCCTGCTTGGAAAAGTTGAGCGAGCTCAGGGTAAGGGAGCCCATGTCGGGTTTGAGGCCCCCTTCAAGAGTCAAGGGCGACATCCGGCTGCTCAGATTCGGTTCATTGCGGCCGCTTAGGGAGACACAGACGACGAGCTCAGGCGCAAAGGATCGGATCTCGTCAATGATCGCGCCATAGACCGCGGGGTCGTGTGTAGGCCGCCCGGCTTTGTCCCGCGCGTGCAGATGGACGACAGTGATCCCCAAGGCCCAAGCCTGACGCACCTCGCTGACGATTTCCATGACGGTAATCGGCACGTGCGGTGTCATCTCCTTTGTCAAAACCATGCCGGTAGGCACAAAATTAATGGGCAACGGCAAGGGCATGATCGGGCTCGATGAAGGGGATCTGGCAGCGGGTCTGGTCGACGCTGTCCCGTGTGGGCTCAATTCGATCTCGAATGCGACGGGCTGGCGCCGGCCGTGTGACCTTGGGGGCGTTTCCAGAAAGTGTCTCCTCTTCGAAGAGAAACGGCAAGGCTAAGTCCTTGGGAATCTGGACGAGCTTCTTTCCTCGAGATTGAATTGGGTTTGGGAGGAGGCAAGTGAGCGATGGCCGGTGCACCCGGCAGTAATCGAACTAGCCTGACTCGCCAACGCTAGCGAAAAGAACGCAAAGGGTGAACGGTCGGCATCCGCCGCGTGTACCGCCTTTACAGGACCGAGGGGTTCATGATGCGCACAAAGGGAAGGAAGAGAAGCTGGCATCGCACCTACGGGTGCCCCTGGCAACAGCCGCGGCAGCAAGCCAACGCCCGTGTATGGACTTTGTCACAGAGAGGCTGGGAAACGGACGCTACTTCCGGATCCTTACCCGGATCGACCGGTTTACCGGGGAATGCCCAGACTTTTGGGCTGATGCGTCGCGGACCGGTCAAAGGATTTCTTCTGCCGGCAAGAACTTGCGACTAACCGCAGCCGCAGCCTCCCGCTTGCGATCACCGTGGACAATGGCGCTGAGTCCTGCAGCAGTGCCATGGACGCTTGGGCCCACCAGATCGATGTAAAGCAGCATATTATATACGACCTGAGCGACCAGCTTGTGATTGACGAAAATCGCTATCGCCAAGCATCCGGCGGCAAGACCTGCAATAGCCTGCATCCAGCTGCAACTAAACAGCCGCTTCACTCGACAGCGTTCGAGTCCCTCGGCGTCCACCAGTTTGTAAGGAATGGGAATTAAGTTACTTACGAGGCTGTTTTGGTTGTTTGGATTTGCCAGGCTAAGCGGTCACGTCGAGGTCACTCCACGACACCCATTTCCAAGAGGAACATCTTCGGAGTGCAGACATTGACCCCGTAGACCGCAGTCCCAAGAACGTGGGCGAAATCGGTGATGTCCGAAGTGACAAGGTAATCGGCACCGCTGCCGATGGCCGATAGAATCACTGGCCTGTCTTTCGTGGCATTGAAGACAATGGGCCTGTCGATAACGTAGATCGTAGATCGACCCGACCACCTCAAGACTCGGCCGGATAGTGTGGTTCCAGCGGGTTGCGCCTGAAGGATGCTTGAAAACGTTCCTTTCGACTTCGGCCACGCAATAGTCGGCCGTAATAAGTCTCCACTCAACCCTCAGTCCATGCTCGATCAGAACGTGGGACAATCCCTTTGTCGACCAACAGGCAGCCAAGATCGTCGACGTATCGAGAAATACGATCACTTCTTGACTAACTTTACGCTAGCGGCGTCGGCCTCGTCATCCGTAACCCACTTCTTGATCGTTGCCGCAGGGATATCACGGATCGGGACAGTAACGGCAGGGTGAAGAAAAATCCCATCTGGCCTCTCTTCGGCGAGGAGAACCGCGTGATTCTTATAAAGCCTCAGCTTGCGGCGCAGCGCTATGGGCAAGGTGAGTGTTCCGCGCGGCGAAATCGTGATAGTCGTACTCATGCTGAAATACTGCTTTACTGAAATACGGAAGTCAATCGGAAGGGGTGGAGTGGTTCTTGAAGCCGATAGCACCTTGTAGGGCCAAGAGTCGCCGTTGCCAAAGGTTCACATCTTCGCCCACCAAGCATCCGGCGTTTGGGGACGAGTGGGAATGGAATCTCCTCGCGAAAATCCCCTTCCCCAGAGATGAAAGAGCCGCTCTACCCCATGAACTTACGCCTTGGATGGTGGTGCATCGCAACATGGTCGGCCACGGTCCTGACCGCGCATTCAGAACCTCTCGCCGCGGAGGACCTTTTTAAAACGCCAGATCAGGGTGAGGCATGGATTTCGCCCGACGGCAAACATGTTGGAGCTATCGTAACCGAGAACGGCGACGTGCGCAGCCTGGTGCTCTACGACCTGAAGGACTACAGCCCCACGGCGCTGCGCGGATGGGGAGAGTTCGAGATCACGCACTTCCGTTGGGTTTCAGACAATCGCATTATTCTCCAGAGCACATACGACAAGATTTGGATGAATGACTTTTACTCAGTGCGCATCGACCGCATGGGCGACCTCGTTTCGCTGGGGCAATTTCCAATCGGGCAACTAATCGGAGCACCAAAGGCGCGGCGTGATCACGTGATCGTCGCACTCTATAGGCCATTTGAGCTTGATGCGGCATATCATCCCCTTGCAAACCGTGAACTCGCTGCAAGCCAAGCCATAGTTCGGTCGTATTCGTGGCCCGATGCCGGCACCCCCGCGCTGTGGTTCGGCGACCGCGAAGGAGAAGTGGCGCTCTGTCGGACGTGGGACAAGGATCGATTCCGCCTCTTTCGCTATTTGGCATCATCCTCGTCCTGGAAAGAGGTGCCCGTCGCTTCCGGCGTCATGCCTATGGGAGTGGATTACGATGCGAAATATATATGGGTGGTGATTTACGATCCACCCAAGGGATTTGAGCTTCGGCGCTGCCAATTGGAGACCGGGTTGATGGAATCCGCGCTTCTCACCGATCCAACCTATAACCCGGCATCGGGATTCCTCACATTCTCCGACGCCTCGAGGGCACTGGCGGGGATCACCTATCTGCAAAAGACATTCGCATCCTATTACTTCCTAAGGCCCTATGCCTTGGCGCAGGCCACGATTAACAAGGCCGAACCGGGAACGGACAATGTCATGGTCGACCACGACCTAGCCGAGAAGAAATTCGTTTTCCGGCTCACTGGGCCAACCCATCCAAGCGTGAATGTACTTCTGGACTTAGGTGCAAAGACAGAACGCAGCCTCGGTGATCCTGCACCCTGGCTCAAAGGCAAGGTCCTGCGTCCGGTTCAACCGCTCGCATTCAAGGCCCGGGATGGACTCAGCTTGGAGGGCTATGCGGGGATTCCGGAAGGCGCATCCGCACTTCACCAGGTTCCCTTGGTAGTCCTAGCGCACGGGGGACCTTGGCTGCGCAATGACGCGGAATTCAGTCCTGAAGTTCAGTTTTTCCTGAGCCGGGGATATGCCGTGCTGCAAGTGAACTACCGGGGAAGCGTTGGCTACGTTCCTGCCGTCAGCGAAGACCAGAAATTTGACTTCGAGAAAATGCGCCAGGATGTGGCCGACGCAACTCGGGCCTTTATCCGAACCGGCCTGATCGATACCAAACGTGTCGCCATAATGGGTGGCAGCTTCGGCGGTTATCTTGCGGTCGCCGAGGCGGCGTTTGAGAAGGACTTGTACTGCTGCGCTATCACGGAAGCTGGCGTCTTCGACTGGAAAAAGCAGTTTGAGCAGGACCGCAGCCGCATGCGCCGCGGCGACTCAAATCAGTTGTTCGACGAACTCGACAAACCCGGCGGGCAATTTACCGGGCTCGACGACATTTCCCCGATGGGACACACAGACAAGATCCACATTCCTATGTTGATTGCGCACGGTGACAACGATGCTCAGGTGGACGTGCTCCAGTCCGAGCACCTTGTGCGGGCCCTGAAGAGGCAAGGGGTACCAGTGGATACCTTCATCCGTCCCATAGAGGGACACGGTTTTTTTCGATACGAGAACCGAGTGGCCTTTTATCGCAAAGTGGAAGCCTTTCTCGAGACCAACATGAAGGGCGCCGCTCCTGCCGTTCCGAGATAGGGCTCTTCGCTATGGATTGATGGGCCGGCAGGGATTCGAAACCTGACCCAAAGTATTATTGAGATGTGTGGACCAACGGCATTCGGGTAAGTTCTCTGAATCTCGCCCGAGCCGATGGGGTAAGTTTTGAGTCTTCGGGGGGTCTCCAGCGACACGGAGCTCGAACCCGGTTTATTCGACATCAGCCACGCAATCTCATGCAACCGGCTGCAACTAATTCCGCCGTCTCCCTCTAAGCCGATGGACTCCCTCGGCGTCCACCAGACCATTCAATTCGGATGCCGACGATCTTTGACGCAGGAATTATCGTTTTGCGTGATTATTGGGAAAACTTACGCCGGTTCCAAAGAAACACTCGTTCTCAATTATTTTCCCTTCTCTTAATTTAAAACGCTCCGTATTCCGAAATAATCTACCGTCGTTGGTCCAGCCATTGTAGGTCACATAGGCATCATTTCCGGCAACCATGACCTTTTCCAAATCAAACTTTCGGGTGTTGTCTGCATTTGGCCAGCACCTTTCCTTGTATTGTTTCAAATTGATATGATCATCGCCCGCGGGGCTGGTGAAAGTAAAACCGTCAGCGAGAATCGACTCTAGCATATGCCAATCCTTTTTCTCGTAAGCGGAGTAATATTTGCGAATGACCATTTCGTTCATGACAACGTCAGGTGATTTTTGGGCGAAACATACAATGGTGGACATGGTTATCCATGCCATGATGAGGCCAGCAAAGAGTTTAGTCGTTTTCATAGTCTGATAGGAAACTAATCTGTCGAATTACTGGGGAGCTTGGGTGAGCGGATCCGTTGCCGGGGATCCATAGTAGTGGCTGATCAGTTTCGGCTGAGGCGGACAGTGGGCTCTCTAAATCCTGGAATCCAGGCTTCTTTGACGATCTGAATGCTGTTCGAAAAAGGACCCAAATCGAATCGGCACGGCCAAAGACGCCGAGGGCATTGCCCGATCGGCTAGGGCCGCGAAAAGTGCAACAATGCGATGATGGCGGCGGCAACGGCCACAAAGCCGAGAAACAAGATCGGCAAGGGAACCCGGGTTTCTCTTTTGCCGACGTAATCAATGCTTCTTTCTTTCATTTCTGAGTTGCTCCCTCGTCGAGACGTAAGCGCCTCGGTTGCGGGTCTGTTTGACGGGGGGTCGGGATTTCTTGTGGGCACGGTTTTAGATATAAGGGCAAACGGTGGATTTGAGTTGTCGGACACCCGCATAACACCGGGCGCCCGCTTATCCCTGTTCTCAATCTTGCATGGCCGAAAAAGGGCCCTTTTAGGCGCACCGGTAGACTCACGTTCGGCCTATGCCAGTCGTTGGTACGAATGCGATCCGGATGACTTTGAGCAGGACAGGTCGGCGCGATGGCTGATCCCCAGTGTATTTCCGTTGAAGTACCCCTTCAACGGACCACCTTTTCCTACGATGATTCCACGGCTCCGGCGCCTGCAAACAATCTGCTTTGCCGCAGCCGCGGCGGCGACATTGGGCATCCCGCAGGTCCTTGCCGCGGCAGCTGGCTCCTTTGACCCTCTGCGTCCTGAGGCCTCCGGCTATCGTTTGGAATTCAATGGCACATTCGACAACGCGTCCGGAATCTGCCTCAAGGGGAGCCAAGGCCGGCCCGCGGCCGGCTTCCTGTGGTACGCGCGTCTCTTCCCAGTCTGGGGAACGTGGTCCCAGCCGAAGATTTCGGTGTCGGACAGGGTGCTGACCATCAGCGGAGGGCAGATCGCAACCGCGGAGCCCGCCCCGAATCATCGCGGCTACGAGGGTCGCGTATTTTCCGGCGGCGGTTACTTTGAGGCCCGAATTTCATTCGATCCAGACACCGTGGCCTACGACATCAAGCAGCCGATCAACAACCGCACCAACTGGTGGCCCTGCTTCTATGCGGTTTCCCTTGAATATCTCGCCGGCGCTGACCAATGGGAGGGCCAGCTCGCGGGTTTCGCGCATTTTGCCGAGGACGACTTCTTCGAATGCTGGCAGGACCAGGCCCGCCGGGCCAATTGGTATGGCGCCACAGTCCACGATTGGTACGGCATGCGAGATCGCAACGCGGGAGGCCTTGGATATTCGAACATAGCGAATGATGGTCGTTCTCCCGGGGTTCCTGACACGCAACGTATCCGATTGCCCGCGAACAATGACTGGCGGGAATTTCACACGGTTGGGTCACTCTGGGTTGCGGCTGCCGGAGACAGCCGGGGTTTCATTCAGACCTATTTTGACGGCCAGCCGGTGTCGGGAAGAGTGACTTGGAGGGCCGCAAAGGACGCTTTGCCTCCGCCCTCAGGCAGCGCCGTATTCAGCGTGATCGACCGCGACCACATGGTGGTCTATGTCGGTTCGCCGTCGAACACCCCTCTCCAAATCCAGTGGGTTCGCGTGTGGCAGATTCCTAAAGGCGACGGGACCAGGTAGCGCGCAACCACCTGCAACTAAGGGCGTCTCTTCACTCGGAGGCGATGGGCGCCCTCGACGTCCACCAGTCTGTTTACAACTTCGGTCTTTGTGTCCCGATTTAGAACGTTTTGTGCGGTTGCCAGCCATCGACGCTTGCATTACACGAGCAATATGGAATAATGCCGGGTTGGGATGAATGAACTTTCCTTCGAATGGGATCTCAAGAAGGCCGAATCAAATGAAGCTAAACACGGAGTGTCGTTCGACGAAGCGAAGACAGTGTTTTACGATGAAAGAGCGCTCGTCATACCGGACCCAGACCATTCTAAGCTCGATGACCGTTTCGTTATCATGGGAATGAGTTCGCTAAGTCGGGTGCTCGTGGTGGTCCATTGTCTACGTGGTGACAACAACGTGATCAGAATAATCTCTGCCAGAAGGGCGGGCACAAAAGAAATGCAACCATACGTCAAAGGATAAAGATGAGAAAGATCTACGATTTCAGCAACGCGAGGCCGAACCCGTACGTGAAGCGTTTGAAGAAACAGGTGACAATCCGACTCGAGGAGGAGGTTATCTTGTATTTCAAGGCTCTGTCCGCGGAGACGGGCATTCCTTATCAAAACCTGATAAATCTTTATCTTCGCGATTGCGCCGCATCTAACCGCAAGTTGGCGCTGGGTTGGCGTTCGCCGAAGCCTGCGTAGCAACCTCCTTCAGGCCGCCATGTAAGCCGCCAAACTCCGGCCGAGCGTCCGGAATCCTGCAACCGGCTGCAACCAAAACGCCTGTTTCGCTCTGCAGCGATGGACTCCCTCGGCGTCCACCAATCGATTCAATTCGGGTGCAGACGCACCGAAATTACCGCAACGGTGCGCGGGGCATCGATACGCAAGCATGCACCCGTAAGGACGCCAGTCGTTGTCCAACAAAGGGTCGATCTACAAACGCTGAATAGTGGAAGTAGGGAGCCAAAGATTGGCGTGGCTACGACGAGTACCGTCTTATCCTTGAGGTTTAACACCCCGTAATTAACGTTCCCGCCCAAGGTCCATGAACAACGTGAACGTGAGCGTGGAGATAGTTGTGCGAGACGGGGCGCAGCGCAGGCGCTTAAAGCGGAATGCGGACGCCACGCCTGACCTGCTGGTGTCGGAGGCACCCGACTACACGATCAAGACAAACAAGAAGATAGCATACTTGAAGGAACCGTATGCCGAGTTGGTGACTGGTACGTTAACGCTCTCCAATGCTGTCCCTCCCCACTTACCAATGCAGGTGCTGCACGTGGCGGGTCAGATACTAAGTGTGGTGGGTTGGCTCACTAGGTTCATAAAGACGTCGCGCACCAAGCTTGTGGTCAAGTCTGGCGGTACCACTATGTCGGCTGAGAACGCCACGCCGAAGCAGTTCACGGCGCTCATACAAGCCGGTAAGAGGATAGAGTTGGCAAAGGCTAAGGCCCGCAGGAGGGCAATACGTGCCAAGCGAAAGTAAGTTTGGATTTACATTTCAGATAGCAGGCGGGGTGTTCCTCGGCCTGTTGGCCTTACGCTTGGCAGACGCTGGTTGGAAGGATTACCAAAGCTGGAGTAAGCACCGACGATTTGAGCAAATTGAGCGTGCTAAGAATGCTTCATGGCCTCCACAAACGTCGGACGCGTTTTTGGATGGACAAAAATTCGGAGATATTACCTTGGTCAAAGATTGGATACCTCCGCCAATCCTGGAACAGTACACCGAAGATCAGCTTAAGACCGCGTTGGTGGCGGCTGATAAAGCCGGTGATGCCAAGGCGGCTACCGTCTTTGCTGTAGAGATTAAGAGGCGTATGGCACCTCCGAAGCCGTAGAGGCTTTGCAGACTGAGGTTGGCGTGCGTCCCGCGGGTTTCAAGCGCATGCTCAGTCCCGAAGGCGCCCTAATTTGAGGTTTGCGATGGAAGGGGGATCGTCGTTGTCCTAAAGGTGCGTCCGCCGCTTGCAGTTAGGCGGAGATGAAAGCGGCACTTCCTCAAAAACCAGCCCAAATGAAAGCGACGATCACCATTCTATTCGCGGCTATTGCACTCACGGGATGCGCAACATCCGGGGTCGCCCCATTGGGCCAGGACAGCTATATGATTACTAGGCACGTTTGGGGATTCACCGGCCCGGAACCCATCAAGGCGCTGCTGCTCCAGGAGGCGGACGACTACTGCAAGAGCCACGGGAAGGTGCTGCTCGTGACGAAGACCGTCGAGATCGGGCTCAAGTTCGGAGGCGAGCCGGCTGCCGAGGTGTATTTCAAAGCCCTCGATCCGAACGATCCGGAGTTGAAGAAACCACATACCATCGAGGAGGTTACGCGATAGACGGTGAACGGCGGGGGGCCGGCTTTGCGAAGATGCCGAAGAAAGAGATGACCCTTTACCAAGTCGGCGCCGCGGCCGAGGGATTCGCCGCTACCCTGTTCGCCAGGGCGGGGTATCACGTGTTGGTCCAGCACGGTGCGATTTAGCGCCAAGACTAGATTCGATGGTTACGGTTGACCAATTTCGGACAGCGATCCTCGACGTCCTAGCGGGAAAGGTCGCGAAGCCTGCGGGTATTCAGTTCGATAGCAGAGACGAGCTCAGAATCGGTGTGCAGAAGCTGCTCGAAAATGACGGCCTATTACCGCCGCTTCATCCAAGCGTTTCATACGTCACCTTTGAGGAAAGCGATGAAAGACAGTTTCGGAAAGCCTACGACGATATGATTGCTGGTGGAGTCATCATTCCAGCTTTGGAGGGCCCGCGTTTCTCGACAGAACTTCTTCCAGTCCCCTTTTCTATCAACTGGCAATTCGTTAAGCAGCTTGGGCCGAGCGGCCAGAGCACTACTCGACAGGTCAGACGGCTTTGCGGCGGATCAATGGGGGTTCTGAAAATCCCGAGACTTGAGACTGAGACTGAGCGCACGAGATTTTTGCGAGAAGTGGAGATTCTCGACTCTATCCACCACCCGAATGTCGTAACACTAATGGACCGGAATGTCGACGAAGCCAAGGGAGCGCTAGGCTACGTGACACCCCTTGGAACGCCTTTGAATATCTATTGGGATTCATTGCGCGGCAATTTGACGCCAAAGGAGCGATACGACCGCGCATATGAGATTCTTCGACAGCTTTGCGATGGCCTCGTCCCCTTCCACTCGCGGCAACACGTTCACCGCGACCTAAAACCGGAGAATATAATAATAATTGCAGAGCTGCCTATAATAATAGATTTCGGCGTAGCGATTAGGCCTTCCGACGAGCGTGTGTCACTTGTCGAGGGCCGGCCAGTGGCAAATCGTGACACCACTCCGCCCGCGGCCCAGTATGGTTTGCATGAAAATATTCCCGCTTGGGACTGCTATTCGCTCTCGTGCATTTACGGTTATCTTCTTGGAACCAGTCCAAAGCCGAAACAGTTTCACTGGCGTTTTCATCCATTGGCCGAAGAAGAGCGATCCTCGCGTGCCAGAGCGGTGCTGGCAGCATGCTCCCACGAGGATACGGTACCTAGGGATGCGTCGGCCTTTATTGCACTGCTTGACTCCTATCGGCTGCATGGTCGACCTGTCTCGACAATGACGTCTGACGACGAACCTATCAGGAAGGCGGAAAAGAAATTCCTCGAGAATCAAGCGCTGCGCGAAAAACGGAATGCGGAAGAGCGCGAGGCGGTAGATGCCGCAGCGCAAATGATCGAACCGATTCTCGATGAGGTGAGGATTGCACTTCAAGAACGCTGCGTGGGAACAGCGGTTCTCCCAATCACACAGTACGCGTTTAATCCTGTCTCATTTGCAGCCCCAATATCGCCGCGGCAGCCGATACGGGGAATTATCAGGCAGGTCTACAGCCAATATGCTAGCGCTCCCACGGGGCCGAAGAGTCCCGTTTGCTTTTTTAACTGCACCTGCGGAACTCAGCCTATGCAGTTCAAAATTGCTGCCTATCTTTATTATAGTGAGAGCCACATCCAGGACTCGTTACGCTTTGCATTCAACATGTGGTGTCGGAAAGGAGACGGACGCGGCGAAGACTGGGCAAATGCGGTCTATTGGATACGAAAGGATGGCACGATCACCGATTCAGAATCAGGAAACAACGTCAGTCCGACCGACGTTGCCAACCGAGCTCGGCACTGGGCACTTTATGAGGAATTCTGGAATCGGATCGCCTGACGCACGTTCTTCTTCGATGCGCGCTTTGAGATAATTCAAATCTACGGCAGCCTTAGGGTGCTCGGGCGACCGACGCTTTGCTTGGTGTCTCATTAATTAGTTACCCTTTTTCATACGCTCGTCCTCGGCGAGGTCATTGCAAAAAGCGACCACATCGCCTCGCGGCCAATTCGGGAATCAAACGAGTTGCGCGGCGGGGCGCACTGCAACGGCATCCCGGACGTGGATCCCTGGAGAATGGAGCAGCGAGTTCAACGTATCAGTGAGTTAGGGTCGCGCCGGTAGGTCTGGGTTCCTATTGCCCGGCAACAATTCGACGTGCTACCAATGAATAGCTGGTTTAGAGTTCATTTTTAATTTCAAAATCATGCCTCAAGTCGACGATACGCCGGTTGAAGAGCTCCGGGAAAAGTTAGCTGCCAATCTACTCCCGCTTCTTTCATCGCGAGCTGGAGTGGCGCAGCTCATCAAGCAGCTTCCCCTCGTTTACACTCCTGAAAGCGTAGCTCAACAGCCTCCTAGCACGGAATTTCGGGCATGGGAGCTCGTTGGTCTGCATTATTTGAAACTGGGCCGGGTTCATGAGTCTCTGACGGTATTCACCGAACTCTATGAGCAGCTGTATCGAGCACAGCTAAATGGGAAGCGCGTTCACAAGGGCACAGCCCTACTGTGGATGTACGAGTGTTACCTTGCTATGGGCTTTTCCGCCACCGCAAAAAGGTACCTGATGTTGACGCTTTGCGAGGATGCCATCGGCTTTCAAGGGAATATTTCTGCTGAGGAAAGCGGCTTATATTTCAGGATCATCTGGCGCCACGGACTAACGGACCAAAGGCTCAGAGAGTTCGCTCAGCAAATCTATCGTCTTTCGATAGAGCACCCAACAGAGAGTCTCTATCCAGAGTGGCTTTTGCAGCAGCTGGATTGGAGATCAGAGGAGGCAGTTCCGACCGTAGCCGAAGCAATGGTCTATAAGGCGAATTTACGATATGTCCGGTATCTTATTGAACAGACTGGAGATCGCAGTGGAAGCCCGATGGAAGCCCTATGCGAGTACCTGCTTTCGTGCATGCCTGGCTGCAAGACAACGCGACGCCGTAGAAGGCATAGCACGGAATACGACATTATCTGTTCAATGGAAGGCTTCGAGATAGATTTTCGTTCAGAATTTGGAAGGTATTTTGTTTGCGAATGTAAGGACTGGTCGTCTGCGGCAGACTTCACTGTGATGGCCAAATTCTGTAGGGTCTTGGATTCGATGAAATCGCGCTTTGGGATCCTATTCTCCAAGAAAGGAATTACTGGCGCTGGTAAGTCAGACTATGCGGAGCGTGAGCAGTTGAAGGTATTTCAAGATAGAGGAATGGTAATAATCGTAATTGATGAGAGTGATCTGGAAAAGATAGCGGCAGGTGCGAACTTCATCGCTATGCTTCGAGAGAAGTACGAGTTGGTCCGGCTCGATCTTTTTCCAAGGTAACCCGCCATTCACATGGGTCCGGCAGCGTGCTTCGACAAGTCCTTTCTACAGTCCCTTTCAGTCGACGAATCGGTTTGGTTCGACCAGTATTTCACTTCCGTCATCACACCGCTTTTCTTCGTCGAGACGCTTGCCGACTTAGAGAAGGAATTCATCTCAAGTACTCGAAATCCAGAAGACGAGGTTCGAAGCATTGCAGAGAAAACTCCGCAACTCAGCGGAAACTCGACGTGCTTCCATCGAACTTTGTGTCTCGGCGAACTGCTCGGGTATCCGGTGCAAATGTCCGGCAGACCAGTTTTGCAAGGAAATAAGACAGCCGTTGTCGATGGGAAGAAAGGATTCTACTTCGGAGAGACACCAGAAGCGGAAGCATTGCTTCGATGGCAGAGGAAGGAGTTTCGCGGAATAGAACGTGGTTTTGCCAAACTGTGGCGTGCCGAATTGGCGAAGGCGAATGACGTGGGCAGTGATTTTCTCACTGGATATTCAAAAGACACCGACGCCTGCACGACGCTCGAGGACAGCCTCTCTATGGCCCGATCAATTGTGGACAGTCGATCCAAGCCTCAGACTTTTCTGAGTTTTGTATTCGATATTCTGAATCTTAGCTTAGAGAGGTCCGAGATCTTCACGCGATTCAAGGAGGCCGGATTTCCTTTGTTTAGAGAATTTGCGCCATATACGGGATACATATTGGACGTAGAGTTGTTTCGGCGTATCGCCACAACAAAAGGTCTTATTGCCAAAGAACGTCCTTCTAACCGGGTGGACATTGCCTATTTGAACTATCTTCCGTTCTGCCAGGTATTCGTCTCTGGGGATAAACTTCATCAACGCACTGTACCACTTTTTTTGAATGGCAAACAGGACTTCGTGTGGGGACCTGTGTTGAAAAATGATCTCAAGCGAATCAATGACCTATATGTTGGGTTGCCCGAAGAAACGAAGGCGAAGGGAATTCTTGCTTTTGCGCCTTACCCACCTCTCGAAGGTAATTTCGAGACATCCCGATTGTGGGATAGAATGAATAGCCGTTGGCGAAGGCCGGAAAAACCAGATTTGTCAGGCGGCCGCCTTCCTGAGGACATGCTAAAGAGGCTTGAGGCTCTTCGGGCGACGGCGAAGTCGTTTCGTGAGGCGCCTTCAGATGCTGCCAGTTTCACTCTGGACCAAGCAGATATGGTGATGATGGAGCGAAAAATGACCGTCAAAAGAGGTAGTTGGTACCACCTACCAAAGGATATGACCCCTTAATCCGAACATTTTGCGCAGGGGCGAGTCCTGCTCCAGCTGTTGGCGGCGCCATCTTGTGTGCATGAGCGCACGTCCCTTCGCCGAACCCGAATACCTCTCTCTCTCCCAGCACTTCGCAGCCGCCCACCGCACCCGCCTGCTCTTGGTCCTTGGCTGCGCCACGGGCTACCGGATCCAGGAGCTCCTTTCGCTGACGGTCGGCCAGGTCTGGGACGGCGCTGATGTCGTCCATGAGATCACCGTTGCCCGCCGTGACCTCAAAGGGGGCAGGGGAGCGTACAAGCGGGCGGTCAAAGGACGCAGGGTGCCCCTTTCCGAGGCAGTACGGGGTGCCGTGAGGGATCACCTGACCGCCATTGGCCCCGGCGAGGCCACGCGGTTCCTGTTCGCCACGGGCAGGAGCCACGGCGCCGGCATGAACCGCTCCCAGGCGTTCCGGGTTCTGGTGGACGCCTGCACCGCCTGCGGAATCGATACGACCCGCATTTCGACGCACAGCCTCAGGAAAACCTTCGTCGGCCGCTGCTACGCCGCCTCCGGCCGCGACCTCATCAAAACCCAGCGCGCCGTCGGCCATTCCTCGCCGATCACGACCGCCCGCTACCTGGAGACCGACACGGCCGATCTCGACCGCCTGGTCCTCACGCTTGCCGCCTAAACCCCTCCCTCCACACCAGCGACGCACCATTGCGCGTATAATGGTGCATGGGGCGCAATGGGGCTCTGCCTATATCAATCTAGATGCACCTCGCACAACTGCGGCTCTTCGCCGGAGAGTCTAGATTTCTGAGGGAGCCAACTGGTTGCATTGAGCAGAGGACATTCGATGTGGTAATGGGCGTTACAGCAGCGACCTCTAAAGGGCCCCCGCATCGGTCTCAAGCGCCGGCTCCAATTTGGCCGGATCCGATCCAGGGGTTGTGCGGTTGCCGTGAGTCATCTGGAAATAAATGTAGCCCAGCACGAGAATACCCGCAAAAAGTCCGGCTATATCTAGGTTATAGTAGATCATGCTGAAGAGGGAGACGAGCACGCCCGCGAGCGCGAACAGCGGGGAATAGGGATAGAACGGAGCCCTGTAGGTTCGCGGCATGTCAGGTTCGTCGCGCCGGAGTTTGAACAGCGCAAGAAGGCTGACCAAGTACGACAGGAGCGCGCCGAAGACCGAGAGCGTCATAACGTTCTCAGTCAGCGAATGGCCGCCGATCTGAAGCATCTTCAGGTCGTCGCTGTAAATAGCGGCAATTCCAATGGCTCCGCCGACCAGGATGGCCCGATGCGGGGTGCGGAAGCGCGGGTGGATTCCGGCCAGCCATATTGGTATGTAGTTTTCTCTACCCAGAGCGTAAATCTGCCGCGAATATCCGATGATGGTTCCATGGAATGAGGCGATAAGGCCGAACAACCCAAGCCAGACTAGCATGTGCAGCCACCCGCTATTGTCCCCCACGATGAACTTCATCGCCTGCGGCAATGGATCGTTGATGTTGGAGAGCTTTTCCCAGTCGCCGGCACCGCCAGCGAAAACCATGACGCCGAAGGCGAGCAGCACCAGGGTAAGGATCCCGCCGACGTAGGCAATCGGAATGGATCGCTTCGGCGTTTTGGCCTCTTCGGCAGCCATGGCAACACCCTCGATTCCCAGGAAGAACCAAATGGCTGAGGGTATTGCTGCGAACATGCCCGGTATCGCCCTCACGCTGAAATGGTTGGCCGCCATCCCGGGACTTGACCAGCCCCCCTTTGCGAAATGAGCAAATGAGAACCCTGGGGACACGACGGCCATGAAGACCAGGAGCTCGACGATCGCAAGGACCGTGACGAAGAGCTCGAAATTTGCAGCCGCCTTGACGCCGAAGATGTTCAGGGCCGTGAAGACCAGAAACGCTACCATCGCAATGTTCTTGGCATCCACCGAAGGAAACTGGACCTTGAAATAGGCTCCGATTGCGAGGGCCACCGCCGGTGGCGCAAACACGAACTCAACCAGGGTTGCGATTCCTGCAAGGTACCCGCCGGTCGGCCCGAATGCCCGCCGGGTGTAAGAGAAAGGCCCGCCTGCGTTGGGGATTGAGGTGGTCAGTTCCGTGAAACTGAAGATAAAGGTAGTGTACATGAGCGCCACCATCAGGGTGACTATGGCAAAGCCGAAGGTGCCCGAGTGGCCCCACCCATAACTCCAGCCAAAATACTCGCCGGAAATCACGAGCCCGACCGCAATGCCCCATAGATGCCATGTTGTGAGAGTCTTTTTTAGGCCCAGACCGTGTGGGGAGGTTTCCGGTTCAACGTTCATAGATGACCCTTAATCGGCGTCGGGCGTTTGACCCAACCATCATGGGAGGGGGCCTCTTTTGGAGTAAACATGTGACGCGTCCACGGCTGCAGGCGGGCTGCGAATGAGGCGCCGATGACCATCCCGGCGGACATGGCAAGATAAGAAGCGAATAATGCAGAAGTTGGGCTCTGGAAACGGAGGGTCCCCATCGCCCAACCGGCGACCGCCATCCCGGCGAGCATCAAGATAGATGAGGTGACGACCTGCAGGGCAATCCAGCCGAGGCTAAACGGCGCTGGCTGTTCCCGAGCCGCCATAAAGGTCACAGCGGCGCAGGCCGCCAGCATGCAGCCCTGCATCCAATGAAAACGGCTAACCAGACCGAGGCCGGTCAGGGAGTCGGTACAGCCGCAAAGGCAAACACCCTTACCCACGAGCGGTCCGAATCCGGCGTCGGCAAACCAGCCAACCAGCATCGCGAGCGTTCCCATCGATGCCATGAGGGCCTGCTTTCGAATGCCGGTTCGACTCCATGGCCCGTTCAGGAACGCGCCAAGCCCAAGGGCGAGCGTCCCCGAGACGATCGACAAGACGACGTAGCCAATCGGGGACTGACACGAGAGAAAGGCGATGAACGGGCCCTGCACGGCCAGAGCCGCGGAAGGGGCGAAGGTCTTAACTCTTTGACCCATGGCAGCCGTGCTGAGAGGGAGAGGGGGGTACGTCGAGAGCCGGATTACGCTCGAAGAACCCGTCCGGCTTCAGCATGAAACCGATGTGTACGACCGGCATAACGGGCCAGTCCTCGGGACGCGGTATGTGGTTTGCACCCATCGTATACCACACGACAAGATTCGTGTTCTCAATAGAGCGGTCGCGCGCTGCATAGGCGGCCAGGTCCGCACCGCCGGGATGCTGGTTCGGATAGTCGCCTGTAGCATATTTTTCGGCCGGATCATAGGGGGTCACCCAGAGGTGCTTCCCCATGAACGCCGCCCGCCTCATCACGGTTGAGCTTTCATGGAGGAAGCAGCGGACGTTGTCGCCGGGGATCAGTCGATAGGCCGTGGGTTCG
>CAYVKH010000003.1:0-123468 GCA_964451965.1 uncultured Opitutaceae bacterium
CCCTCTTCTTCGCCGCCGGCGGCGGGATCGGCTGGCTGGACAGCAAGGGGCACGCGGTCAAGGGGGCGCAGGGCGAGGATTTCAACCTCAACTGGCTGGCGTACCCGGGCATGCGGTTCGTACTCCGAAACAGGCTCAGCGGCTCAATCGGGGTGTATTTCCAGCATGTCTCGAACCGCTACATGAACCGCGTCAACCCCGGGCTGAACGCGGTCGGCCCGATGGTGAGTATGGGCTGGCATTTTTAGCCTCGGAGCACCTGAATTCCCCCTTGGCGCAGCGAAATCCCGCGAAGCCCGCCCGATTCGAACGCCGCTGTGCGATCCGTGACCGCCCGTCCAGATGTTGTCTGAATCATCCCAGCCCGCCGGCCGCAGGGTTCTGCTGGCAAACCTGAACCGGCACGACCAGCCGTATCCGGTCTATCCGCTGGGCCTCGCCTACCTGGAGCGGGGGCTTCGATCTGCTGGATTCGGGACCAGGATCTGGGACGCGCATGTTTCGGCGGAGACGCTCGAGGCATGCATCGGCTCCTTTGGGCCGGGGTACGTCGCGCTGTCGATGCGCAATGTCGACAACGTCCAGTGCCACAACCCGCGCTCCTTCGTGGGGGAGCTGCTGGACTGCTGCCGGCGCATCCGGGCGGCGACCGGCGCCCGCCTGATCCTGGGCGGAAGCGGATTCTCCATTTTTCCCAGGGAGCTTTTTGAACTGGCCGGCGTCGACTATGGCGTCCTCGGGGACGGGGAGACCGCGCTGGTGCAGCTGATCGAGGGACTCGAATCCGGCGGCAGCCTTGACGGCGTCTCAGGGCTGGTGCGCAGGGACGCCGCCGGCTCGGTTCGCATCAATCCCTGCAGCACGCGGGACACGCCGTTCAGCACCGAGCCCGCGCACGACCCGCAGCTGCTGCGGGCCTACGCCGCGAGGGGGTCGGTGCCCGGTGTCCAGACCCAGCGGGGATGCCCCCTGCGGTGCTGCTATTGCACCTATCCGCTCATCGAGGGGAACCGGAGCCGCCTGAGGTCCGGCGCGGATGTCGTTCGGGAGATGAGGGAGCTGCGGTCGCTCGGGGTGAAATACACCTTCATCGTGGATTCCGTCTTCAACACCCGGACCGACCATGTTGCCGAGGTCTGCGAGGCGCTCGTCGCGGCGGATCTCGGCATGGAATGGCAGTGTTTCCTGCGCCCCGCCAACCTCACGCGGGAACTGCTCGAGCTGATGCGCAGGGCTGGCATGCGGAACGTGGAATTTGGCTCGGACAGCCTTTCCGATCCGGTCCTCAGGCGGTACGGCAAGAGTTTCACCTACGAGGATATCCGGCGGTCCAGCCTCCACGCGCACGAGCTCGGGATCAAATACAGCCATTTCCTGATCTTTGGCGGCCCCGGCGAGACGCAGGCGTCGGTCGAGGAGACGCTGGAGCGGGCCCAGTCGCTGCCCGGGGCCTTCTTCTTTGCGGCAATTGGGATGCGGATCTACCCCGGGACGCCGCTGTGGAGGGACCTGGCGGCGGAGAGGAAAGGGGAAACCACCGCCGAGTATCTGGCGATGCCCCGCTTCTTCCTAGAGCCGCCCTTTGCGGTCGACGGGCTCTACGGGCGCCTGCGCCAGCTGCAGCGGCGCCGCCACAACTGGGTTATCGGCGACCCGCCGCCCGAATTCCTGGAAACCATGGCCAGGCTCCGGGGAAGGGGCGTCCGCGGTCCCATGTGGGAGTACATCGAGACGCTGCAGCGGATTGCCAGCGCGAGGGATGGCGCGCGCGGGGCGGATTGAGGCCCGGACTGGGGACCGGGCCCCTCATTGCTGGTTTGCGCGGATCCGGGCGAGGATTTCCCGGGCCCGCTCATTCCCGGGCGCGGCCCGCAGGAACGCCTCAAGGTGCTCCGCCGCCTCATTTGCCCCGCCCTGCGTGCGCAACAGCGCCAGGGCGATGTTGAAGTGGATCTCGGCGCGGCCCGGCATCAACCGGAGGGCCTCCTTGAATTGGGCGACGGCCTCGGTCGGCCTGCCCTGCGCGCTGAGGGCCAGCCCCAGGTTGTTGTGCGCCTCGGCAAGGTCCGGACGGATCCGCACCGCAGCCTGGTACTCGTCGACCGCGTCGTCCACCCGGCCCGGCGTGTTCATCCAGGCGCTCCCGAGGTTGTTGTGCGCCTCGGCAAAGTCCGGCTGCAGGCGCACGGCCTCCTGGAAGTGCGCGACCGCCTCGCTCAGCCTGCCGGGCATCGTCGCGAGCACGCTTCCCAGGTCGTTCTGCGCCGTGGCATACCGCGGATTCTGGCGCAGCGCCTCCTCGAACTGGGCCGCCGCGCTCACAAGGTCCCCGCGGTCCTCGTACCACACGCCGAGGTTGCTGTGTGCCTCGGGAAAGTCCGGCTGGAGCCGCAGGGCCTCCCGGAGGTTGGCGAACGCCTCGTCCGCCCGGCCCGGCATCCCCCGCAGGATTCCCCCCAGGTTGTTGTGCACCGACGCGAAATCCTCCTTCAGGCGGATGGCCTCCCGGTACTCGGCGACGGCATGGCCGAGGTCCCCGCGGCCCTCGTACCAGAGGCCGAGGTTGTTGTGGGCCATCCAGCATCCGGGATTCCGCTCGATGGTCGTCCTGTAGAGCGTGGCCTGGTCCGCGTAGGTCCGGCTCTGCGCATTGCTCGCGACGGCGAGCGCCGCGACAAGGGCTGCGACAAGCCCCAGCCCGGCGGGCCGCAGGGGCGGCGGGGCGCGCCCGAGGAGCAGGGCGGCGCCGGCCGCGGCCGCGGCGATGACCCCCATGCAGGCCAGGTACTGGAAATGGTCGGCCACGTACGAGAAGAGGAAGGGATAGACGTTGAAGAAGCCCAGGGCCGGGAAGAGCGAGCCGACGAAGAAGAGCCACGCCGCGAGCGGTCCCCTCGAGCGCCCGCGCAGGAGCCAGAGGGCGGCCGTCACCAGGAGCGTCGCCGCCAGGTATCCCGCCCAGCCGGGCGCCCCGGCCTTCGCATCCCAGTGCGGGTAGATGAAGATGAGGTGGGTTGGCCAGAGGAGCTTGCCCAGGTAGAACCATGTCACGCGGCCTGCCAGCAGGCAGCGCTGCACCAGGGTCAGGTCGAATTCCGCCCCCTGGGCCCCAATCAGCGTCCGCTCCACCCACGACGTGAAGAGCCCGCTGGCGGCCGCGAGGGCGAACCAGGGCGCGAGGGGCAGGACATCCCGCCTCCAGGATAGGCGGCCGCGCCGGCACCAGAACACGACCAGGAGCGCGGCGGGCAGGGTCGCGGTCACGGTCTTGGTGAGGAGCGCCAGGACGAACAGGAGGGAGGCAAGGAAGTAGAGCCGGCCGGCCGGCCGGCTTCCACGGTCCCGATCGAATCGAAGGTAGGCCAGCGCCGCCAGGAGGTAGAAGACCAGAGACAGCGTGTTCTTCTGCTCCGAGATCCAGGCGACGGACTCGACGCAGACCGGGTGGACGGCGAAGAGCACGCCGGCAAGCCGGGCCCCCGGGACCCCGAGGCGCCGAAGGACGAGGATCAGGAGGAACGCGGCCGCGGCGTGCTGCAGCACGCCGGCGAGGTGGTAGCCCAGCACCGCGTCGCCCCACAGCCTGTGCTCGACCCAGAAGGCGCTGTGAAGGAGGGGATAATATTGCTGCGTGGCGCGCGGGTTCGACCAGATCTGCCAAAGGCCCGCCGCGGACCGAAGCTCGGGCCTGGTCACGTGGGCGTCGTCGTCCCAGATGAGGCCGCCGCGGAGCGCAGGCCAGTAGCATGCGAGCGAGAGCCCCAGAAGCAGCGCCGCCGTCCACCAGAGACTGGCGCGGGAAGCCGGAGACGCGCTTTGGCCCTGCATTCCCGGCAACCTATCCGTGCCGACGGGTTCGAATCAATCCCGGCGTGGCCGCGCTGGAGCCCGGCCCGAAGGGAGGAGCGATCGCTGCGGGGCGATCCGAGCGCCAGGCGTGCGTGATTGCGCATGTCATTTGTAATGGCGATGGATACGTTCAGATCGAGGGAGGGCACGGCCCCGTCGCCCCATCATGCTTCCGCAAGATTTGCGCAGCCTTGGGCAACGTGCGCGCAGCCATGGGGCCGCTGCGGCGTGATAATCAGCGCAACGGCGATCCTCCATGGTTTCAGCAAGCAAAGCTCCAGCACCGGCAGGCGATCCGCGCGTCGCAGGCGGCGTGCTCCAGTGCCCGGTGCCCATCTCGGAGAGGGCCGAGATCACGATGGGTCACGGAGGCGGCGGCCGGCTGACGGAGGAGCTCATCGAAAAGGTCTTCCGGCCCGCGTTCTCAAATCCCGCCCTTGACTGCAGGCATGACGGCGCCCTGCTGCAGGCGGGCGGGGCGCGCCTGGCCTTCACCACCGACTCGCACGTCGTCAGCCCCCTCTTCTTTCCCGGGGGCGACATAGGCAAGGTGGCCGTCAACGGAACGGTCAACGACCTCGCCATGTGCGGGGCCCGGCCGCTCTGGCTCAGCGCGGGATTCATCTTGGAGGAGGGCCTGCCGATCGAGGTGCTCCGCCGGGTGGTTGCCTCCATGAGGGCGGCAGCCAGGGCTGCGGGTGTCTCGATTGTCACAGGCGACACCAAGGTGGTCGAGCGCGGCAAGGGCGACGGGCTCTACGTGACGACCGCGGGTGTCGGGCTGGTCGAGGAGGGCGTCAACGTCGGGCCCGCGCGCATTGCGGCAGGAGATGTGGTGATCCTCAGCGGGGACATCGGCCGCCACGGCATGGCCGTCATGGCCGTGCGGGAGGGAATGACCTTCGAGAGCACGATCGAGAGCGATTGCGCGCCGCTGGCGGCGCCGGTCGCGGCGCTTCTTGCCGCAAAATTGGAAGTGCATTGCCTGAGGGATCTTACGCGCGGGGGCCTGGCCACTGCCCTGATAGAGCTGGCGGAGACCCGCGGCCTCGAGATCGCGGTCGACGAGGGGGCCGTTTCCATCACCGAGGAGGTGCGCGGCGCCTGCGAGATTCTGGGTCTTGATCCGCTTTACGTCGCCAATGAGGGGCGCTTCGTCTGCTTCGTGGCGGAGTCCGACGCGCTTGCGGCGCTGGCGGTCCTCGCCCGCTCGGCCCCGGGGGGCCCGCCCGCGGTGATCGGCCGGGTGCGGGCCTCGACTTCCGGGGAAGTCATGCTTAGAAGGCTTGTCGGCGCTGAGCGGATCCTAAGCCGCCTGAGCGGAGAGCAGTTGCCCAGAATTTGCTAGGTCAGGGCGTAGAGAGAAAACCCCAATAGAGAGGATAATGGAAAAATGAAGTCTCAAAAGACGGGTCTGTTGGTTGCCAGCGTCATATTCATGCTGGTCGCGTTGGCGCACGTGGCTCGCTTGGTTTGCCCCGTGTCGGTGCAGCTGAACGGCCACTACTTCGGCAGGTCGTGGAGCGTCGCCGCGGCCGTGGTGACGTTCGTGCTCAGCATCTGGCTGGGCAAACTCGCCTGCTGCTGTGACAAGAAGGAGGAGGTTTCGACGCTGCCGAAGGCCTGAACCGGCGTCAGGCCGCGCTTTCCGCACGGTTCCTGAGGCGGTAGCGGTGGTAGGCGGCGCAGGCGCCCTCGCTTGAGACCATCGGGGCGCCGATCGGGTGCTCCGGGGTGCACCTTGTGCCGAAGGCCGGGCACTGGAGCGGCTTCTTCAGGCCGCGAAGGATCTCTCCGCTGATGCACTCGCCCGCGGGCGCCGCCGCCTCGGGCTTGAGGCCGAACCTGAGGGGCGCGTCGAAGGCCGCGAAGCGCGCGCGAAGTCCCCAGCCGCTGGCGGCGATGGTGCCGAGGCCCCGCCATTCCCGGTCGACCACCTCGAAGACCCTTTCGACGATCGCGCGGGCGGGCCTGTTGCCTTCCGGGCGTACCACCCGCGCATAGGCGTTCTCAACCTCGGACGTCCCGGCCTCGAGCTGGCGCAGGCAGCGGAGCAGCCCCTCGAGGATGTCCACCGGCTCGAATCCCGTCACGACGATGGGTGTCCGGAACTCCCGGGCGATCGGCCCGTACTCCTCGGTCCCCATGATCGCGCAGACGTGGCCCGCCGCGAGGAAGCCCTGCACGAGGTTGCCGGGCGACCCGAGGATCGCCCGCATCGCCGGCGGCACGAGCACGTGGGAGACCACCATGGAGAAATTGGCCAGGCCCAGGCGCTCGGCGCGCAGGACCGCCATGGCGTTGGCCGGCGCCGTGGTCTCAAAGCCGACGGCGAAGAAGACGACCTCCCGCTCCGGATGGCCGTGCGCGAACTCGACCGCGTCCAGCGGCGAATAGACCATCCGCACGCCGCCCCCCCTGGCCTTGGCCGTCAGGAGGTCGATGCCGGATCCCGGCACCCGGAGCATGTCGCCGAAGGAGCAGAGGGTGACCCCGGGACGCAGCGCGAGGTCGACCGCCTGGTCGATCATCTCGGCCGGGGTCACGCAGACCGGGCAGCCGGGCCCGTGCACCAGCGTGACGCCGGGCGGCAGCACCTCGTCCAGGCCATACTTGACGATGGAGTGGGTCTGGCCGCCGCAGATCTCCATGACGGTCCAGGGCCGCGTCACGGTGCGGGCGATGGCTTCCGTGAGCCTGCCGACGAGCGCGGCGTCGCGGTACTCGTCGACGAATCTCATGGCGGGGCCGCCGGCGCGGCGGGCTCGGGCTCCAGGCCCTCCAGTTCGCCCATGGCCCGGAGGTACCTGAAGGTCTCCTCGGCCTCCTGGGCGTCGACGACGGCGATGGCGACGCCCACGTGCACGAGCACATAGTCGCCGGGCAGGGCCTCCGGGGTGCAGGCCAGGCTCACCACCTTGATCACCCCGCCGAAGCTGACGCGCCCGCTGCGCTCCAGCGGGTCATCGCCCTGGGTGTCGAGCAGCTTTCCGGGTACGGCGAGGCACATGGCGGGGGCTAGGGGAGCTTGACGGTTGTGAGGTTCCAGAGGGCCCCGAGCGCCTGGCCGGCCGCGATCGCGCCGTCGTTCGGCGGCAGCTCGCGTGGGACCAGGACCTCGAATCCCGCGGCCCCGAGCGCCGCGGACGCGAGCCCGAGGAGCCGGGCGTTCTGGAAGCAGCCGCCGCCGAGCGCCACGGTGCCGGCGCCGGCCTCGCGCGCGACGGCGACAATCCCGTCCGCGAGCGACTGGTGGAACGATGCGGCGAGCTCGGCCGGGCCCCGGCCGCAGGCGCGGCCGGCGTCCAGCGCGGCGATGAGCGGCTCCCAGTCGAGCTCGAAGGCCGCGCCGCCTCCGCTGGGGACGGGGCGCAGGGGAAGCGGCAGGGTGGGCGCCGTCGCGCCGTGGCTGAACGCGGCCGCCTCGAGCGCCAGGGGAATCTGGCCCTCAAACCGGTTGTGGACGCCGATTCCCAGGAGCGCCCCCACCGCGTCGAAAAGGCGCCCCGCGCTGCTCGCAAGGGGCGCGTTGACGCCGCGCTCGAGCATCGTGTCGAGGAGCCCGATCTCGGCGTCCGAGAATCCGAGCCGCCGGCCCAGAGGCGCGACGCCCGCCCTCCCCGCGGCGTGGGCGAGCCCGAGCGCGACGCGGCGGCCGTCGCGGACCGCGGCCTCGCCCCCGGGCAGCCGGAAGCGCCGCAGGCGGGCGAAGCGCAGGGCCTCCCCCTTGCGCAGGAGCAGGAACTCCCCGCCCCAGACCGTTGCATCCTCGCCGTAGCCCGTGCCGTCCCAGGCGACGCCGAGGACCCCGTCCGCCCTGCGGCGGTGCTCGAGGAGGCAGGCCAGCACGTGCGCGAGGTGGTGCTGGACCTCGACGCAGGGCAGGCCCGTGGCCTTCGCATAGAGGGTCGAGGCGTAGTCGGGGTGGCGGTCGCAGACCACGCGCGTGAACCTTGAGCCGTGGATCTCGCCGAGCACCGCGGCCGTGCGCTGGAAGACCGCCCGGGTCGCGGCCGCGTCCAGGTCGCCGATGTGGGGGCTGAGCACGAGCTGGTCGCGCGCCGCCACCGCGACCGCGTTCTTCATCTGGGCCCCGACGCAGAGCCAGCTTCCGTCGACCGTGCCCGGCAGCCGAAGGGGGGCGGGCGCGTAGCCCCGGGCCCGGCGCAGCAGGATCGGGCCGGCGGGGGACATGCGAACGACCGAGTCGTCCACCGGGTGCGCGATGGGGCGGTCGTGGTCAAGGAAGGCGCTGGCGATGCCGGCCAGCCTGAGGTGGGCCTCGGTCGTGTCGGTGCAGAGCGGCTCCTCGGCCAGGTTGCCGCTGGTGGCGACGACCGGGCGGCCGACGGCCGCGAGGAGGAGGATGTGCAGCGGGGTGTAGGGCAGGAACGCGCCGACCCACGGGTTGCCGGGCGCGATGGAGGGCGCGAGGGCCGCCCCAGGCCGCCGCCTCAGCAGCACGATGGGCGCCGCCGGGGAACCGAGGAGCTCCTCCTCCTCCCCGGATGCCACCGCCGAAAGGCGCAGCGACGCCATGTCGGGGAACATCACGGCGAAGGGCTTCTCGTCGCGCTGCTTGCGGCGGCGGAGCTCGGCGACCGCGGCGTCGTTGCCGGCGTCGGCCATCAGGTGGTAGCCGCCGATCCCCTTGACGGCAAGGATGCCGCCGCGCGCCAGGACGGCCGCGGCCTCGCCAAGCGCGGCCTCCTCCGCCAGCTCGACCCCGGACGCGACCCGCAGCGTGAGGCGCGGCCCGCACTCGGGGCAGGCGTTGGGCTGGGCATGGAAGCGCCGGTTCTGCGCGACCGAGTACTCGACGGAGCACGCCGGGCACATGCGGAACGCGCGCATGGTCGTGTTCGGGCGGTCGTACGGCAGGCGCTCGACGATCGAGTACCGCGGCCCGCACTGCGTGCAGTTGATGAAGGGATAGCGGTGGCGCCGGTCCCCCGGGTCGAGGAGCTCGCGCCGGCAGTCGGGGCAGATCGCCAGGTCGGGCGGAAGCGCCGTGGCCACGGGCGCGCCGGCGGGCCCGCTCGGCGCGATCGTGAAGAAGGCGGCCGCTTCCTGGTCCAGGGTCCCGGCGGGAGACGCCTCGATGTCCTGGACCCGCGACGCCGCGGGCGCCTCGGACGTGAGCGCCTGCATCAGCTCCGCCACGGCCGACGCCGGGCCGACGGCGCGGATCAGGACGCCCTCGGCGTCGTTGCGGACCCAGCCGCGCAGGCCCAGGCGGGTCGCTACCTGGTGAACGAAAGGCCTGTAGCCTACGCCCTGGACCGTGCCGCGCACCCGCAGCAGCATGTCCGACGGCGCTCGGCTTGCCGGCGGGGTGGGGGGACGGGCGACCACGGGATCACCCTTTCTCCTTGATCACCAGGGACCCGAGCAGGTCGTACCACTCGCTGATTCCCTCGCCGCTGCGCGCCGAGAGCCTGATGAGCCTCGCCTGGGGGGCGATCCGCCTGACGTTCTCCGCGGCGGCCTCCAAGTCGAAGCCGAGCGCGCCGGCCACGTCGATCTTGGTCAGCAGCACGATATGGGCGGACTTGAATATCGGGGGGTACTTGAGCGGCTTGTCCTCGCCCTCCGCCGCGGAAAGCAGGACGACCCGCACCTTCTCGCCCAGGTCGAACGAGGCGGGGCAGACCAGGTTGCCCACGTTCTCGATGAAGAGGAGCCTGGCGCCGGCCAGGTCGAGCCTGTCGACCGCGCGGGCCACCATGCCCGCGTCGAGGTGGCACGCCGAGCCGGTCGTGATCTGGGCCACCGGGGCGCCGGAGCGGCCGAGCCGCCGGGCGTCGTTGTCCGTCGCGAGGTCGCCCACGACGGCCGCGCACCGGGTCGTGCTCCCGAATTCCGAAAGGGTCCTCTCGAGGAGCGTCGTCTTGCCCGAGCCGGGGGAGGAGACGAGGTTGAGCGCGACCATCCCCAGCCCGTGAAAGCGGCGGCGGTTGGCCACGGCCTGCCGGTCGTTGCCCTCCAGGAGCGACAGCCGCAGCTCGACCGTGCGGGTGGCCTTCGTCTCCGGCGATGCGGGTGGGGCCTGCATGGGAGGGGTCAGGACATCTCCACGCGGGCCAGCTCGAGCTCGCGGCCCTGCACGAGCTCGCCCGAAATCCGGCCGCATGTCGGGCAGGTGAAGATGAAGTCCGAGTCGACGTCGAATTCCAGGTCGCAGTCCGGACAACGCCCGCGGGCCGGCACCGACTCGATCTTGAGTTCGGCGCCGGCCGCGGGCGTGCCCTTCACTGCAGCATCGAAGGCGAGTCGGAGCGCGTCGGGTTCCACTCCAGATAGCGCTCCCACACGGAGCAAGATGCTGTGAACAAGGGTCGCGTCGTGGCCGCGGGCCTCTGAGAGGACCGCTTCGATCGCCGATTCCATGATCCCAACCTCGTGCATGCGTGAATTACCTCCGTGCTAAGTTCATGTTCCGGCCGCCACGGCCAGCAGTGCCAGCCCTGCGGCTGCGATGACCCATCCGGACGCCCTCGAGGCGCGCGCGGGCAGCCGCTCGGCCAGGTTTCCGGCGAGGACCCCGGCGGCGAGGAGAAGAGCGGTGCCACCCAGGAATCCGAAGCCGTAGCCAAGAGCCGCCGCCGAGGCGGGCATCTCCGCCCCGTGGGCCGCGCCGTGGAGGAGCGCAAACGCGCCGACCCACGCCGCGCCGGCCGCGGCCGGCATCCTCACCTGGCGGGCGATCAGGAGCCCGGCGACGAACACCGAAGCCGCAACCCCCTGCTCCAGGCCGGGCAGGGGCCCGGTCCAGCCGCCGGCCAGCGCTCCGAGCGCCATGGCGAGCAGGAAGGCCGCCGGGAGGAGCCGCGGGGCGCGCAGCTGCGCCGCCCAGAAGCCCACCGCGAGCATGGCGAGCAGGTGGTCCCACCCGCTGAAGGGATGGGCGAATCCGCCCGCCAACCCCATTGATTGGTCATGGCCCGGATGCGCTTGGGCGACCGGGACCGCGGCAAGGAAGAGCGCGGCCGCGAGGAGTGTGCTAGTCTTTGATTTCACGAGGCCTTTAGGTTGGAGGCGGTTGCGTGGGCGACCGCCTTCTGTGTGGGCACGATCACGACGGGGCAGGGGGACTTCTGTATGACGCCCGAGGCCGTGCCGCCCACCAGCAGGTTGTAGAGGGCGCCGTGGCCGTGGGAGCCCATGACGATGTAGTCGGCGTTGGTCCGGACCGCCTCGTCCAGGATCGTCGCGACGGGGGGGCCGTGCCGCAGGGCCACTTCCGTCTCGACGCCCTCGATCTTCAGATTCTGCTGCCAGTATCCCAGGCTCTGCTCGGCCGACAGCTGCTCCTCGTCGGCAAGGCGTTCGGCTTCGGGAGAGTATTCGTTGATCACAACCGGGGGAGGCACGACATGCAGCAGGAGCACCTTGCCTCCGAGGATCCCTGCCAGGGCGCGGGCTTCAGTCGTCACGCCGGCCGCCGCGTCAGAGAGGTCGATCGGTGCGAGTATCGTTTTCATGACCCCCTACGCTACCAACAGGCAGGGGCCGGGGCTGCGCATGAATTGCGCATTGCTGTGCAGTTATTGGACATCCGAAAATTGGCCCCCGCAATATTCGCCTAGCGATTGGCAATAACTGCGTAGTGAGGGGACCCCGGGAGTGGCATCATGGTGTCATGGGAAAAATGCCTTCCGCCCTTGAGTACGTCACATGTGATGCCAATGAGGCGGTTGCCTCGGTCGCCTACAGGCTGAATGAGCTGATCGCCATCTATCCCATCACGCCCTCCTCGCCGATGGCCGAGTTCTGCGACGAGTGGGCGGCGGCCGACAAGCCGAACCTCTGGGGGCAGGTGCCCCGGATCGTGGAGCTGCAGTCGGAGGGCGGCGTGGCCGGGGCGGTCCACGGGGGGCTGCTGGGCGGCGCCCTGGTGACGACCTTCACGGCCTCGCAGGGGCTGCTGCTGATGATCCCGAACCTGTACAAGATAGCGGGCGAACTGCTCCCCTTCACGGTGCACGTCAGCGCGCGGGCCCTCGCCGCCCAGGGCCTGTCGATATTCGGCGACCACCAGGACGTCATGGCCTGCCGCGCCACCGGCTGCGCGCTCATCTGCAGCAACTCCGCCCAGGAGGCCCACGACCTCGCCCTGATCTCGCACGCGGCCAGCTACAAGACGCGCGTGCCGTTCATCCACTTCTTCGACGGCTTCCGGACCTCGCACGAGGTGCAGAAGCTGGCGCTGCTCTCGGACAGGATCCTGCGCTCCGTCGTGGACGAGGCAGACATAGCCGAGTTCCGGTCCCGCGCCATGACGCCCGACCACCCGACCCTTCGCGGGACGGCGCAGAATCCCGACGTCTATTTCCAGGGCCGGGAGGCCGTCAACCGGTTCTATGACGTCCTTCCGGACGCCGTGCAGGCGTCCATGGACATGCTCTCGAGCGCGACCGGCCGCTCCTACCACCTCTTCGACTACCACGGGCACCCGCAGGCCGAGCGCGTGGTCGTCGCGATGGGCAGCGCGGTCGAGACGATCGAGGAGACTGTCGACTGGCTCGTGGCGCGCGGCGAGAAGGTCGGCGTCGTCGCGGTTCGCCTCTTCCTCCCCTTCAGCATCAAAGCGTTCCTCTCGGCCCTTCCGGCCTCGGTGAAGTCGGTGGCGGTCCTCGACCGCACGAAGGAGCCGGGCTCGCTCGGCGAGCCCATGTACATGAGCGTCCTCACGGCGCTGGCCGAGGGCGACCGCGCCCGGGCCGCGGCGGTTCGCGTCTGCGGCGGGCGCTACGGGCTTGGTTCCAAGGAGTTCACGCCGGGCATGGCCCGGGCCGTGTTCGACCGCCTTTCAAATCCCGCGGGGCCAACGCACTTCACCGTGGGCATCACCGACGACGTCACCTACATGTCGCTCCCCTTTGACGCCGACTTCGACCTCGAGCGGCCGGATGTCCGGCGCTGCGTGTTCATCGGCCTGGGCGCGGACGGCACGGTGGGCGCGAACAAGAACTCCATAAAGATCATCGGCGAGCAGACGAACAACTTCGCGCAGGGCTTCTTCGTCTACGACTCGAAGAAGTCGGGATCGGTTACGGTGTCTCACCTGCGCTTCGGGCCGCGGCCCATCCGCGCGCCCTACCTCATCCGGCAGGCGGAATTCGTGGCCTGCAGCCAGTTCAGCTTTGTCGGAAGGTCCGAGATCCTCGGCTATGCCGCGCCGGGCGGCACCGTGCTCCTGAATTCCCCCTATCCGCCGAACGAGACCTGGGCCAAGCTCCCGCGGGAGTGGCAGGAGACGCTGATCGGCAAGAAGCTGCGGCTCTTCGTCATCGACGCGACCGGGGTCGCCCACGCGGCCGGCATGGGCCGGCGCACGAACACGGTCCTGCAGACCTGCTTCTTTGCGCTCTCCGGCGTGCTGCCGCCCGAGGAGGCGGTGGCGCAGATCAAGCAGGCGATCGCCAAGACCTACGGCAAGAAGGGCGAGCAGATCGTGCAGATGAACTTTGCGGCGGTCGACGCCGCGCTCGCCGGCCTCCACGAGGTGACGATCCCCGCCGCCCCCGACACGGAAGCGGTCGCGACGGTCCCTCCCTCCTATGCCGGGGCGCCCGAGTTCGTCCTGAAGGTCACGGCCAAGCTGCTCGCGGACAAGGGGGACCTCATGCCGGTCAGCGCGATCCCGCTTGACGGATGCTGGCCCACGGGCACGTCGCGCTTCGAGAAGCGCAACATCGCCCTCGAGATCCCGGTCTGGGACCCGGCCGTCTGCATCCAGTGCAACAAGTGCGTGCTGGTCTGCCCGCACGCCACGATCCGCGCGAAGTTCTACGCTCCCGAGGCGCTCGAGGGCGCCCCCAAGGGGTTCGCCTCGACGGCGTTCAAGTCCACGGAGTTCCCCGGCCAGCGCTACTCGCTCCAGGTCGCGCCCGAGGACTGCACGGGCTGCTCGCTCTGCGTCCAGATCTGCCCCGCGAAGGACAAGACCAACCCGAGGCACAAGGCGATCGACATGATGCCCCAGCCGCCCCTGCTGGAGGCCGAGCGCGCGAACTGGGACTTCTTCAAGAGCCTGCCCGACCCCGACCGCACGAGGCTCGACCCGGGCACGGTCAAGGGCGCGCAGTTCATGACGCCGCTGTTCGAGTTCTCGGGCGCCTGCGCGGGCTGCGGCGAGACCCCCTACCTGAAGCTCCTCACGCAGCTCGTCGGCGACCGCCTCGTGATCGCGAACGCGACCGGCTGCTCGTCGATCTACGGCGGCAACCTGCCGACGACGCCCTACTGCGCGAACCGCGATGGCCGCGGGCCGACGTGGGCGAACTCGCTCTTCGAGGACAACGCGGAGTTCGGCTACGGCCTCCAGCTCGCGATGGAGCAGCGGGCGCGCTCGGCAAGGGACCTCCTCCTGCGGATCGAGTCCCGCCTGCCGGCGTCCGGGCTGAAGGAGGCGCTCCTGAGCGCCGACCAGAGCACCGAGACCGGGATAGCCGCCCAGCGGGGCCGGGTCGCGGCGCTCCGGGAAATCCTGCGCACGCTCGACGGGGCCGACGCCCGCAGGCTCGACGCCCTGGCCGACGACCTCGTCATGAAGTCGGTGTGGGTGGTCGGCGGGGACGGATGGGCCTATGACATCGGATACGGCGGGCTCGACCACGTCCTCGCCAGCGGAGCCAACGTCAAGGTGCTCGTCCTCGACACCGAGGTCTATTCAAACACGGGCGGCCAGTCCTCCAAGTCGACGCCGATCGGGGCGGTCGCCAAGTTCGCTGCGGGCGGCAAGTCCGTGGCGAAGAAGGACCTCGCCCTCATGGCCATGCAGTACGGCTACGTGTACGTGGCCCAGGTAGCGTTCGGCGCCAAGGACAGCCAGACCGTCACGGCCTTCCGCGAGGCTCTGTCCTACAACGGCCCGGCCCTGATCATCGCCTATTCCCACTGCATCGCGCACGGATTCCCGCTCCACCTGGGGGCCGAGCAGCAGAAGCTCGCGGTCGAGAGCGGCTACTGGCCGCTGTTCCGGTACGACCCGAGGCTGGTCGGCACCGGCGAGCCCCTGAGGCTCGACTCCCCGGCGCCCAAGGGCGAGCTGTCGCGGTTCACTGGCAACGAGACCAGGTTCAGCATGCTCAAGCACGTCGCGCCCGCCCGGGCGGCCGAGCTGGCCGTGCTCGCGCAGAAGCAGGTCAAGCGGCGCTATGCGTTCTATGAGCGCCTGGCGGGGCGCTCGGCGGGCAGCGGCAACGGGGCGATCCCGGCCGCGCCCGCGGCCGCACCAGCGCCCGCAATCCTTCCGGCTGCCAGGACGGCGCCGCCAGTCGCAACCCCTCCACCGGCCCAATCATGAACCTTTCCACAGAATACCTCGGACTGAAGCTTGAGAACCCGCTGATCGTCGGCGCGGGCCCGTTCTGCGACAGCGTCGACTCGGCCCGCCAGCTCCAGGACGCCGGCGCTGCGGCGGTCGTGATGAGGTCGCTGTTCGAGGAGCAGATCGAGGTCGAGCTGCGCGCCCTGGCCCACAACATCGACACGCCCGCCGAGAGCACCCCGGAGGCGACGTCCTACTTCCCGAACTTCGCCGAGTACCAGCTGGCGCCCGACCAGTACCTGCGCCAGATCGAGGGGCTGAAGAAGGCGCTCAGCATCCCGGTCATTGCGTCCCTCAACGGCTGCAGGATGGGCGGGTGGATCGACTACGCCAGGCGCTTCGAGTCGGCCGGGGCCGACGCGATCGAGCTCAACCTCTACCAGCTCGCCACCCGCGCCACGGTCGCGGCCGACGAGGTCGAGGCCGACCTTCGCGAGATCGTGCACCTCGTCTCCGACTCGGTGCGCATCCCGGTCGCGGTCAAGATCTCGCCGTTCCACACCTCGCCCGCCAACTTCGCGCTGTCGCTGGAGCACGCCGGCGCCGCCGGCGTGGTCATCTTCAACCGGTTCTACCAGCCGGACCTCGACCTGGACGAGATGGAGGTGCTGCCGAAGCTGCGCCTTTCCGAGTCGTCCGAGCTCCTGATGCGCCTGCGCTGGCTCGCGATCATCTCCCCGCAGGTCCGCTGCTCCCTGGCCGCGACCGGCGGCGTGCACAACGCGCAGGACGTCCTGAAGGCGCTCTTCGCCGGGGCCCACGCCGTCCAGATCGTCTCGGCGCTGCTGCAGAATGGGCCTCGCTTTCTCGCGGTGTTGCTGGATGGAATGAGCCAATGGATGGGAGACCACGGCTACACGAGCGTGAGCGAGTTCCGCGGCGCGATGAACCTGAAGCGCTGCCCCGATCCCGCGGCCTTCGAGAGGTCCAACTACATACGGATCCTCCAGGCGTGGCGGATAGCAACTTATGACGAAAAAACCTGACCGAATGGCGTGGCTTCGCGGCGGCGACGCCCATTGCGGCAACCCGCCCAATCCGCCACCGGGGACGCCGTGGCGCCTGGTGCTGCTCGGGGCGCCCGGGGTGGGCAAGGGAACCCAGGCCGACCTTCTCTGCTCCCGGCTGGGGGCGTGCCACCTTTCGACGGGGGACATACTGCGGGCCGCGGACTGCGCGGGCAAGGACCGCTCGCCGGCGCTCTCGGCCGCCCTTGCGAGCATGAAGCAGGGGGCGCTGGTCTCGGACGAGATCATGCTCGACCTGGTCGGCGAGCGCGGCCGCTGCCTGCGCTGCTGCGGCGGGTTCGTCCTGGACGGCTTTCCCCGCACCGTGGCTCAGGCCGAGTCCCTCGCCAGGATAATGGTGCGCGAGGGCGTGGAGCTGGACGCCGTGTTCAGCTATGAGCTTCCCCTGGACGAGATCGTGTCCCGGCTCGAGGGCAGGAGGGTCTGCCCCGGCTGCAAGGCGGTCTACCACCTGACGATGCAGCCGCCCCAGCGCGCCGGCATCTGCGACGCCTGCGGCAAGCAGCTCATCCAGCGCGAGGACGACAAGCCGGAGACGATCCGCACGAGGATGCGGGTCTACCAGGAGAGCACGCAGCCCCTTCTCGAGTGGTACGCCCAGCGGGGGCTCCTGATCCAGGTCCCGGCGTTCGGCACCCCGGAGCAGATCTACGTCCGCACGTGGACCTGCGGGCGGTCCGAGCCCGCGGGCCTCACGCCGGCCGGGGGCGACGGCGACCCGGCAGTCGGCGGTGAAGCGCCCGCACTGCACGCACGGCATCCCTGAGGCCGAGGCTGGCGGGGCGCGAGAGCCGCTCTCCGAAACCCAGCTCCTTCGCGGGTATGGTCAGCATCCACGCCTGCGGCGCGCGGCCGAAGGCGTCGCGCGCGAGCGCGAGCAGGATGCGCGGGTCCGCGGCGTGGGCAAGGATCTGCGAGGAGCCTGACGGGTCCAGCCGGCGCAGCCGCACGGGGCCCCGCTGCTCCACGCTGGCGTCGACGAACACGACGGCGCCCGCCTGCGACACCGGGTCCGCCAGCTCCGGGGTCAGCTGCGGGCACGCCATCGTCAGCACGCCCGGCAGGCGGAGCTCCTCGACCCTGGCGGCGACCCTGGGGCCCACGCCGTCGTCGCGGCGCAGGGTGTTTCCGTAGCCGATGACCAGGAGGTGGCTATCCACGGACCACCTCGCGGAGCACGTTGCCGCGAGGCCCGACCAGCCGGATGCGCATCGGCATCTGGCCCGCGGCGTGGGTTGAGCAGCTAAGGCAGGGGTCGTAGCAGCGGATCCCGTGCTCGATGCGGTTGAGCACCGGCTCCGGGATGTCCTCGCCCTGCACGTAGTGGCGCGCGATCTGCGCGACCGTCCGGTTCATGGCCAGGTTGTTGTGTCCGGTGGCGACGATGAGGTTGACCTTCTTGAGCAGGCCGGAGCGGTCCACGGTGTAGTCGTGGAAGAGCGTCCCGCGGGGGGCCTCGCTCGCGCCCACGCCGTGCAGGGAGTTCACGCCCGCGTCGGCCCGCAGGTCCTCGCTGGCCAGGTCGGGATCCTCGAGGGCGCGCTCGATGAGCTCGAGGCCGGCGATTATCTCGATCAGGCGGGCGTAGTGGTAGAGGAACGAGGAGGTGACGGCGCCGCGGCCCATCTGCTTGAAGGCCCTGAGCTCGGCGTCGGCGCGGGGGGTCCCGATGCGCTCGCAGACATTGAGCCTGGCCAGGGGCCCGACGCGGTACATCCCGCCGGGCAGGCCCAGCGCCTTGAAGTACGGGGTCTTGAGGTAGCTGGCCTCCTGGACCGACTCGCCGAGGAACTCCAGGTAGCGCGACGGCTCGACCTGGTCCGCGATCACGCTGCCGGTGCTGTCCGTGAACCTCAGACAGCCCCCGTGGTGCTCCCAGCTGCCGTCGGGGGCCACGAGCCCCATGAACAGGGACTGGAAATTGCCGAAGATGAGGGCCTCCTCCTTGTGCGACTCCAGGGCCTTCAGGAAGAGGGCCAGGGCGGCCTCGGCCGTGGCGAACGCCTCGGGCAGGCGCTGCCTGATGCGGGCGTTGCCCTCCTCCGAGAGGCCGCTGCGGACGCCGCCGGGCACGGCCCACGCGGGATGGATCTTCTTGCCGCCCAGCGCCTCGATGATCTCCTGGCCGAACTGCCGGAGCCGGATCCCGGAGCGGGCGAGCTCCGGGTCGGCCGCGATCAGGCCGAACACGTTCCGCTTGGACGGCGGGGCGTCCCAGCCGAGGACGAAGTCGGGCGCGCTCAGGTGAAAGAAGCTGAGCGCGTGGCTCTGGACGATCTGGCCCAGGTTCATCAGGCGCCGCAGCTTGTCCGCGGCGGGGGGGATCGCCACGGCCATGATGGCGTCGCCCGCCTTCGCGGAGGCGAGCAGGTGGCTCACCGGGCAGATCCCGCAGATGCGGGCGGTGATCGCCGGCATCTCGCTGAAGGGGCGGCCCTCGCAGAACTTCTCGAAGCCGCGGAATTCCACCACGTGGAACTCGGCGTCGGACACCTGGCCGGCATCGTCCAGGAAGATGCTGATCTTGGCGTGTCCCTCGATGCGGGTGACCGGGTCGATGACGATGCGCTTTGCCATGGGAATTCCTCAGCCGAACCTGAGCTGCTCGCCCTCCAGGACGAGCGGCAGGCCCGCGAGCACGCGCTCGAGCAGCAGCTTGATGCGCTCCGCGGACGGCGGGCACCCGGGCAGGTAGGCCTCGATCGGCACGACCTCGTGCAGGGGCAGGACGCGCTTGAGCAGCTCGGGGACGATCCCGTCGCCCCTGGGCAGGCGCGGGTTGTCCTGGGTGTTCGTGATGTAGGCGCACTGCAGCACGTTGGTGTCGTTGCCCGCGCCGAGCTGGTTGCGGATGGCCGGCACGTTGCCCGTCACCGCGCAGTCGCCGAACGAGACGAGCACCTTCGTGCGCCGCCGGACCTTGTGGAGCATCTCGAGGTTGTCGCTGTTGCAGACGGCGCCCTCGATGAGGCAGACGTCGACGCCCTCGGGGTACTCCTTCACGTCGATGACCGGGCTGTAGACGAGGTCCACCATGCCGGCCAGGTCGATCAGGAACTCGTCCAGGTCGAGGAACGACATGTGGCAGCCGGAGCAGCCCCCCAGCCATACGGTGGCTATTCTAAGACGATCCATTGTTTTTTCTGCCGGGCGTTCACGATGAATTCCAGCTTTGAGCGGTCGCGCACCATCTCGCCCACGGTCGAGCCCTTGTAGAAGATGGCGCCGGTGGGGCAGGCGAGGACGCACTTGCCGCAGGACGTGCAGGTCTCCGAGTCGCCCCACGGCTGCTTCAGGTCGTCGATGATGCTCGATTTCGCGCCCCGTCCCGCGACGTTCTTGGTGCCCGCGCCCTCGATGTGCCAGCATACGCGCACGCAGCGCGTGCACAGGACGCAGCGGTTGTGGTCGAGGCCGAAGAGCGAATGGGTCGCGTCCACTCCCCACCTCGGGAAGCAGTAGTCGTAGCTCACGTGCTCCATCCCGTTCTGCCACGCGAGGGTCTGGAGCTCGCAGTTGCCGTTGGACACGCAGACGGCGCACACGTGGTTGCGCTCGGCGAAGAGCAGCTCGAGCGTCATCCGGCGGTACTTGCGCAGGCGCTCGGTGTCGGTGTGGACCTCCATCCCCTCGGCGACGCGCGTGGTGCAGGCCGAGAAGAGCTTCTTGGCCCCGGCGATCTCGACGAGGCACAGGCGGCAGGCGCCCACGTCGTAGACGCCTCCCAGGTGGCAGAGGGTCGGTATCTTGATCCCCGCGTCGGTCGCGGCGTCGAGGATGGTGGCGTCGTCCTGCGCGCTGACCTGCTTGCCGTCGATGATGAGGGTCTTGGCTGCCATGGGGGTCAGGTGGCTTTGGCGCTCGGGGCCGCGGCGGCGGGCTTGCCGTCGACCGGCGGCTGCAGGAGCGCCAGGTATTCGTCGCGGAAGAACCGGAGGGTGCTCAGGACCGGGTTGGGCGCGTTCTGCCCGAGGCCGCAGAGGCTCGTGCGGGCCACCATCTCGCACAGCTCCTCCAGCTTGGCCAGGTCTTCCGCGCTGGCCTCGCGCTTCACGATCTTGTCCAGGAGGCGGTGCATCTGCACCGTCCCGGCGCGGCAGGGGATGCACTTGCCGCACGACTCGTCCATGCAGAACTCCATGAAGAAGCGCGCGATTTCGGGCATGCGCGTCGACTCGTCCATGACGATCATCCCGCCGGAGCCCATGATCGAGCCGAGGCGGGTCAGCGACTCGTAGTCGACCGGAGTGTCAAGTTCGCTGGCCGGGATGCATCCGCCGGACGGACCGCCGGTCTGCACGGCCTTTATCCTCGCGCCGCCGGGCGCCCCGCCGCCCATCTCCTCCACGATCTGCCTGAGGGGGGTGCCCATGGGCACCTCGATGAGGCCCGTGTTGACGATCTTGCCCGCCAGGGCGAACACCTTCGTGCCCTTGCTGAGCCCCGTCCCGATGGAGGCGAACCACTCCGCCCCCTTGCGGATGATGACCGGTATGTTGGCGAAGGTCTCGACGTTGTTGATCAGGGTGGGGCAGCCCCACAGGCCGCTCTCGGCTGGGAACGGCGGGCGCGGCCGCGGGGTTCCGCGCCTGCCCTCGATCGAGGCCATGAGGGCCGTCTCCTCGCCGCAGACGTAGGCCCCGGCGCCGATGCGGATGTCGATCGTGAAGTTGAACGGCGACTCGAAGATGCCGCTGCCCAGGAGCCCGGTCTGCTTCGCCTGCTTGATGGCGATCTGCAGCCGCTTGATCGCGAGCGGGTACTCGGCGCGGACATAGATGAAGCCCTGGTTCGCGCCGACGGCGTAGGCGGCGATGGCCATGCCCTCGAGCACGCTGTGGGGGTCGCTCTCGAGCACGCTCCTGTCCATGAACGCGCCCGGGTCGCCCTCGTCCGCGTTGCAGACGACGTACTTCTGGATGCCGGGCGTCTTTGCGACCGTCGCCCATTTCAGGCCGGTCGAGTAGCCGGCGCCGCCCCGGCCGCGCAGCCCGCTCTTGATCGCGCTCTCGACGACGTCGTTGGGCGTCATCTCGCGCAGGACCGCGTGCAGTCCCCGGTAGCCGTCGACCGCGATGTAGGACTCGATCCGCTCGGGGTCGATCTGGCCGCTGTTGGCCAGCACGACGGAAAGCTGCTTCTTGTAGAAGGGGTGGTCCGGATCGCCCCGCTTGACCTTGGCCTCGCCCCCCTGCGTGGAGATGATGAGCGCCGGGGCGTCTTCCGGCGTGACCTTCTCGTAGATGATGCCGTCAGGGTCGACGCCCACGAGCGGGCCCTGGCAGCAGAGCCTCATGCACCCGACGCCGCGCACCTCGATCCGGTCGGATAGGCCCGAGTCGCGGACCACCTTGTCGAGGCCAGCCTTCACCGCCTCGGAATGGGAGGACATGCATCCGGCCGCCATGCAGCAGCGGATGACCGTCTTCTTGCCGGAGGATCTTTCCGCCTCCGCGATCGCGTCGAGGTCGTCAATGATCATGGGGAAGCCATTCGTGCACCCGGGCCAGCGCTGATTCGGGGGTCTGGTGGGGGGTGATCACCCCGTCGTAGACGACGGTGGGCGCGATGCCGCATGCGCCGAGGCAGCGCGCGGTGAGCAGCGAGAACTCGTTGTCGGCCGTCGTCTCGCCGGCCTTGATCCGGGCCTGCGCCTCGACCGCCGCGAGGACCTTGTCGGCCCCGCGGACGTAGCAGGCGGTCCCGGTGCAGACGACGCACGTGTGCGCACCCTGGGGCTTGAGGATGAAATAGTGGTAGAACGTGGCGACGCCGTAGACGCGGCTCGCCGGGAGCTTCAGCTTGTAGGCGACGAACAGGAGGAGGTCGTCCTCGAGGAATCCGAAGAGCTCCTGGGCCCGGTGCAGCACCTCGATCAGCGCGTCCTGCCGGCCCTGGAACTTCTTTATGTGCGCCTCAAGGATCTTGAAGCGCTTGTCCCCGCTGGCGTGCTTCATGATGCGAGCGGCGCCGCCCTTCCTATCGGCCGTGATAGAATTAGGTTCCACGCCCCGAGGATACCGTGCGGCGGCCGGGGCATCTCCTCACATTTTGGCAATGGCTGGGCGTTTCTTGGGGCACGTTTTGGCGCGCCCGGGCGCGATTTCGGGCCGGCGCGGCCCGACGGGAACCGCGCGGGGGGCCGTCCGCCCGGATCCGATGGGAACACCGCGGTGCGCCGGCCCCCAGTAACCTGCCGCATGGCCCCATACGGGACGGTCATAGTCGGGGCCAGAAAAGAGGCAAAACCTTGCGATATTCCCCTTTTTTTCGTTCCGTTTACCCCTTTGCCAATGCAATTCGGGCACTTTGACGACGACGCCAAGGAATATGTCATAACCCGCCCCGACACGCCTCGGGCGTGGAGCAACTATCTGGGGTCGCTGGACTATGGCGCCATCATCACCAACAACGCCGGCGGCTACAGCTTCTACAAGAGCGCCCTCACCAGCCGATTCCTGCGCATGCGGCCCAACTCCGTCCCGATGGACCAGCCGGGGCGCTATTTCTACCTGCGGGACGGCGGGACCGGGGACTATTGGTCGTCCTCGTGGCAGCCGGTCGGCCGGCCGCTTGCCAGGTACAAGAGCGAGTGCCGCCACGGCACGGCCTACACCATCATCACGTCGCGCTACTCCGGCATCGAGACCGAGTCCGCGTACTTCGTCCCGCTCGGACAGGCATTCGAGTACTGGCGCCTGAAGGTCACGAACAAGTCCAAGACGGAGCGCCGCCTGTCCGTCTTCACCTACTGCGAAATGACCAGCCCCTGGGCCATGCCGAACGACATGAGCAACCTCCAGTATTCGCAGTTCATTACGAAGGCCACCGTGGAGCGGGACATGCTCGGGGTGGCCGTCAACCCCTACACGGCCTTCGATCCGATGAACCTCATGGGCTGCCACCGCCTCTGGATGGCCCTGGTCGGGGCGCCGCTTGCCGGATACGAGACCGTCCGCGAGCGGTTCCTCGGGTCCATCTACAACACCTACGCCAACCCGCAGGCCGTGATCGACGGCAAGTGCTCGAATTTTCTGGCCGAGGGCGGGAACGCGATCGGCTCGCTTCAGGTCGAGATCACGCTGCAGCCGGGCGAGACCCGCGAGCTCATAGCGATGCTCGGCCTCGGCACTCCGGAATCGCACGGCTACGCGGCCCGGGGCGAATTCGGCACCCCCGGGCGCTGCGAGGCCGAGCTGCAGAGGCTCGTCGCCCACTGGCACGGCCTGCTCGAGGGAACGACGGTCAGGACGCCGGACCCGGAATTCGACTCGATGGCGAACGTCTGGGGAGCGTACAACGCCCTCATCACCTATGCCTGGTCCAGGCACGCCTCGCTCACGTACAACGGCGAGCGCGACGGCCTTGGGTACCGGGACACGGTGCAGGACTTCCTCGGCGCGATCCCGACCTTGAAGGAGGGCGTCCGCGAGCGGCTCGAGCTCATGCTCACCGGCCAGGTCGCCTGCGGCGGCGCGATGCCCGTCGTGCAGCAGTTCAACCACCATCCCGGCTCGATGCCCGCGCCCAGGGACGAGGAATTCAGGTCCGACGACTGCCAGTGGCTGTTCAATGCCGTTCCCGACTACGTCGCGGAGACGGGCGATGTCGGATTCTACAGGAAGGTACTTCCGTACGCAGACAAGGGCGAGGCGACGGTGCTGGGCCACCTGCGCCGCGCCATCGAGTTCAACCTCGAGCGGTCGGGGAAGAACGGCCTGCCGTGCGGGCTGCACGCCGACTGGAACGACTGCGTGAAGATGGGCTACCAGGGCGAGTCCGTGATGGTGGCCTTCCAGCTGCGCTACGCCTTCGACACCTACGAGAGGATCGCGGAACGGCTCGGCCTGCCAGGGGAGGCCGGCTGGGCGCGCGCGGAGCGGTCGAGGCTCGACGCGAGCATACGGAAGGCGGCATGGGACGGCGAATGGTTCCTCTGGGCGATCGGAGCGGACGGCCACCGCTACGGCTCAAAGCAGGAGACCGAGGGCAAGATCTACATCAACACCCAGACCTGGGCCGTCATCTCGAGGGCGGCCACGCCCGCGGAGGGCCGCTCATGCATGAACGCGCTCAAGCGCGATCTCGCCACCCCCTTCGGCATCATGCTCAGCGCGCCGCCGTTCACGCACACGCCCCCGACCGTGATGGTCGGCGTGCTCTTCAACCACGGCATCAAGGAGAACGCCGGCGTCTTCTGCCACACGCAGAGCTGGGCGGTCATGGCCGAATGCCTGCTCGGCAACGGCGACCAGGCCTACGAGTACTACAGGGCGTTCATGCCCTCCGCCTACAACACCCGCGCGGAGGTTCGCGAGATCGAGCCCTACGTCCACTGCCAGACGACATACGCGACCTGCAACCGCAACGCGGGGAAGTCGGCGACGCCGTGGCTCACCGGATCGGCGTCATGGAGCCACCACGCCGCGATGCAGTGGATCCTCGGCGTGAGGCCCGAGATCGACGGCCTACGCATCGATCCGTGCATCCCGAAGGCGTGGCCGGGCTTCACCATGACCCGCGTCTTCAGGGGGATGAGGGTGAAGATCCAGGTGAAGAACCCGAACGGGGTCAGCAGGGGGGTCACGTCGCTCGTGATCGACGGCAAGGAAGTGACAGGAAACCTCGCGCCCCTTGACCGAGTCAGGGATGGCGCGAGGATTGTTGCGACGCTCGGCTGAGCCGGCGCCGGACGGCGTCACTCCGCCGCGGGCTTGAAGTTGAAGTCCTGGCTCGCCGTCGCGACGACCGGCTGTCCGCTGTGAAGCGGCGGCTCGAAGTGCCACTGCGAGAGGGCCATCACGGCGACCGCGGCAAGCTCCGCATTGGCCTCGATGGTCTCCTTCGAGACCGAGGGCATCCTCACGTTGCCCAGCTGGTCGATGTAGAAGTCCACCTGGACGTGCCCGCCGCGGCTGGAGTGGGCAAGCTGTGTCGGGTAGACCGGGTTGACGGTCTTGGTCGGGGCGGGGGCGCGGTCCAGCTGCGAAAGGGCGCACACGCTGTAGGCGCCGCTGTTTGGGGCGATCCTGAGGAGCATCTGCTCGTTGTAGGAGACCACGTTCAGGGACACCACGGCCACGCCGTCGAGCTCGAAGTGGAAGGTGAGGTCCGCCTTCGAATTGCGCGGCGCTCCGTGTATCCTCGCCGGCTCGAACGTCCACTTCTGGAGCGCGGCCCTGGCCGCCTCGGCAAACGCCGGGTGCGTGTAGGCCGTCGCCAGGCAGTCCGTGAGGACGCCGTTGTCGTCAACGGCGATGGCAAGGCTCGCCACGCCGCTCTTGACGCCGGCGGCGACCATTCTCGAGGGGTAGACCGCGTCAACGGTCTGGTTGATCTTCACCGGAACGTAATCCGGCAGTCCGATCTGCGCGATGGCCAGCGGGCTGCACAGAATGGACGCGCACAATGCGAGGAGTGTTTGGTTCTTCATGGGATGGAGGATGAGTTGCCCGGTATAACACCAGCCGGCGTCGACTCCCTTCACGCCACGGGCACGGCCCGGAGATCCTCACATGTTCCCAAAAATAGGTGAAGGGTTTGGCGCGGTTCCGGTGTTCTTCTCGGCTCCAAACGCGGGGCGCAGTTCCAACAGGGCGCCCAAAATGCGCGACAATCACGCGGCGCGGCGCGGCGGCGCCCAATGCCAACTCGATGCCGCGCCCGGACCTGCGGCTCAGGCCTTCGGCGTGAAGTGGCGCAGCGCGGCGAGGTCGCGCCGCAGCTCCGCGCGGAAGTCGGGATGGGCGATCGAAATCAGCGCCTCTCCGCGCTCCCGCAGGCTCTTGCCGTGCAGGTTCACGGCGCCGAATTCGGTCGCGACCCAATGGACGTGGCCGCGCGTCGTCACGACGCCCGCCCCCGGGGCGAGCTGCACCACGATTCGCGACAGGCTCCCGCCCTTCGCCGTTGCCGGCAGGGCGATGATGGGCTTCCCGCCGGGGGAGAGGGCCGCGCCCCGGATGAAGTCCATCTGGCCGCCGATGCCCGAATAGATGCGGTGGCCGATCGAGTCGGCGCACACCTGGCCCGTCAGGTCGATCTCGATCGCCGAGTTGATCGCGACCACCTTCGGGTTCTGCCGGATTATGGACGTGTCGTTGGTCCAGTCGCAGGGGTAGAACATCACCAGCGGGTTGTCGTCGACGAAGTCGAAGAGGCGGCGGGTGCCGTTTATGAAGGAGGTGACGATCCGGCCATGGCCGACCGCCTTGAGCTTGTTGGTCACGGCGCCGGACTCGACCAGGTCGATTATCCTGTCCGAGAACATCTCCGTGTGGACCCCGAGGTCGTGCTTGCCGTGCAGGCGCGACAGCACGGCGTCCGGGATTCCGCCGATGCCCATCTGCAGCGTCGATCCATGGTCGACAAGCCCGGCCACGATCTCGCCGATGCGGGCCTCGATCGGTGTCTCGGCCTCGGCCTTGTGCTCATGCAGGGGCCGGTTTGTCGCTATGAAGCAGTCGATCCGGTCGAAGGGGACCACGTTGTTGCCGTGCGTGCGGGGCATCTGCTCGTTGATCTCGGCGACGACCAGCCGGGCGTTGTCGACCGCCGCCTTGGCCGCGTCGGCGGAGGTGCCGAGGGAGCACAGGCCGTGCTCGTCGGGCGGGGAAAGCTGAACGAGCGCGAGGTCGAGCTTGATGGTGCCGCCCGAGAAGAGCCCGGGGATGTCCGAGAGGAAGATGGGCACGAAGTCGGCCTGGCCGGAGGCGATGGCCGGGCGGAGCGGCGCGCCCACGAAAAGGGAGTTTGAGAGGAACTCGCGCTCGCGGCCCGGCTCCGCGAACGGCGCCGGCCCGGCCGTATGCAGGTGGTAGAGGTTCACGCCGGAAAGGTCCCGGCGTGCCCCCATCGCCTCTATCAGCGGCGTGGGCGTCGCAGCGGCCCCGTGGATGAAGACGTTGCTGCGGCTGCGGATCAGGCCGGCCGCATCCGCGGGCGTCGCGGCGCCGTCGCGGGCAGAGCGCCAGAAATTGGAGGTGTTACGGACCGATTTTTCGGTGGATTCGATCATTTGAAGATGGAGAGTGTAGCCTCCCGTGGCTGGACCCGCATTGCATCGGTTGCCCAAACCTCCGCATCAATTGTCAGGCGCATGGATTAGAGGGGCTTCGCACCAAACGCGATTCTTGTGTTGCAAGCGCCTTGGGGGCAATTTGTTGGCGCATCGCACCGGGGCGCGCCTGCGGACGGGCTTCCGCGGGTCGCCGGGCTCCCGAGGAGGTACCGCAGAGCGCGGGCCACCCAGAGGCGCTGACCCGAGCGATCAGCGCGGCCGCGCGGCGCCGCGCGTCCCGCCCTTTCGCGTCCACTCGGCGGTGATGACCGACGTCACGCCGCCCCGGCCCTTCCAGTCGGACACGACGGTCAGGCTCCTCGGCTTCAGCAGCGAGCCCAGGTCATCGCAGATCTTGTTCGTCACCGCCTCGAAGAAGATGCCCTGGTTGCGGAATCCGTGGAAATAGAGCTTCAGCGACTTGAGCTCGACACAGCTCCTGTCGGCCACGTAGCGGACCGTGATCGCCCCGAAATCGGGGTGCCCCGTGATCGGGCACATCGAGGTGAACTCGTGGTGGGTGTGCTCGATCACGTAGTCGCGCTCCGGCGCGGGATTCGGGAACGTCTTCAGTGTTCTTGGGTCGGCCATGGAAGGGATGAGTAGGAACCGGAATCCCCCGTCGGGCAACCCTCCCGGCGACGCAGGGGCCCCGGGGCGGTGCGGTCCGGCGGCTCAGTCCGAAAGCGACTGGTATGCCAGGACGTTCACCTCCGCGCCTAGGGCGAGGCCGCCCGTCGGGTGCAGCTGGGCCATCGATATCACGATCATGTCCTCCTTCGGATCGATCTCGAACGACGTGTAGTAGAACCCTCCCCAGTTGAAGGACCCCGGGCTGCCAAGCTCGTGAAGCGGCTCCTTGGCGCCGTCGACGCCGAAGCCGAGCCCGAAGCCCATCTCCGAGCTGATCTTCCCAAGCTGGTCGTGGCTCATGAGCTCGACCGACTTCCGGCTGAGCAGGCGGGCGTCGCCAAGCTTCCCGCCGTTCAGCATCATCTGGCAGAAGCGCGCATAGTCCATGGCGGTGCCGGAAAGGCCCGCTCCGCCCGAGAACAGCTTCCGCGGCCCCTTGTAGGGATAGTCCGCCGAATAGACCATGGTCCCCTCGACGATGGGGGCGTCCGGGAACCGGGCGAGGCCCTTGCCGTCGTAGTATGTGTAGACGGTCGCAAGCCGGTCGACCTTCTCGGGCGGCAGGTAGAAATACGTGTCCTTCATCCCGAGGGGCTCGAAGATCCGTGTCCGAAGGAACTGGTCCAGCGGAACGCCCGACACGACTTCGACCAGGCGCCCCAGCACGTCGACCGACAGGCTGTAGTTCCAGCGGTCCCCGGGGTTGAAGAGGAGCGGGAGCGCCGCCAGGCGCTTCACGCTGTCGCCGATCGTGCCGTCGTACTGCAGGAGGCCGCTGGCGACATTGGCGTCATCGTAGGCCTGACCCAGGTCGGCGTCCCACTGGTACGTGAGCCCCGACGTGTGCCTCAGCAGGTCGCGGATCGTGATCTCGTGCGTGGCGGGGATCGTGTACGACGGCCCCGAGGCGGGCTTGACCAGCACCTTCGGGTTCTTGAACTCGGGCAGGTACTTTGAGACCGGGTCCTCGAGAAGGAACCTTCCCTCCTCGTAGAGCATCATGACGGCCGTGCTGACGATGGGCTTGGTCATCGAGCAGAGCCGGAAGATCGAGTCCTTCTGCATCGCCTTGGCCGCCTCGCGGTCGGCCATCCCGCGGGCGTCGAACCACGCGACCCGGCCGTGGCGCACGATGAGCGTCACCACGCCGGCGATCCGCTTGTCGTCGATCGACTGCTGGACCGCGCTTCCGATCCGCTCCAGGCGCTCGGGCGCGAGGCCCACGTTCTCGGGCTTTGCGGTGGGTAGCTCCTGCGCGAACGCCGCGCAGGCGAGCATGAGCGCGCCGGCGGCAAATGACATGGGGTGGATTCGGTTCATGCCAAGACGCATAGGGTCCCGGCCCCGGAACCGCAAACACGGATCGATGTGATTTTGGCCCACGGACCTGTTGAACCGCGCGGGATGCCCGCTAGGATGGCTCCGGAACCGAAACACCCAAAAGGCTCGGACGGACATGCACCGCTTCCGGCGGCTTCGCCGCTCAGAACTCCCCGTGGACACCGCCTCGCTCGCCCGCTTCCTCGTCGGGAAGGCGCTAGTCCACGACTCGCCCGAGGGGCGCATGAGCGGCCGCATTGTCGAGACCGAGGCCTATGTCGTCGGGGACGCCGCCGCGCACAGCTTCATCGGGGTGACGCCGCGCAACCGCTCGCTCTTCCTGGAGCGGGGCCACGCCTACGTCTATTTCATCTACGGCGCCTGGTTCTGCCTGAATGTCTCCGGGGAAAGGGAGGGCGTCGGGGGCGGGGTCCTGCTGCGGGCCGTCGAGCCATTCGAGGGGGTGGGCCTCATGCTGGGCCGGCGGCCCGGCGCGCCGCCCCACAAGCTGGCCTCCGGCCCCGGCCGCCTGGCGACGGCCTTCGGGATCGGGCGGCGCCACGATGGCGTCGACCTGTGCGCACCGGGTCCGCTCTGGCTTGGCGCCCCCTACAGGCGGTGGGCGCCGCCGTCCATCGGGGAGAGCGTGCGCATCGGGATCACAAGGGAGGCGCACCGGCAGCTCCGTTTCTTCGAGCGGGGAAGCCCGTGCGTCAGCGGCCCGAAATGGCTCCAGGGGGAAGGGGCCACGGACCGCCGGCGGGCGCGGGCCTGAGGGTGCCCCTCCGGGCGGTCCCCCTACTTGATGAACTTGTCCAATATCCCGTCCTTGGGCGGCGGTCCCAGCGCCTCCTCCTTCGACTTGATCGGGATCTTCGGCGACCATTTCAGCCAGTCCTTGTCAGGCTCCTGCGAGAGGGTGAATTGGAAGTCATTCGGCGCGGCGGGCGCGAGCGGCCCGGCGTCCGGGGTGGCGAAGGCGACGCCGCCCGTCACCAGCGACTCGAGCGACGTGTCCTTGAGCTCGGCGCCCCCGAAGAGGCTCATCTTGAAGGAGAATCCGCCCGTGTTCCAGAACCTGGAGTTGGTTCGCACAAGGTCGGCATACGGGGCCTCCAGGTGAATGCGCACGAGGACCGCCGTCGAGTCGCCGGAAAGCCGGCTGGCCTCGACCGCCCCCACCTTGAACTCGCGGTAGAACACGGGGGCGCCCGCCGTGAGCGACCCAAGACGGTCGCTCTGCAGGATGAACGCGCGGCCCTGGTCGGTCACGTTGGGGGCCGGCGTCTTGTCGAGGCCCGTGAAGCGCAGCGTGCGCGGCCCGCCGCCGGGCAGCACGTTCAGGCGCACTCCCGAGACAAGGGTGTCGAGCCCCCGCACGCCCGAGAATCCGATCTCGGGGTGCACTATCCAGAACTGGGCGCCCGCGGCCGCGAGCGATTCGGCGCTCTTCTTCAGGCGCACGCGGACCGTGACGCCCCCGAGTCCGGGCTTCAGCTCGACCGCATCCACGGTGCCCGCCGCGACTCCCTTGTACACGAGCGCCGTCTTTCCGGCCTCGACCCCCGAGCCGTCGGCAAAATCGATCGTGATCTCGGGGCCGCGGCCGTGGAGCTCGCGGAAGCCCATCCAGCCCGCGATCGCGACGGCGGCAAACGGGACGACCCAGATGAGCGGGAATCCGGGGGCACGGGACACCTTGGGTGACGGGGGGGCGCTCACGACGGGCGGGTCGGGGTTGCGGGCCACAGGACGCGCGGGTCGAACGCCTGGGTGGCGAGCACGGTCAGCACCACCGCCGAGGCGAACGCGACGATTCCGCTGCGGGGTGTCACCGTTGAGAATTCGCCGAATTGAACCAGGCCCGTGAGGAAGGCGGCCAGGAAGACGTCGAGCATGGACCAGCGCCCTATGAAATCCAGGGCGGCGTAGACCCGGGTCAGGCGCCTCGGATCGGCGGGGGCGCCGCGGTGCGCGCTCAGCAGCAGCCAGCCCAGCCCCGCGAGCTTGAGCACCGGGATGATGATGCTCGCGGTGAACACGATCGCGGCGATCGCCCACAGGCCCTGCTTCCAAAGCTCGAGCGCGCCGGAGAAGATGGTGTCGCTGCGGTTGCTTCCCGAGGTCTGCGTGCTCAGGACGGGAAGAAGGTTGGCCGGCACGAGCATGATGGCGGCCGTCAGCGCCAGCGCGGCGGCGGTGGACGTGCTCTTGAACCGGGGGAGCGCGAGGAGGCGGTTCATTGCGGGGCTGCGGCCTTGCCTCCGCGGGCTGAGGGAGGCGGCCCGGACGGGGCGAGTTCGAAGCTGCGCTGCGCGGCCAGGAGCGAGAGGGCCATCGCGCAGTAGCACCAGAATCCGGGGCCGGTTGTGACGTCGACCAGGCTTCCGAGCTTCATGAGGGCGACGAGGACGGCCAGAACCTGCACCTCGGGGATGGCCCAGTGCTCGAGGACCAGGGCCGCGCGATGGAGAAACCGGAGGTCGGCCTTCAGCCAGCGAAAACGGGACGGGGCATGCAGGACGGCCAGGGCTGCGAGGAGGGCGAGGGGCAGCAGCCCCCCGCAGAGAAGGACAAGGACGGCCAGCGCGCGCATGCCGCCGTCCCACAGGCTCCCCACGCCGGTGAACAGGAGACTGATCCGCTCGTCGCCCAGCTTTCCCGCCCTGACAAAGGGGAGCACGGCCGCGGGAACGGCCAAGACCAGCCCCGTGATCGAGAACACGAGCGCCGTGTCGGCGCCAAGCCTCGACCCCTGAAGCCTCGACCCCTGCGCCATCACGGTGTCGCAGCGCACACAAAGGGCCTTTTCGCCCGGCTCAAGGCGAATGGGTCGGTGTTCCTGGCCACACAAGGAACATGTAAGGCAAGCGTTTGGGCCCATCATCTCGGCGAGTTGGAGGGAACGATACTCCGGCTTCGGGAACCGTGGTATGGGGTGTTGACCGCAAGAGCGGAGCGCCCCTGAACAGGACCCGCCGCCCATCACGCCGCGGGTCGGCTTTTATTCTCTGTGCTTGATTGCGCGCGGATCAGGGCAGTTCGTAGATCTCGATCAGCGCGACGCCGCGGTCGCCGTCCGCCCCAGACACCTGCGCCGTGTACGCGCCGGGTGCCAGCGTGACAAGGATTGCCGAGTCGGGTGTGGGCGAGCCGCCCCACGAGAAGGCGCCGACCCATGAGGCTGCGGCGGCGAGGGTGGGGTCGGCCCCCCATCCGCTGTTCGAGGCCAGGAGCACGCTCCCCGCGGTCACGTTGTAGAGCTGGAGCGCCGGATCGGGAAGCGTCCCGGAAAGCCCGAACTGCGCGAGAGCGGGGCCCGCGGCGCGGACCAGGACCGTCCTCGAGGTGGAGCCCCCGATCACGAAGCCCGCGGCTAGGACATCGGATCCCGTCCCGGCCACCGCGCGCGCCGAGACGTTGACGAGGCGCGGCAACGACGGCGCGTAGGCGCCTGCCGGCGTGGTGTCATAGACCTCGGCCAGCGCGACCCCCGAGTCGCCGCTGTCGCCGGTGATCTCCGCGGTGTACGGTCCCGCGGCCAGGGACTGCACGACCGCGGAATCCAGGCTGGCCGGGTCGCCCCATGAGAATGCCCCAGCCACCAATGCCGCCTCCGAGACGTCCGCGCTTCCGCTCCATCCCGAGTTTGACGCCAGCGGGGCGCCGACCAATGCGCCGAAGAGCTGGAGCTCGGGGTCCGCCATCGGGTCCGGGACGCCGAACTGAGCCAGCGACGGGCCGTTGGCCCGCACGAGCACGGGAAGCGGACCCGACGCCCCGGCCCCCCCGACCGCGAATCCGGTGATCAGGACGTCCGCGCCCGTTCCGACCCGTGCCCTGCACGAGACGTTGACCAGCCGGCCGACGTCCGCTGTCGCGCTGGTCGCAAGCATTGCCGCGCTGCTGGAGACCGAACCCGCGGAGTTCGATGCCAGGCAGGTGTAGCTGCCCGCGTTGGCGGACGTCGCGCCGCTGACGACGAGGTTCGGCCTGGTCGCGCCCGAGATCGTCGCGCCGGCAAGGGCTCCGTCCGAGACGGGGCCTCCGTTGAACGACCACTGGTAGGCCAGCGCCCCTCCGGTCGCCCGGACGCTGAAGACGACCGCGGTCCCCTCGGAGATGGTCTGCGAGGCGGGCTGGGCTGCCATTGCGGGAATTGCGGAGGCGAACGGCCCCGAGAGCGTCGCGCTTTGCCCGATGACCGAGCCCGCCGAGTCCAGGGCGACGGCCTGCAGGCTGGCGGGCCGGCCCGTAACGGTGATCGCCGTGTCGAGGCCGTTCCAGGCCGCGGAGGCGACCGGGCCCAGGCTGCCCGCAGAGGCGCCCCCCATCACCTGCCAGCTGGCGACCCTCGTCGCCCCGTTCCAAATCGCGTGGACGGCGATCGAGCCGTCGGCGTTTAAAAGCGCGGTGATGGCAGGGCCCGAGTCGGGCATGCCGGCCCATGGGAAACGGTAGGCCCTGTACGAGCCGAAGCCCTGGGGCAGGCTGGCGTCGAACAGGAGGAGCCCGTTGGGATCAAACTCCGAGAAGCGTCCCAGGACACCCCAGCCCACGAACGTGCCACCGTTATCAAGCGGCTGGCCGTTGCCCTCCGCCGACACCAGCAGTCCGGCCGGGTGCTGGATCGACCGCGCAAGGCTCGCCGTCATCGTGGCCTCGTCGTGGGTCACCCAGACGACCCGCGATGCCGGGAGGACAGGCGTGCCGTTCGACTCGTTGTCAAATATCCGTATCGTGCCGGAGTCGACGGCCTCGGCGTCGTGCTGCCACGCGAAAGGCAGGCCCGGCCCGAGCGCGAAGTCGCTCTTTTTGCCCCCGAGCCGCCAGATGACGTCGCCGGTGATGCGGTTCACCTTGTAGACGGTCCACGTGTGGCGCGCCGAGATGAGAAGGTTGCCGTCGGTGTCGAGGCTCGCCGAGTTGACGTGAAAGTAGTCGTAGGCGGAGTTCGGCGAGGCCGGGACGGGCACGTAGCTCTCGCCCGGGTCGACGTGGTCCAGGCTGTGCCACTCGAGCAGGACATTCCCCGTGACGACATCGATCTCCTGGACGACGCCCTCCAGCACCTTCGCGCTGGCCGATCCCCCGGCCGAGGTCAGGTCCGCCTGCACGGTGCTGTAGATCGTGATGAGCGCCGTGTTCTGCGGCGTGAGCCGGAATTCGTGCTGGTCGGCGTCCATGCCGTTGCCCGCCTGCACCGTGGCGATCACATGGTACGCCTGGTCGGCGATATAATCCACCGTCGCCCCGGGCTGGGCGACCTCGAAGCCGATTCCCTGCGACCACGTGAGGACCGGCTGGCCCTGGTAGGTCTGCACACGCAGGTCGGTGGCCAGGCCGCCGGCGGCCAGGGGAAGGTACCAGACCGGCCGCCCCTGGTTGTCCACGATCTCCGGGCCGTTGCTGTACGGCACCAGGGGCTTCGAGGGACCGGAGCCGGCCGCCGCCGTCACGAAGATGTAGCCGTTCGCAGGCGACCCGCCGCTCTGCAGGATGGAGATCGGAGGCGGATCGGGGTTCTGCGCCCCGATCCTTGCGTGGAGGGAAAGCAGGGTGGCCAGGAGAATGGCTGGCGTTGGCCGTCGAATTCCTACGGCCAGAGGCGAGGTCGGTCGCATGCTATGGGCAATAGACTTGCCGAATAGACGCGGCTATGCCGGAAAGGTTACGCCTTTGTTACGGTATTTCCCGGTCTGTCACGGGAATGGGGAGGCGCTCCGCCGATCCCGCCCCATGCGCGGCCGTCAGAGCTCGCGCAGCGCCGCCGCGATCGGCTGCCGCGCGGCGCGGATCGCCGGGAACAGGCCGCCGATGGCGCCGATCAGCGTCGCCCAGATCACGCCCTGGACCAGGAGTTGCGGCGTCACCGCCAGCGCGAAGGTGATCTGGCTGAAGCTCTGCCAGTTCATCGTCGCCGTGTGGAAGCCGTTGAACGCGACGTAGGAGAGGCCGGCGCCGATCGCCCCGCCGAGGAGCGCCAGCGCGATCGACTCCAGCATGACCGACACAACGACCGCGCCGCTCCCGAAGCCGAGCGCGCGCAGGGTGGCGATCTCCCGGGTGCGCGCGGACACCGAGCTGTACATCGTGTTCAGCGCGCCGAACACCGCGCCGATGGCCATCAGGAAGGCGATAAGGAATCCCAGCGTCGTGATGAGCTTCGTCACCGCCGTCGACTGCACGGCGTAGAATTCGGTCTGCCGCAGCACCTGGGTGTTCAGCCGGGGGTCGGTTGTGAGCGCGTCCTTGAACTCGTTGAACGAGTCCGGCGACTTGAGCCTCACGTAGACGGACTGGAAGCTGTCGCCGCGGTTGTAGGCCGCCTGGAGGACGGCCGCGTCCGACCAGATCTCCGACTCCGACGCGCCGCCGCCGGCCGAGAAGATCCCGACGACCGGCCAGTTGTAGCGGCCGACCTTGATCTGGTCGCCGACCTTCAGCCCGGAGAACTCGCGGGCGGCGCCGATGCCGACGATGACCTCGTCCTTGCCCCAGCCGAACATGCGCCCCTCGACGACCTTCAGGTTGTCACGCACGAGGAGGGCCGCCCGCTCGACGCCGCGCAGGGGCACGTTGACGTCCGAGCCGGTCGAGATCTTGGGAAGGTTGATGATGACGAACAGCTCGGCGGACGCGAGCGGCCCGTCGGCGGTGCGGGCCACGCCGGGCGCGTCGGCGATGATGCGCGTGCTGGGGCGCCCGAGGCCGCTCACCATCTCGCTGTCGGCCCCGCTCCGGAGCACGAGGGCGGCGTCGGGCGATGCGGATGCGGTCATCGCCCTCGTGAACCCGGCCGCGATCGACAGGACGCCGACGAGGACCGCGACGACGCCGGCGATTCCGAAGGCGGCGGCCGACACCGAGCCGCGCCGCTGAGGCATGCTCAGGAGGCCGAACTTCGTGACCGAGGAGATCTGGGAGAGCCAGTTGATGGGGCCGGACATGTCAGATCCTCCTCAGGGCCTCCGCCACCCGCAGGCGCATCGCCTGCAGGGCCGGGAAGAATCCCGTCACGAGTCCGAGCGCCACGCTCAGGGCGACGCCGATGAGCACGTCGTGGACGGGGAAGAAGTACAGGGGGAGAAGGCCGCCGGTCGGGTCGCCGCGCGACGTGAGGAGCCAGGCGACGCTCAGGCCGACGATGCCGCCCAGCACCGCCACCAGGCAGGACTCCGCCAACACGAGGCCCAGCACCTGCGTGTTCGTGAAGCCGATCGCCTTCAGGACGCCGAGCTCGCCGGTCCTCTCGCGGACGGACTGGGAGATCGTGTTGCCGGTGACCAGGAGGATCGTGAAGAACACCGCCCCAAGGATCGACGCGGTGATCAGGGCGATGTCGCCGATCTGCTGCGCCCAGGCCTGCACGAACGCCCCCTCGGGCTCGGTCTTTGTCTCCGCCGATGAGTTCTCGAACTCGGCGTCCACGAGCTTGGCGACGTCCGCCGCCCTCGCGGGGTCCGTCACCCGGATCGTGTACCATCCCACCAGGCCCTTGCCGCCGCGGCGGGCCTCGTCAAAGTAGTCGTAGCGGAAGAACAGCGGCGTCGTGTCGGTGTTCTTGTCCCGGCCGTCGTAGATGCCGACGATGTCGAACTCCCACATGAAGCTGCCGCTCTTCTGGCTCCAGATCGACGACTGGATCGGGACCTTGTCGCCGACCTTCCACTTGAACCGCTCCGCCGTCTTGCGCCCCACGACGGCGCCCGTGCGCGTCTTCAGCCATGCCTGCTTCTGGTCCGCGGCCAGGACCATCTCGGGGTGCATGTCCAGGAACTCCTCCGGGATCACCGGGTTCTGCATGAAGAAGTTCTTCGGGTCCTGGTAGATGCCGCCGAACCACGTCTGGTGGGTCGCGGCGGCCACGCCCGGGATCCGCTCCATGCGCTGCTGGTAGCTCTGCGGCAGCATCTGGATGATCGAGACCTTGTGGCGGACGATCAGCCGGTTCGCGCCCTCAAGGACGACGCCGCCCGTGAGGGCCTGCTTGATCGCGGAGAGGAAGCCGAAGAGCACGAAGGCCACGACGATGGAGAGCAGCGTCAGGACCGTGCGGGTCTTCTTGCGCCGCAGGTCGCTCCAGATGAGGTGCCAGAACTTCATGGGCGTAGGCGGCGCGGCCGCGCCGGGGCGGCTCCGGTGGTGTCAGGCCTGCTGTTCATTGGTGAGCTGGCCCTTGTTCAGGTAGACGGTGCGCGAGGCCCGCGCCGACGCGTGGGGGTCGTGGGTGACCATGATGATGGTCTTTCCCTGCTCGCGGTTGAGCGCCTGCAGCAGGTTCAGCACCTCGTCGCCCGCCTTGCGGTCGAGGTCGCCGGTCGGCTCGTCGCAAAGGAGAAGCGTCGGGTCGGTGACGATTCCGCGCGCGATGCCGACGCGCTGCTGCTCGCCGCCGGAAAGCTGCCTGGGGTAGTGGTGGGCGCGCTGCGACAGCCCGACCATCTCCAGCGCGGCGGCGACGTGCTCCCTGCGCTCGGCCTTCGACAGGTGGGTGAGAAGAAGCGGCAGCTCGACGTTGCGCTCCGCCGTGAGCACGGGAAGCAGGTTGTAGAGCTGGAACACGAAGCCGATGTGCCGCGCGCGCCATGCCGCAAGCAGGCGGTCCGAGAGCCTGTCGACGTTCTCGCCCGCGATGCTCACGGTCCCGCGGGTGGGGCGGTCCAGCCCGCCTATCAGGTTCAGGAGCGTGCTCTTGCCCGAGCCCGACGGCCCCATAAGGGCGAGGAACTCGCCCGCGGGCACCTTCAGGTGCAGGTCCTTGAGCACCTGGATGTCCTCGGAGCCGCGGTGGAACACCTTCTCCACGCCGTCGACTACCACCAACGCGCCGTCCTTGCTTGGTTCGCTCATGGATTGGTCTCCTTGACGGTTGCCCCGTCGGATAGGTTCTTCGGCCCGTCGACGACCACGTGCTCGCCCGGCGCCAGCCCGGCGCTGAGCGCCGCCTCGCTGTCCGTCATGGCGCCCACGGTGACGGCGCGGCGCTCGGCCCGCCCGCCCTGGACCACCATCACGACGTCGCGCCCCGCGTCCTGGCGCACCGCCGCCTTCGGCACGACGACCGCGGTGCCCGCGACGGGATGCGCGCCGCCCTCCTCGCGGAACGCCACCTTGACGCTCATCTCAGGGAGGATCCTCGGGTCGAGCCTGTCGAACCCGACCCGCACCTTGACGGTCGACTTGTCGCGGTCCGCGGTCGGTATGATCGCGATGACCTTGCAGGGGATCTTCCATTCGGGATACGCGTCCAGCGTCGCCTCGACCGGCTGGGCCGGCTCGACGCGGTTGATGTAGGCCTCGTTGACGTCGATCTCGATCTCCAGCGACCCCATGTCCACGACCGTGCAGATGCCGGTCCGGGTGAAGCCGCCCCCGGCGGAGATCGGCGAGATCATCTCGCCCGGCTGCGCATTCTTGGAGGTGACGATGCCCGAGAAGGGCGCCCGCAGGATCATGTCGTCGAGCTGCTGCTGCCAGATCGTGACCGTCCGCTCGGACACGGTCGCGTCCACCTGCTGCTGCGCGAGCCGCGCCTTGTAGGCCGCGGCGTCCGCCTCCGCGTGGTCGAAGTCCACCTTCGCCACGACGTGCTTCGCGATGAGCTCGGTCTGGCGCTGGAGGTCCTGCTCCGACTCCCTGAGGCGGACCTGCGTCTCGGCCAGAGCCTGGCGCGCCGACTCCAGCTGCGCGCGGGCAAGCTGCAGGCTTGCGGCGACGTTCGTGTCATCGAGCCGGGCCAGGACCTGGCCCTCCGTGACCTTCATCCCCTCCTCGATGAGCACCTCGGTCACCTTCCCGGTGACCTTGGAGGAGATTGTCGCCTGGCGCCGCGCGGTGACGTACCCCGAGGCGTTCAGGACCGTGCGCTCGCCGCCGGAGGTCGTCTCCTGCCGGGCCACCGCCGTGCGCACCTCGGCCGCCTTGGTGCGGGTCGTCAGCCACGCAACCGCCGCGGCGGCAAGGACCACGAGCGCCGCGGCCATCGCCAGCAGCGAGGCTCGCTTCGGCGAACTTGGTTCGGCACCTCGCTCAATTCGCAAGGAATCCAAAGCGGCCTTGGAAAGGCTCATACAGGATCGGCACTCAACCGGCCGCGCAACGAGGGGTCAACGGCGTATTGGCCGGCAAGCGGCCTTCGGTCGGAATAGCGATCCTCTTCTACACTGTGTAACTTGGGCGAATCATCCTCGCGGGTGCCTTCTCCGCTGCATTTGATGCCCGCGGTGGGACCCGGCCCTCCGGAGAGCCGGCGGCTTAAGTTCATACGCGCCTGCATGATGCAATCAAGAGGTCGCCCGGATCGGCCGGTTTCGGATCGGATTGAGGGTCCGGGAATTGCGCCGGGATGGGCACCCTTTTTGGAAGGCCTCCCGCTCAGGGCATGGGGGAGGGCTTGTTCCACCAGTCACGCAGGGCGTCCACGACATGGTGCGCGGCGTAGCGCAGGTGTTCGATGGCTTCGTGGGCGTGCAGGGAATGTCGGTCGGCAAACCACAGGACGAGCACAAGGAACGCGAGCCATGCGAATGAGTTCCACATGTGAAGGCCGACGTAAACCGGGCCGTAGCCGCAGTGGGAGTAATAGGCGTGGCGCATCACCTTCAGGGGCCACGTCAGCATGCTGAATATTACGAGCAGGATCAGGATCCCGAGCCAGAGGTGGACTCCCGCGGGAAAAAAGAATCCGAAGACCGCGCCGGTGACCACGAGGGAAAGGATCGAAGCCACGCACAGGAGCGTCAGCAGGACGCTGAGCAGCGTCAGGAAGGGAAAGGCGAACCACCAGCCGGGGTGGGGATGCGGGGACTGCGCCCAATGCTGGTGCCAGTTCTGGCGCCACTGCTCCGCGTTCTTGTGAAACTCCCTCTGGAAGTCGCGTTTGCGCTGCCGCATCTCCTGCTTGAATTGCCACTTCCACTCACGGAAGGCCCTGCCGTCCTTGAACGTCTTCAAGCCCCCGTAGTATCCCTCCCTGGCGCGGCGGATGAATTCCTCGGTGGTAAACGGGGCGCCGGTGGCGGCGGCCTTCTCCGCCGATGTGTTGGCCCAGGGAATGACCATCATCATGAGCAGGTACAGGACGATTCCGACGCCCCCCGAGAGGACCATGCAGGCGAAGATGATCCTGACCAGCGTCACATCGACGTTGAAGTAGGCGGCCAGGCCGTTGCAGACGCCCCCCACCTGCGCGCCCTCCCTGATCCTGTAGAGGCGCTTCGGGGGAGCGGGGGTTTCGCCGGCGGACGCCGTGGGCCCCGGGCCATCCTTCGCGCCCGCCGCAGAATGCGCGGACTCGTCCGAGGCCGACGAGGCGTCCTGGACGGGGCCCATCTCCTCGATCACGTCCTCGACCTCCTTGCTCACCACGACGGTCTTGTTGGCCCCGAGGACGGCGCGAAACTTGTCGGCGATGGACTGCTCTATGTCGGCGATGATCTCGTCCTTGTCGGGATTGCCCTCGAGACGCCGGGCCGCGGTGTCGAGGTACCTGCGCAGAGCCTCGTAGCCATTCTCCTCCAGCTGGTAGGCAATACCATTCAGGTTTATAATGATAACTTTGTTCATCGGGGTGTGCTGTTTTCGGTTTGTTCTCCGGGATCCTGGCCCAGGCGCTTCACGGTTCCGCTTATCTTCTGCCAATAGTCTGAAGTCTCCCGCAGCTGCTCCCTGCCCTTTGCCGTCAGCTGGTAGTATTTTCTAGGCGGCCCGGCCTCGGATTCCTTCCATTCATAGTCCACAAGCTCCTCCCGTCGCATCTTGCTCAGGAGCGGATAGAGCGTGCCTTCCTGGGTTGCGAATTCCGTCTCGCTCAGCTGGCCGAGGATGTCCGCCACATAGACCTTGTTTGAGGCGACAATCTTGAGCACGAGAAACTCAAGGAGACCCTTCCTGATGGCTGTGAATTTCTCGTTGATGCTCATCTAAGTTCTTAATCAAGCTACCTTGTTATAAAAAGGTAGTGGTGATCAAAAAGGCCAAAGTCAATATGAGATTTCATTTCGAATACGCACCTCCTTTATGAAAAGGAGGTTATGCTATATTTCCAGCGACGGGTGTGGGTGCTGCAGATGATCCTGAGCACGCCCATGACCGGAGAGACGCTACAGTTTGTGCCCGTAAATCGTGTGCTGACGGACATTGAATGGATCCGCTTCCGAAGCCGGAGGGCGATTGGCCCCGCGGCTTCGCGCATGCGCGCCCCTCAGAATGCCGGGAAGTCGCCGTACAGCAGGATCCCGTACACTTTCTCGATCAAGGCGGACGGCGAAAAGGGCTTCGGCAGGAAGGCGCTGGAATGGATGATCCCGTCTAGAGCTGATTCATGATCGGGAAGATTCCCGGAGATCAGGATGCAGGGCGGCTCGGGCGAGACCTCCCGCAGCCGCTTGATCAGGCTCAAGCCGGTCAGCCTTGGCATTTCGTGGTCGGTGATGACCAGGTCATAGGCCGTCATGCAGATGGCCTGCCAACCCTCTTCCCCATCCTGGGCCGTGTCCGCCCAGAACCCTGCGTTTGAGACGGTTATCGCCACCAAATCCCGGATGTCGGGATCATCGTCGACGACCAGGATCTTCTTTGCCGGAGCTATCTCAACACGTTTGGGCTCAGGTGATAACCCCACCTCGGGTGCGAATCGCGATCTCGGGGAATGCTCGGTCGCGGGGGACCAGGCGCCTGTCGGCCTTCGGTTGCCCACGGTCGGCATCATCGTTGTCTGGGTTGGCACGCGTTTGGTGGGTACAGTGTTTCCTGCGCGGGAAACGTACCTTGTAACCGATCGGCCCCAAATGGGGTGAAACCCTACCCACCGGGCGGGTCTCTCGGCGCCAAGGCCGTAAGTCGGCCCTCGGACCCGGGAACCGGGCGCCGTTCGCGCCCGGGTTGGCCTTCGGACGCGCAATCAGCGCGTCACCATCTTGTTAAACGAGATGATCAGCCTCTCGAAGTGGCCGATCTCGTCTTCGAAAGTCGAACGCCAGTACTCCGGGTCCCACTGCGCATTCAGCTCCTCGGCCGTCTTCCCCTGCTGCTCCACCCACGTGAAGTACTTCAGGTTGTGGAGCGCCTTTCGGTCCAGGTACGAGAGCTCCTTGAAGTGGTCGACGGACTGGTGGGCGACCGCGCCCGCGAAATCAGCCACGGCGGTCCTTTCCCTGTAGTCGCCCCTCTGCTCCCGCAGCTCCGCGAGGCGAGACTGGTAGAGCTGCATGGAGTCCGTGAACACGGTGAAGATCACGTCGCGCTCGTCGAGGTCGAAGTACTTCGCGGTCTTGACCGCGGCGAGGAGGTTGCAGACGCCGGAGATGCCAAGGAGCGGGAGCTTCCTGAGGTGCTTCTTCGCCACGCCCAGCGATGCGAGGTAGTCGCGCCCGGCCGGCTCGTTGAAGAGGCGGACGATCCTCATGCAGTCCTCGTCGTCGATCGCCGCGACGGCGTCGGTGTTGCGGACATTGTGAACCCAGGGGATGTGCTTGTCGCCGATGCCCTCGATGCGGTGCGCGCCGAAGCCGTTCTGCAGCAGGGTCGGGCACTGGAGCGCCTCGGCGGCGACGATCCTAAGCTGCGGGTGCACCGCCTTAAGGAAGTCGCCGGCGGCGATCGTTCCGGCGGATCCCGTCGCGGAGACGAAGGCGGCGGCCCTCAGGCTGCGGTCGCCGAGGCCGTAGAACACCTCCTCGATCGCGGGCCCCGTGACGTTGTAGTGGAAGATGGGGTTCCCGAACTCCTCAAACTGGTTGAAGATCATGTTGGCCGGATCGCGCTTCAGCTCCCAGCACTTGTCGTAGATCCCCTTCACGTTCGACTCGCAGCCGGGCGTGGCTATGATCGTGGCGCCGATCTCCTTGAGCCAGTCGAAGCGCTCGCGCGACATCTCCTCGGGGAGGATGGCGATCGCCGTGCAGTCGAGCAGCGCGCAGTCGAACGCACCGCCGCGGCAGAAGTTGCCGGTCGACGGCCACGCCGCCCTGTGCACCTCGGGGTCGAACTCGCCGCTCACCAGCCGGGGGACGAGGCAGCCGAACGCGGCGCCGACCTTGTGGGAGCCGGTCGGGAAATAGGAGCCGATCAGCCCGATGACGCGCGCCTTCACGCCCGTTATCGCGGGCGGGATCTCGAGGTAGTTGACCCCGCCGTAGAGCCCCGTCCGGAGGTCGTTCTTCCAGGTGATCCGGAAGAGGTTTATCGGGTTGAGCTCCGACATCCCGACGTCCGCCAGGCGGGCCCGCACGGACGGCGGGACGAGCGACGGGTCGCGCAGCTGCTTGAACGTCGGGATGACGATCTCGCGGTTGCGGCAGCGCTTCGCCGTCTTGCGGATGATATCGGGGTGGAGCTGCCTTATGATCGTTGACATATCAGTCCTTCGCCAGTTGCCGGAGCACGGTTGGATAGCCCTTCACGCGCGCCATGAGGATCATGGCGGCGATCACGAACGGCTTGAAGCTCGCCTCGCGGTAGGTCGCGAGCCGGGAGCGCTCGAACACGCGGGACGCGACCTCGCCGTCGGCGCAGCTCACCCCGGAAATGTCGGCCGGCAGGCAGTGCATGTAGAGCGCGCTTCCGAGGCGCGTCAGCCTCATCTTCTCCTCGTCGCACTCCCAGCCCTTGAACCTCGCGTTGTTCTCGAGGCACTCCCTCTCGAGCGCCCTGAGCCCGTCCCGGTCGCCCCGCCTCAGCAGGGGGGTGCGGCGCTGCATCACGCCGTAGGGCGCCCACGACTTCGGGTAGACGACGTCCGCCCCGCGAAACGCGTCCTCCATGCTCGAGGCGACGGAGAATGAGCCGCCGCTCGCGGCGCTGTTCCTGCGCGCGAGCTCGATCACCTCGGGGATCAGCCCGTAGCCCTCGGGATGGGCAAGGGTGACGTTCATCCCGAACCGCGACATCAGGCCGATTATGCCCTGGGGCACCGAGAGCGGCTTCCCGTAGCTCGGCGAATAGGCCCAGGACATGGCGATCTTCTTTCCGCGCAGCGCCTCGAGCGAGCCGAAGTGCCTCTTGAGCGCGACGAGGTCGGCCATCGCCTGCGTCGGGTGGTCGATGTCGCACTGGAGGTTCAAGACGGCGGGGCGCTGGTGGAGGACGCCCTGGTCGAAGCCGTCCTGCACCGCGTGGGCGACCTCGCGCATGTAGGTGTTGCCTTCGCCGAGGTACATGTCGTCCCGGATCCCGATCACCTCGGCCATGAACGAGATCATGTTGGCCGTCTCGCGCACGGTCTCGCCGTGGGCGATCTGCGATTTCTCCTCGTCCAGGTCGGCCAGGCCGAGCCCGAGCGCGTTGGCCGCCGAGGCGAAGCTGAACCTCGTCCGCGTGGATTTGTCGCGGAAGATCGACACCGCCATCCCCGACTTGAAGACCCTCAGCGACCTGCCCGCGCGGTGCAGCTCCCAGAGGATCTCGGCCACCAGGGTGAGAGCGCGGATCTCGTCGTGCGGCTTCTCCCACGTGAGCAGGAAGTCCTTGCCGTAGGCGTCGGTCTTGAGCTTGGCGAGCTGCGCTAGGCTGTCTTTGACGGTGTTCATGGGAGGGGAGCTCATGCGCGGGCGGGCTCCGCGGGCGCCTCCGCCCCGCGGTAGTGGACGGCGGCCTCCTCGATCGCGTCGATGATCTGCTGGTAGCCGGTGCAGCGGCACAGGTTGCCGCCTATCGCCTTCCGGATCTGCTCGCGCGTCGGGTCCGGCTGCCTGAGCAGGAACGCGTGCGCCACCAGGACCATCCCGGGCGTGCAGAACCCGCATTGGATCGCGCCGCGCTCCACGAACGCCCGCTGCAGCGGGTGCAGCGTGCCGTCCGGGGCGGCCAGGCCCTCTATGGTGAGCACGCGCCGTCCGGCGACGTCCTTCACCCGCTTGATGCATATCTTCAGCGGCTCGTCGTCGACGAGGATGGTGCATGCGCCGCACGCGCCGATGTCGCACGCGTTCTTCGCGCCCGTGAGGTCGAGGTCCTCGCGCAGGAACGTGATGAGCCGCCGCTCTCCGACGGCGTCGGAAACCTCGATGTCGCGTCCGTTGACGTTGAGCCTCATAGGCGGCACTCCTCCTGCGGCGGGTCGTCCGGCGCCGCGGACAGCCTTATCGGGAGCGCGAACTCCCGCCTCCCGGTCGCATGGAAGACGGCGTTGGCGATCGCGGGCGCCAGGATCTCGTTGGTCGGCTCGCCGAGGGCCTTGGCGCCGCTCGGCGACTGCGGGTCGGGGTTCTCGATGATGATCGCCTTCATCTCGGGCAGGTCCGTGGAGCGCGGGATGCGGTAGGAGTTGAGGTTGAGGGTGGTGATCCGCCCGTCCTTTGAGCGGACCTCCTCATGGAGCGCGTAGCCCGCGGCCATCGCCATGCCGCCGAAGAACTGACCCCGTACCATCTCCCGGTTCACCGCGCGCCCGACGTCGTGGGCCGCGACGGCGCCCAGCAGCCGGACCTTCCCGGTCCTCTTGTTCACCGAGAGCTCGACCGCCTGGCATCCGTAGACCCACGTGAAGTAGGCGTCGCCCTGGCCGGTGTGCTCGTCCCACGACACGCGCGGGGCCCTGAACACCCCGACCACGTGGGGGAAGTGCTGTGTCGCGAACATCACGCTGATCGCCTCGTCAAAGGAGACGCTACGCCTGCCCGCGGGATCGAGGATCTCGCCTCCCTCGAACCGCGCGGCCCCGGAGAGGCACTGCAGCCGGCCGCAGACCGCCTCCGCCATCCTCCGCTTCAGCTCGCGGGCCGCGAGGGTGACCGCGCCGCCGCCCATGATCGTGCCGCGCGACGCGACGGTCGTGCCGCTGTCGGGCACGTTGGACGTCGACGAGCGGCGGTAGCGGATGCGGTCGACGCCCACGCCGAGCTCCTGCGCCGCGATGAGCGACATCGCGGATTCCGCGCCCTGGCCGTTCTCGTGAACGCCCGCCTCGAGGAGGATCGAGCCGTCAGGCTGGACGTTGATCATCGCCGCGCAGAAGTCGACGCCCTCTGCGCCCAGGCTCACGCCGCGGTAGCTCATGGCGAGCCCGATGCCGTAGAGCTCGTCGCCGTCGGACGCGCCGCGCGAGCACCTGGCGAGCTTCTCCTCGTAGCCGGTCTCCGCGAGCACCGCGTCGAGGACCTCCCCCATCGCGACCTTGTGCGAGTCGAGCCTCTGGCCCGTGACCGTGACGCTGCCCTGGCGGACCATGTTGCGCCGGCGGAGCTCCACGCCCGACACGCCCAGCCTCGAGGCGGCGATCTCCACCATCTGCTCCACGACAAAGTTCATTTGCGGCGAGCCGAAGCCGCGCATCGCGCCCGCGACGACGTTGTTGGTGTAGACGCCCAGCGTGTCGCAGTGGACGTTCTCGACGACGTACGGCCCGCAGCACTGGACGGTGGACCGCCAGGTGACCCACGGGGTGACGGAGCAGTACGCGCCCCCGTCGGCGAGGATCCGGCACTGCACGGCGGTGATGCGGCCGTCCCTTGCGAGGCCCATCTTGTAGGACACGCGGTACGGGTGGCGCTTGTAGCTCTCGCGGATCGACCAGTCCCTGCGGTACATAAGCTTGACCGGCCGGCCCAGGATACTCGCGGCCAGGGCGGCGCGGGCGCAGACCACGGCCGCCGTGTCGTCCTTGCCGCCGAACCCCCCGCCCATCGGGGTTCCGACCACCTCGACGCCCGACAGCGGCACGCCGAGGCACGCGGACACGAAGCGCCGCGTGCTGAAGGGGTGCTGCATGCTGCCGTGGACCTCGATGACGCCGTCCGCGCGGGGCACGCCCACGGCGACCTCGGGCTCCATGTAGGCATGCTCGACGCTCTGGGTCCGGAACTGCTCCTCGATGACAAGGTCCGCCTGGCGGAAGCCCTCGTCGACGTTCCCGCGGCGGATCCGGTGCGTGTTGACGAGGTTGGAGCCGTGGTTCTCGTGCACGAGCACGGCGCCGGGCAGCAGGGCCTCCTCGGGGTCGAGGACCGCCGGCAGCGGCTCCGCCTCGACCCGGACGAGCGACGCCGCGCGGATCGCCAGGTCGCGCGTCTCCGCGACGACCATCGCGACCACGTCCCCGTTGTAGCGGATCTTGTCGTCCGCGAAGATGCGGTAGTCGCGGATGATCTGCCCGAATCGGTTGGAGCCCGGGACGTCCCTCGCGGTGAGGACCCTGGCGACGCCGGGGGCCCTCTGCGCGTCCTCCGTCGCGACGCGGATCAACCTTGCATGGACAAAGTCCGAGTAGACCGGCGCCGCGTGCAGCAGCCGCGCAAACTTGAGGTCATCGGTGTATTTCGTGGCCCCGGTGACCTTGGCGTGGGCGTCGTTGCGCCATCCCCTGCCGCATTCAGCCTTCACGGGGGCGCCTCCTTCCCCGCGAGGCGCAGGGCGACGCCCTCGAGCCCGTCCGCCGTCGGAGCGATCGCGGCGGGCACCTGCACGGTCCTGAGCACGGCGTCGACGTCCTTGAGGCCGTGCCCGGTCACGAGCACGACGACCTGGTCGCCCGGCGCCAGCAGGTTGCCGTCGCGAAGCTTGGCCAGCGCGGCCACCGAGGCCGCAGCCGCCGGCTCCGCGAACACCCCGCTGGCCGCCGCGAGCGTGCGCTGCGCCCCGAGGATCTCCGCGTCGCTGACGACGACCGAGGACCCGTTGCTCAGAAGCACGGCTGCGCGCGCGAGATGCGCGTTTGCCGGGACCGAGACCGAGATGGAGTCGGCGATCGTCGACGGGCGGGCCGCGTCGCGGTAGTGCCCGGTCGAGATGTAGTTGTGGATCGCACTCGAGCTCTCGGCCTGGACGCAGACGAGGCGGGGCAGCTCCGAGGTGAGGCCGGCGTCCCGCAGGTCCTGGAACGCCTTCGACACGCCGGCAAGGATCACGCCGTCGCCGGTCGGAACCACGATGACCGAGGGCACGCGCCAGCCGTTCTGCTGCCAGATCTCAAGGCCGACGGTCTTCTTCCCCTCGATGGTGAGCGGGTGATAGGCGGTGTTGCGGTTGAGCCCGCCGTAGCGCCCCGTGAACTCGAGCGACAGCCGGAACGCGTCGTCGTAGGTGCCGTCGACGGGCACCACGAGCGCGCCGTGGAGGAGCATCTGCGCGAGCTTCGCCCTGGGGGCCGCCCGCGGAACGAAGATCAGCGCGCGCCTGCCGCCCGCGGCGCAGACCGCCGCGAGCGAGCTCGCCGCGTTGCCGGTGGACGCCGCGACGATGGTCCCCTCGTTCAGCCGGTTGGCCTCGGCGACGACGAGGAACGATGCGCGGTCCTTCAGGGAGCCGCTGGGGTTGAGCCCGTCGTTCTTGATCCAGACATCAGCCAGGCCGAACGCCCGGCCCAGGGCCTCCGACCTGAAGAACGGCGTCGCGCCCATGGCGTAGGGCGGGAAGAACTCCGGCTCGACGGCGCAGAACAGGTTCCAGTCCGGCCTCGGCCTCCGGAACTTGCGGCGGATGAAGTCGTAGTCGAACTCGGCCGCGAGCACGCCGCTCAGCGGCATCCCGGGGCGGTACGATCGGCCGCACTCGGGGCAGAGATAGCGCACCTCGTCGCGCTTGTAGCGACCCCCGCAGACGGTGCACCGGTAGACGAATTTGACCATGGGCCCTAGACCCTCCCGTTGAGCCTGGCCACCAGGGCCGCGTAGAACGCCACGGCCGCGCTCAGGTGCTCGACCGGGCACGCCTCGTCGGGGGCGTGCGCGTGAACCTCGTTGCCCGGCCCGAGGCCGAGCGTCGGGATGCCGTGGAGGCCCGCGGTGGCGATGCCGTTGGTGCTGAAGGTCCACTTGTCCACGAGCGGCGCCCTGCCGAGCACGCCCGAGTAGGCCTCGACCGCGCTCTTCAGGTAGGGCGAACCCTCGTCGAGCGCCCATGTCGGGTAGTATTTCTCGGTCGGGTAGACCAGGCCGGTGTAGGCCGCCTCCCTGTAGGTGAGGACGAGGACGCCGGCATCCGGGCACCCGGCGCGCGCCGCCGCTTCGCGCACCTCGGCGATCGCGCTCTCCTTCGTCTCCCCGTGGGTCAGGCGACGGTCGAGGTGGATGCGGGCCACGTCGGCCACGGCGCAGAGGGAGGGGGAGGAGGACGTCACCTCCGAGATCGTGACGGTGCCCTTGCCGAGGAAGGGGTCGCCCCGGAGCCGATCGTTCAGCTTCTCGATCTCGAGCGCGACGCGCGCGACCTTGTAGATAGCGTTGTCGCCGCGCTCCGGGGCGGAGCCGTGGCAGCTGCGGCCCTTCACCTCGACCTGGATCTCCATGCGGCCGCGGTGGCCGCGGTAGATGTTGAGGTTCGTCGGCTCGGTGATGACGACGAGCTCCGGCTTGAGCCCGTCCTCGTTGAGGATGTACTGCCAGCACAGGCCGTCGCAGTCCTCCTCCATCACCGTTCCGGTGAAGTAGATCGTGAACTGGTCGTTGAGCCCGAGCTCCCTGATGATGCGGCCGGCGTGGATCATCGCCGCCACGCCGCCCTTCTGGTCGACCGTGCCGCGCCCCCGGATCATCCCGCCGTCGATCTTCGGGTCGAACGGGTCGAAGGTCCACTGCGACCGGTCGCCGGGGTAGACCGTGTCCACGTGCCCGTCAAACGCGATCACGCGCGGGCCCGACCCGATCCGGCCGATGACGTTCCCCAGCCCGTCGACCCGGACCTCATCGAAGCCGATCCGCGTCATCTCGCGCCTGATCACCTCTATCACGTCGCGCTCCTTCGAGGAGAAGGACTGCGTGCGCACGAGGTCGGCGAGGAAGCGCGCGGTGTCGCCCTCCATGTCCTTGGCGCGCATTCGGATCGCCTCGAAGCTAACGGCCGCATGCGGCGCATTCGGGTGACGGGTGTCCTTTTTCAGAGTCGGTGCCATAAATCCTTTGCGAGTTCGCGGGCCCGCGCGTTCACACGCGCCTCGTCTATGTCGAGCTTGAGCCGCCGGTGCTCCATCAGCACGCGGCCGCCGACGATGGTCGTGTCGACGGGCGCCTGCGAGAGGCCGAAGAGGACGTGGCCGAGCGCGTTCGCGTCGACGAGGGGGGTCGGTGGGTCGTAGTCGAATACCGCCAGGTCGGCGGCGCAGCCCTTGCGGATCTCGCCAAAGTGCAGTCCGAAGATCCGCCCGGCGATCCTCGCGTTCCCGGAGAACAGCGCCCCGGTGACCTCGTCGAAGCCCGCCGAGGGGTCCCTGCTCGCGAGGCGCTGGGCCCACAGCGCCGCGCGCAGCTCCTCGAGCATGTCGGCCGTCATGGCGTCCGTGCCGAGCCCGACGATGACGCCGCGCCGCACCATCTCGACGACGCCGGCGATGCCGACCGCGTTGTTGAGGTTTGACTGGGGATTGTGCGCGACCGCCGTGCCGGTCTCCGCCAGGGAGGAGATCTCGCGCGGCGAAACGTGGACGCAGTGGGCCGCGATCGAGCGCCTCCCGAGGACGCCGAGCCGCGTCAGCCGGCTGATGACCCCCGTACGAGACAGGCGCCTCGCCGCCTGCTGGTCGGCCTGGGCCTCGGCGGCGTGGATGTGGAAGCCGACCTCGAGGGCGTGCCCGAGGCTGGCCGCGTCCTCGAGCGTCCTGTCCGAGAGCGTGAACGAGGCGTGCAGCCCGAAGAGCGCACGCAGGTTGGAGCCGCCTCGGGACTGGCAGCGTCGGATGAAGTGCACGTTCTCCGCGAGGCCCTCCTGAGCGGCCTTGGCTCCGTTGCGGTCCGAGACCTCGTAGCAGAGGCAGGCGCGCATCCCCGTCTCGTCCGCGGCGCGCGCGATCGCATCGAGGGATCCCCCGACGGCGCCCGGGCTGGAATGGTGGTCGATGAGCGTCGTCGTCCCGTGCCGGATCGAGTCGATGAGGCCGACCAACGCGCCTTGGTAGCAGTCGTCGGTCGTGAGCGCGCAATCCAGCCGCCACCAGAGGTTTCGCAGGACCCCCATGAAGTCGCCGGCCGGCTTCGCCTTCGTCAGGCCCCGGGCAAGGGTGCTGTAGAGGTGCGTGTGGCCGTTGATGAGCCCGGGAATGACGACCTTGCCCGCGGCGGAGACCCGGTCGCCGGTGAATCCGGAGAACTGGCCGCTCGGCGCGACCTTCGTGATGAAGCCGTCCTCGACGAGGACGGAGTGGTCGCGCAGGACCGAGGCCGCGCCCCCGGTGGAGAGCAGGGTCCCTTTTTCTATGAGGAGCGGGCGCTGCATGGGTCGCCGGGGTTCAGGTCTCGGGGCACGCGGCCAGCTCGCCCGCCGAGCGGGCGCGCATCGTGAGCGCGCCCGTGAAGCATCTCTGGGCGCACAGCGAGCACCCGACGCAGAGCGCCGCGTCGAACTCGGGCAGCCCGCGCCGGTCGAGCGCCACCGCCCGGTAGGGGCAGTAGGTGCAGTTGCCGCAGTGCTCGCAGAGCGCCGGGGTGACCGACGGGATCCTCTTGAGGGCCGGCAGCGACGCGAAATCCGCGATCGGGTTCGGCAGCGCCGAGCCTATCAGGTCGCGCACCGATGCCAGGCCGCGCTCCTTCATCAGGTGGCTGAGGCCCGAGTGGAGCTCGCCGACGTAGCCGAGGCCGTATTTCATCACGGCGGTGCAGAACTGGACGGTGCCGGCGCCGAGGGCGAGGAAGTTGGCCGCGTCTCGGTAGGTCATTGCGCCGCCGTTTCCGGAGACCGTGATCCCCATGCCGGCCACCTTGGCCAGGGTGAGGTTGCTGATGGGCAGCACCCCCTCGCCGGACATCCCGATCACGACCCCCTCGTCCCAGCGGCGGCCCGCCGAGGGCCGGAAGGCGAGGGACGGAAAGCTGTTGGCGAGCGTCACGCCGGCCTTCTTTCCCGGATAGCGGGCGAGCGCGTCCTGGATTGCGCGGATGATTGGCTGGATCGCGGTGACGGCGCCCGTGAGCTTGAAGAGCTTCGGCACGTCGGGGCTGCCGGACTCCATGACCCATCCGGCGATCTTCGCCGTCAGCTCGGCGTTCTGGGACACGAGGTCGCCGTTCGTGCCGTCGCCGCCCTGCGGGCAGGACAGGCTGTACTCGACCGCCATCGCCCCGGCGTCCTCGAGCTTGCGGGTGTTCGACTGCCAGAAGGCGCAGTCGCCCTCGTCGCAGCCGGTCACCGGGCCGCCGGTCGAGGCCATTGTCAGGCGGTCCGGGAACTCCCGGACGAGGCGCTCGACCTCGAGGCAGACGCGGTCGAGCGGGTGGCAGGAGACGTTGTCGCAGTTCCCGTAGGTCGAGCGGCCGAGGACGAACATGTAGTCGGCCGGGATGTGGATCGGCACGTTGTCGAACGCGGTCTTCATGACGGCCCCAGCCCAGCCCGACGCGTAGGCGGCGCGCATCTGGGGGTAGCCGTCGGTGTGGGGCGCGGCCGAGAGCAGCAGCGGCGAGAGGATCCGGCGGCCGAAGAAGTCGGCCTCGAGGGGCACCGGCAGCGGGTTGCCGGGGGTCAGCTGCACGCGGCTCTTGGCCCGGTTCGCGATCTTCGGGACCGGCGCGCCGCGCAGGAAGGCGTCGGCCTGGCGCGCGGCGTTCTTCCCGCTCGCGACCGACTCGACGACGGTGGACGAGCCGAGGACTAGGTCGCCCGCGTAGAAGATTCCCCTGGCCGGCCCGGTGGGGAGCGCGGCCCGGTTGCCGATCGCGGAGACCACCATGTCGAACTCGCGGAAGACCGGCGGCTCCTTCGCGCTCGCGACAAAGTTGGCCGGCCGCGGGGCCCTGCCCGGGGGCAGCGTCTGGCGCGCGAGGCGCAGGCCCGTGACCCGGCTGCCGCGGTGGACGACGGCGAGCGGCCTCATGCAGCTCGAGATCTCGACGCCGTGCTCGAGGAGCATGCGGCGCTCGTAGGCGGTCACGGGCATGTCGCGCAGCCGCCGGCGGTAGACCAGCTCGACCGCCGCCGCTCCGCGCCGCGCCGCCGTGGTCGCGCAGTCCGCCGCGACCGCCCCCCCGCCGAGGACGGCGACGCGCCTGCCGGCGACGCGCTTTCCCGCGCGCTGCTCGAGGAACTTCTGCCATGGAACGACGTGCTCCTCGCCCGGGATACCGAGGGGCACCGGCTCGCCCAGCCCCGCGCTCACGATGACGGCGCCGAACCTGCGCAGCAGCTTGGCCGGATCGGCGACGGCGGTGCTGCGGCGGAAGTCGATCGCCCCCAGGGCCCTGACGAATCCGGCGTCCGTGCGCACGATGTTCTTCGGCAGGCGGAAGCTGGGGATGAGGTTCATCATGCCCCCGAGCTGGCGGCGCTTCTCGAACACCGTGACCCGGTAGCCGCGCTGCGCGAGGACGCCGGCCGCGCCCAGGCCCGCCGGGCCCGAGCCAATCACGGCGACCTTCATCCCGTTTCTGGGCGCGGGGGGCGGGGCGCCGAGGCCGTGAGCCTTGGCCCGCTCGACGATGGCGGCCTGGACCGCGGGGATCTCGACCGGCCGGTCGAACAGCCGGCGCGAGCACGCCCTCATGCAGAAGGTGTCCGGGCAGACCACCCCGCACACGCCGCCGAGAGGATTCGCGCCCAGGATCATCGCGGCGGACCTGAGGATGTCGGATTTGGCCCCGCCCCGGGCCGCCATTATGAAATCGGCCGGCGAGCAGTCCGCCGGGCACGCCACCTGGCAGGGTTTCTCCTCGCAGGAGACGCACCGGCTCAATTCGTCCTTGAGCTGGGCGTCGGATAGAAGATGGAAGGCGGCGTTCATGCCAAGCGCACGGGCAAAGGTCTCGTAAGTATCCTCTCACCAAGCCCCCGCGGGCTCTACCTAGGTCTTGGCTAAGGCTGTGCATATTTTGTCCGCGGAAGGCTCGGAGATTGACGCAGGGCGGCGCAAGTGCCTCACCATGAAGGCCCGTCAGGCCACGCCCTCATGAAAACACTCGTCATCGCCATCGGCGGCAATTCGCTCATCAAGGATGCGCGCCACCAGAGCGTGCCCCACCAGTACGCGGCGGTCGTCGAGACGGCCCGGCACATCACGGACATGCTCGAGCGCGGCCACCGCATCGTCATCACCCACGGCAACGGGCCCCAGGTGGGCTTCATCCTGCTGCGCAGCGAGCATTCCCGGGGGATCCTGCACGAGGTGCCGCTCGACTCCATCGTCGCGGACACCCAGGGCGCGCTCGGCTACCAGATCCAGCAGGCGCTCGAGAACGAGTTTCGCCGCCGGGGGCTCTCGAGGTCGGTCTCGGCGATGGTCACGCAGACCCTCGTGGACCGCGCCGACCCGGCTTTTGCCGAGCCGAGCAAACCGATCGGCGAGTTCTACACGCGCGAGCAGGCCGAGGAGCGGACGCGCGTCGACGGGTGGCGGATGATGGAGGATGCGGGCCGCGGCTGGCGCCGGGTCGTCCCATCCCCGGCCCCCGTCCGCATCATTGAGTCGGACGCCATCCGCCACCTGGTGACGGGCGGATACGTCGTCATCGCCGCGGGCGGCGGCGGCATCCCGGTGGTCGCCGACGAGAAGGGCATCCTGAGCGGCGTGTCCGCGGTCATCGACAAGGACCTCGCCTCGGCCGTCCTGGCCGCGCAGATAGGCGCGGACGCCCTCGTGATCTCGACCGCCGTGGAGAAGGTCTTCCTCCACTTCGGCGCGGAGAACCAGCGGGCGATCGACGCGATGAGCGTCGCCGAGGCCAGGCGCCACATCGCCGAGGGCCAGTTCGAGGCCGGCTCGATGCTCCCGAAGGTCGAGGCGTGCATCCATTTTGTCGAGCGGGGCGGGGGGGCGGCCGTCATCACGTGCCCGGCCCGCCTGTCCGCCGCGCTCGACGGCGGCGCCGGCACGCGGATCACCGCGTAGCCGCGGCCGGCTGCGGGCCGGTGCGCGCCCGACAAACGTGATCGCAGTGGCGGCGTTCGCGCATCACGCTCGGCCCCCAACATTGAGCAAGCCCATGGTCGTCACGGAAACCAACATACCCGCCAGGGGCTGGCTGCGAGAGGCGTGGCGCAGGATGTGCGCGCACTGGGCCGTCAAGATGACGGGGACCCTCCTCTGCTTCGCCGCGTTCTTCGCCGTGTACTTCTGGCTCCTCAACCATGCCCGCTCGCCGGTCACCATGATGCCCCGCATCTGGCTCGACCGGGTGATCGCCTTCGAGCCCTGGGCGCTGCCCCTCTACGTGTCGCTCTGGATCTACGTTCCGCTTGCGCCCTCGCTCCTCGTGTCCCGGCGGGAGCTGGCCTCCTACATGGTGGCCGCGGTCGCCGTCAGCCTGGTCGGATTCGGGATCTTCATCCTTTGGCCGACCGCCGTGCCGAAATCGGAGATCGACCCGTTCCTGCTCCCCTCGCTGTCCTTCCTCAAGGATGTGGACGCGTCCGGGAACGCATTCCCGTCGCTGCACGTGGCCTTTGCCGTGTTCACGGCGCTCTGGCTTGGGCGCCTGCTTGGGGATCTGGGCGCCGGCGGCTTTGCGCGGGCCCTCAACTGGCTCTGGTGCCTTGGGATCGTGTACTCCACGATCGCCGTGCGCCAGCATGTGGCGCTCGACGCCATTTCCGGGGCGATTTTGGGCGCGGCGGGAGCGGCCGTGCACCTGCGCATTGCGCGCGGCGGTGCGCCCGGCGGGCCTGGAGGCTGAGGGGCCCCGCTCCGGATCCATTCAGGGGGGGTAGGCGAAGCCGGTCTTGCCGGCTTCCATCGGTGATGATGGCAGGCTTCCGCCCGAGGGCTCTACTCCGCCCTCAGCGCTATGATGGGATCGATCCGCGTCGCCCGCCGCGCCGGAAGCCAGGAGGCGAGCAAGGCGACTGCGCCGAGAAGGGCCGCGACGCAGCCGATGGTGAGGGGATCGGCCCCCGGCAATGCCGGCAGGATCGAATTCAGGAGCCGGATGAGCCCCCATGAGCATGCGAGTCCGATCGCGGTGCCCGCCGCGGCGAGGCGCACGCCCTGGCCCAGCACCAGCCACAGAACGTCCTGCGCCTGCGCACCCAGGGCCATCCTTATCCCGATCTCCGAGGTTCGCTGGGCCACGAGGTTGGCGATGACGCCGAAGATGCCGACGGCCGAGAGTGCGAGGCCGACCAGCGCGAAGATGCCCAGCATCTTGCCCGTCATCCCGAAGCCGCCCGTCACCTGTCGCATCGATTCGCGCGCGGAGAGTATGTCATAGACGGGCTGGTCGGGGTCGATCTGCTGCACGGCTGCGCGGATTGCCGCGGCCACGGTTTGGGGCGGAGCCGAGCTCCGGATCGCCAGGTTGAACCAGTGGGCGTACTGGTTCGGCGTCTGTGCAAGAGGAAGGTGGACCTGAAACTGCGTGTCGGGGGCCCGCACGAGCTCGAGCGTTGAGTGCATGTCGGACACGACGCCCACGATCTCCAGCCAGGTGGGGGTCTTTGCGCCGGCATCGGCGATCCGCTTGCCAACGGGATTCTCTCCGGGCCAGAGGTCGCGGGCCAACGTGTCATTGATGATCGCCACGGGACGCGAGTCGGCGCGGTCCGCGAGGGTGAAGTCACGCCCCCGAATCATGTGGAGGCCCAGGTTGGAGATGTTGCCCGGGGTTTCCGAATTGTAGTAGACGAGGGGCTCCTTGCCGTGCGCGGGCGCCGGGCGGCCCTGGACCGCGATGCCCGAGGTGCGCCAGAAGCCGGTGACGGGGAGGTAGACGGAGATCGTCGCCTGCTGCATTCCCGGCAAGGCGGCCAGCTTGCCCGAAAGCTTGTCAAAGAAAGCCCCGCACTGGGCGTCGGTCAGGTAGTTGGCGCTGAAGGGCAGGGACATGCTCGCCGTCGTGAGCCCGTCGGGCCGCCAGCCCATGTCGGAGCTGGCGAGGCGCTGGGTGCCGCGGACAAAGAAGCCGGCACCCGTCATCAGGAGCAGCGCAAGGGCGAGCTCGGAGACGATGAGAGCCTTGCGGAGAAGATGCCTCGAGCGGTCCCCGGTCGTCCCCCTGGAACCCTGCTTGAGGGCGGCGTTCACGTCGGTTCGCGAGGCAATCCACGCGGGTACCATTCCCACCGCGACCCCGGTCACGGCGGTTGCGATCATCGTGAAGGCGAGGACGTTGGTGTTGATCGGCACGTCCATGCCCGGGATCCCCGAGATGTAGATCGCCCGGCTTATCAGCCTTGAACCCCAGGATGCGACAAGCACGCCGATTGCACCGCCAATCGCCGACAGCAGCAGGCTCTCGATCAGCAGCTGGCGTATCAGCTGCAGGCGCGATGCCCCTAGCGCGATCCGGACGGCGTTTTCCCGAATGCGGTCGGTCATGCGCGCCAGCTGCAGGTTGGCGAGGTTCGCGCACGCGATCAGGAGGACGAAGCCGGCGAGCGCCATGCACAGCCACGACACGCGGCGAGTCACGTCGCTTGTCCGCGCGTAGTTCCAGGACACAAGGCGCAGGCCGTTCCCCGAGTCGGTCTGCGGGTAGTCCTTGGCGAGCCGGCTCGCTATTGCGGACGCCTCGGACCCGGCCTGGCCCAGTTGGAAACCGGGCTTCAGGCGGCCGATGCCCCGCAGCCACGCATTGTCGCGGATCTGCCGGGCTGCGCCCTCCAGGGAGAACGACTGCCAGAGGTCGATGTGCCCCCAATAGGTCAGGTTGTCGAATTGCGGAGGCATGACGCCGATGATCGTGACCTGCTGGCTGTCCATGCGCACGGTGCGTCCGATGACATTGGGATCGGCGGAATAATGGCTGCGCCAGAACCCGTCGCTGAGGACCGCGACCCTGCCGGACCCGGCCTGGTCGTGCTCCGGGCCCACCGTGCGGCCGAGGGCCGGGGGAATCCCGAAGATCTGGAAGAAATTGCCGGAAACCGACATCCCGGCGAGCCGCTCGGCCGGCTGGCCCGGCTCGGCAAGGTTGAAGTTGGCCCAGTTGTACGCGCCCACCTGCTCGAACGCCGTGCTCTGCCTCTGGAAGTCATAGAAGTCGGCCGGCGAGAGGAAGCGCTCGTTCGACTGCGCCGACGTGCCGACGATGCTCACCAGGCGGGAGGACTCGGGCGCCGGCGAGGCCTGGAGCACGAGGGCGTTCAGGACGCTGAACATCGTCGTGTTGACCCCTATGCCGAGCGCGAGGGTCAGCGAGGCCACGGCCGTGAAGGCGGGATACTTCAGCAGCTGGCGTAGGGCGTATCTTAGGTCGGAAATCATGTTCGTTGTGTCCTTCTTCTATAAGGGCGGGTGGCGTGCAAGGTGCGTGAAGGGGCTGGGCATCCGGGTCTATGGATGTCGCGGGGATCCATGGAGCACGCGGCGGGGGTCTATTCCGACCGGAGGGCCTCCACCGGGTTCACGTGCGTGGCCCTGAGCGCCGGCAGGCCGCATGCCAGGAGGGCCGCGGCGGCCAGGGTTGCGGCCAGCGCCGCGATGACGAGGGGATCCTGGCCCGGGATGGAGGGAAGCGCGAGGCTGAGGCCCCGCGTCAGGAGGAAGGCGAGGACGAGGCCGATGCCGGTCCCGATCGCGGCCAGGCGGAGGCCCTCGCGCAGGATCAGCCAGAGCACGGCTCCGGTCGGCGCGCCAAGGGCCATCCGGATGCCGATCTCCTGCGTCCGCTGGAGGGCGAGGTTCGCGATGACCCCGTAGATGCCGACGACGGCCAGGAGGAGGCCGAGGAGCGCGGCGATCGTCAGCAGCGCCTCGACGAGTGACGTGCTCTCCGAGATCCTCTCGATCAGCGCGTCGACCGTGGCGAGGTCGTAGACCGCGAGGTCGGGGTCGACGCGCGCGACGGTATGGCGCGCGGCGTCCGTAAGGCCCGACGGGGCCCCCTTGGCCTGGAGCGTGAAGGACAGCCAGTGGTCCGGATCCTGGGCAAACGGGCGGTAGGTCTGGAACGGGGTGATGGCGGGGAGGTAGGTGCTCGGGATGTCGTTCACGACCCCCACGATCTCCCGCCAGTCCGGGTTCTTGGGGTCCGTGCCGCCGATCCGGTGGCCGATCGCGTCGCCTTTGGGCCAGAACTTCGTGGCCATCGCGAGGTTGATGACCACGACCCGCCTCGCGTCCGCGCGGTCCGCATCCGCGAAGTCCCGGCCGTTGACCATGTGGATGCCAAGCGTCGAGAAGTAGCCAGGGGTGACGCGCTCGGCCATCGCGAGCGGCTCCTGGCCGTGCGCCGGCGGCGCCTGGCCCTCGATCAGGAAATTGCCCTGGTGGGAGAAGCTGGCGGCGATCGGGAGCGTCCCCGACACGCTCACCCGCTCCACCCCGGGCAGCGCCGCGAGCTCCGTGCGGATCCGCTCGACGACGGCGCGGGTCTGGTCGTCGGTCGCGTACTTGCTGTTCGGGAGCATGAAGCTGCCGGTGACGAGCCTCGCACTCTGCCAGCCCGTCTCGGCGCGGGCGAGGCGCTGGAGCCCGCGCACGAAGTACGCGGCCCCCGCGAGCGACGCCAGGGCGAGGGCGAGCTCGGCGACCACAAGGCCCCTTCTCATCCGGTGCTTGGAGCGGTCCCCGACCGTGCCGCGCCCGCCCTGCTTGACTGCGGCGCCCACCTCGGTGCGGGAGGCGATCCAGCCGGGCATGAGCCCGAAGACGATCCCTGTGCCGACGGAGGCTATGAGGGTGAAGCCGAGCACGCGGTAGTCGAGGGGGAGGCTGAGGCTTTCACTCGGGTCTTGAAGGTGGATGCGGCTGCCGAGGAGCCGGTTCCCCCAGATCGCGATCAGCAGGCCGAGCGCCCCGCCCGCGAGCGACAGGAGGACGCTCTCGGCCAGCAGCTGGCGGATCAGCTGGCCGCGCGAGGCCCCGAGCGCGATGCGGATGGCGTACTCGCGCATCCGGCTGACCGTGCGCGCGAGCTGCAGGTTGGCCAGGTTGACGCACGCGATCATGAGCACGAAGAGGGTCAGCCCCATGATGGTCCACAGGATCGGGCCCGACCCGCGCGAGCGGGCGTCCTTGTAGGGGGTCAGGTTGAGCCCGCGGTGGGAGTTGGTCTCGGGATGGTCGTGGGCCATTCGGGCGGCGAGCGTGGCCAGCTGGGCGCGCGCCTGGTCAAGGCTTGCTCCCGGCTTGAGGCGGGCGACGAATTCCATCCAGTCGTTGTCGCGGATCCTCCAGTTGTCCTCGCCGTAGCCGAGGGGCTGCCAGAGTTCCACCCTCCCGAAATACATGAGATCCTGGCAGCTCTCGGGCACCACGCCGATGACCGTGACGGACTTTCCGTCGAGCCGAAGGGAGCTTCCTATGACGGTGGCGTCGCCGCCCAGCTTCTCCCTCCAGAACCTCTCGCTCGCGACGACGACGTCGTTGCGCCCGGGGTGGTCCTCCGCCGGCGTGAACACCCGGCCCATGATCGGCGCGACGCCCAGGGTCGAGAAGAAGTTTCCCGAGGCCTGGACCTCGACCGCCCGGTAGGCCGGCTCCCCCTGCTTGACGACGCTTGAAAAGGCGTAGCACCAGGGGGAGAGTTGCTCGAAGTCATCGGCCTGCTGCACGACGTCGCGCGCGTTTCCCGGCGCAAGCTTCGTGAACTGGGACTGCGGCATCGTGCCGTAGATGACGGCCAGGCGGCCCGGTTCCGGATACGGGGGCATCCGGTAAAGGATCGCGTTCACGAGCGTGAACGTGGTCGTGTTGATCCCGATGCCGAGGGCCAGCGTCAGCAGGGCCACGGCCGTGAAACCGTGGTTGTTCGTCAGCTGGCGGAGGGCGTACCTCAGGTCCGAGATCATGGCCGGCGGACCCGCCCTCACTCCTTGTTCTCGACGCTCTCCTGGACGACGCGGCCGTCGAAGAGGTGGACGGTCCTGTCGGCATGCCTGGCGAAGCGCGTGTCGTGCGTGACCATGAGGATTGTCGAGCCCGTGCGGTGGAGGCTCTGCAGGAGGTCCATCACGGCGTCGCCGTTCTTCGAGTCCAGGTTCCCGGTGGGCTCGTCGGCGAGGAGCACCGCGGGCTGGCCGGCCAGGGCCCGGGCGACCGCGACGCGCTGCTGCTGGCCGCCCGAGAGCTGCGAGGGGACGTGCTTGGCCCTGTGGGCCATCCCGACCTTCTCGAGGGCCTCCTCGACGCGCGCCTTGCGGTCCGACGAGGGCATGCCCCGGTACGTGAGCGGGAGCTCGACGTTCTCGTAGACGGAGAGGTCGCCGATGAGGTTGAACGACTGGAATATGAATCCGATCTCGCGGTTGCGGATCCGCGCGCGCTCGGCCGGGGTGAGCCCCTGCACGGGCCGGTCGTTGAGGACGTAGGTCCCGTCCGTCGGCGTGTCGAGGAGCCCGAGGATCGAGAGGAGCGTGGACTTCCCACAGCCCGAGGGCCCCGCGATCGCGACGTACTCCCCCTTGGTGATCTCAAGGTGGATCCCGGAGAGGGCGTGGGTTTCGACCTCGTCGGTGAGGAAAACCTTGGTGACGTTGTCGAGTTTCAGTAGGTTCTGTGACATGGGATTTGATCCTTGGGTTATCTAGCTTTGAAGGGGTGCGGGGTTTCGGCAAAGTTCATTCCTGGCGAAGGGCGACGACGGGCTCGACCCTCGTGGCGCGCAGGGCCGGGAGCATGCACGCGGCAAACGCGACCGCGGCCAGGGACAGCGTCGCGGCCAGGAGTGTCGAGACATCCAGGGCCGGGGTGTTGAAAAGATTCGCGGCGACGAGGCGGTTGAGCGCCACGTAGCCCGCCAGGCCCATCGCGATGCCGAGGCCGATCACAAGCGTCCCCATCCGCAGGACGAGCGCCGCGATGTCGCGGGATGTCGCGCCGAGGGCCATCCGCACGCCGAACTCGGACGTGCGCTGCGCCACCGAGAAGGCGAGAACCCCGTAGATCCCCAGGATCGCCAGCACGGCGGCGAGGGCCCCGAAGACGGAGAGGAGAACGACAGGGGCCCGGACCGGCTGCGCCGCCTCTTCCATGCGCTGCACCATCGTCTTCACGTCATAGACAGGCAGGTTGGGATCGACCGCGTGCACCGCGTCGCGGATGGCCGAGGCCAGCATCGCGGGGTCCCCGGAGGTGCGGGCCACGAAGCTGAGGTTCTTCTGCGGCTCCTGGGCCAGCGGGAAGTAGAGCGTCTCCTTTTCCGAGCGCTCGTCCAGGCTGCGGATCTTCGCGGTGGCGACGACCCCGACAACGATCGCAGGATCGGCGCTGTCGCCTATCCGCTTTCCGACTGCATTCTGGCCCTTCCAGTATTTGTCGACCAGGAGGCGGTCGACGATGACCACGCGCCGGCCGGATGAGACGTCCGACTCGTCGAACCAGCGGCCCTGGAGCAGCGTGAGTCCCAGCGTCTTCAGGAGGCCGGGATCGGCGGAGCGCCTCAAGGCGTGGGGCTCGGGTGCGCCGGGCGGCAGGATGATGTCGGGGCTCGAGTAGGAGCCCGAGTCGTATTCGCTCGAGAACGGGAGGAAATCCGTCGCACCGGCGCCCTGCACGCCGGGCGATGCGGCGAGGCGGGCCACGACGGCGTCATGGAACACGACGATCTTCTCGGGCTTGTCGTATCTTCCATCGGGCAGGGTGACCTGCGCGGCGATCACGCCGCCCGGGACGAACCCCGGATCGACCTGCTGCAGCCTGGCGAAGCTTTTGATGAGCAGGCCTGCCGTGGAGACCAGCATGACCGCGAGCGCGATCTCCGCCACGACGAGCGTCGAGCGAAGCCGCTGGGTCCGCCGGCCCGCGGATCCGCGCCCGCCGGCCTCCTTCAGGGTCGAGGAGGTGTTGCCCCTGGACGCGGCCCAGAAGGACAGGGAACCCGCGACGAGCCCCGTCGCCAGCGCGCACGCGAGCGTGAATGCGAAGACGGACGGGTCGAGGCCGACACCGTAGGCCCTGGGAAGGTTCGAGAGGCCGACCATCCGAAGCGCGTCGATGCTCCACAGGGCGACGAGCAGACCGAGGGCGCCCCCGGTCAGGAAGAGGATCACGCTCTCGGTCAGGAGCAGGCGCGCCATCTGGAGGCGGCTTGCGCCGAGCGCCGTGCGGATCGCCAGCTCCTTTTCCCGCCCGACGGAGCGCGCCAAGAGGAGCCCGGCGACGTTCGCGCAGCCGATGAGGAGGGCCGCGGCGACGGCCGCCTGCAGGAGCCAGAGCATGCTGCGCACGTTCTTGACGTTCTGGTCGAGGAACCCGACGACATGGCCGTCGAACCCGCTCGTCTTCCAGAATTCCCGGCCCTCCGGAAGCCGCTCCGCGTTTCGCGCCTGGATCAGGTCGAGCTCCCGCTGGACGCCGGCCAGGGTGGCGCCGGGCCGAAGCCGCGCAATCGAGGAGGAGTACTCGTGCCCCCGCTCGTTGTTGCTGCGCTGCTCGGGCGTGAAGGCGAACGGGGTCCATGCCTGGGTCTTCGGGCTGGGGAAATAGAACCACCTCGGCATCACGCCGATGACCGTGACAGGCCTGTCGTTGAGCCTGATGACGCGCCCGACGACCGCGGGGTCGGCGGCGAACTGGCTCCTCCAGAGCGCGTCGCTCAGGACGATCGTGGCCGGGGCATCCGGCTTCGCGTCGTCCTCGCTGAACACCCGCCCGAGGGCCGCCGACGTCTGGAGCGTCGAGAAGAGGGAGGGCGTGGCGCGGAGCCCGTCTATCATCTGCGGCTCCTGGGAGCCGGCCAGGTTGAGGCTTGCCCCCGTGTACATGGCGCTGTCGGAGTAGCCGGTCACGCCGCGGCGGTCCAGGTAGTCGGGGATCGACACCCCGGCGTTCGGCAGCCCCATCAGGGGATAGGTGTTGTAGGCGTAGATCAGGCGATCGGACCCCGGCCACGGATAGGGCTTGAGAAGAATGGCGTGGACGACGCTGAAGATGGCGCTGTTCGCGCCGATGCAGAGCGCAAGCGTGACGACCGCCACGAAGGCGAACGCGGGCGTCTTGGCGAGCTGGCGAAGGGCGTAGCGGATGTCGTTCATGCCTAGTTGAGCTTCACCCGGTCGTGGGAGTCCCACTGCGACATGTCGGAGAGGATCACGCGGTCGCCGGGCTGGAGCCCCTTGACGATCTCGATCGTGTTGACGGAGCTGCGGCCGAGCTGCACCTGCGTGCGCGTGGCGTAGACGCCGTCGGCATCGAGCAGGAATATCCCGGTGGTCGAGTGCTCCTGGCCAAAAGCCGGGCGCCCGACATAGATGACGTCGTCCAGGTGCTCGAGCTCGACCACGCCGTCGACCGAGAGGTCCGGCCTGGCCCCCTTGGGAAGCTCGCCGGCGAGCGCCACCTCGACCGTGACCGTGCCGTTCTGGACCGAGGGGGCGACGCGCGAGACCCTGCCGTTCGCGATCCCGTTGCGGGTGTCTATCTCCGAGCTCTGGCCGATCTGCACGTCCTTGGCCTGGGTCTCGGCGACCTGGATCTCGGCCTTGAGCTTTGTGGGGTCGGCCACGCGGCAGAGGTTGGTGCCGGGCTGCACCTGGGCCCCCACCTCGACCGGGACGACCTGGAGGATGCCGCGCATTCCGGCCCGCACGCTGAGCGCGTCGGCCTCGGCCTTCTTCAGCTTGGCCTGGGCGCGGAGCCGGTCGACCTCCGCCTCCTTCACCGCCAGCTGGGGGCCGACCGCATCCTTGGCGAAGGCGAAGCGCTTCTGCCCAATCTGGTTGAGCGTGTCGGCCTGCTCGGCGTTGACCTTTGATTTCTTCAGCTCGAGCTCCGAGACAAGCCCGTCCTTGAAAAGCTGGTCGTCCACCTCCGCCTGCAGGCGCGCCTGCTCATATTGCGCCTTGGCCGTCGCGGCCTCGGACTCGGACTGGAGCACGTCGCGCTGGACGGTGACCCTCAGGTTGGAGAGCTCGGCCTCGCCGGCCCTGAGCTGCGACTCGGTGTCGACCGCGGCCTGCGTCACGTCGGGATTGCTGAGGACCAGGATCACGCTGTCCGGCTCCACTATGGCGCCCGGAAGGAGAGCGATCCGCTCGACCCGGCCCTGGGTTCGCGCGGCGATCCACCGGATGTCAACGGGGACCAGCGTTCCCGGGCCGTGGACCTGGCGGACCATCGGTCCGCGCTTCACGGTATCCACCCAGACAAGGCTCCGGTCGACGTTGGGCACGGCGGGCTTGAGCCTCGCCAGGACGACCGTGATTCCCACGAGGCCCGCGACGACGCCGGCCCCGATCAGGAGCCGTTTCTTGAGCTTCGCTCTTGCCTGGGAGGGACGCTGGATATCCATGGTACTCCATTCCATTTGCACAGGCTGTGCCAGTCGCACTGCCAATGTCTAACATCATTTACCATAGCATCTAATGTAATGCGCGAGGCGGCTTGGGATCCCGATCCAAACCGGTAGCGGGAAAGGGCCGTCCCATAATCGGGAAACCCGCCCGGGCACCCCCCGCTACGCCCGGGGCAGGGGAAGGCGCAAGATCGCGATGCAGCCCGTGCGGTCGTCGCGGTTGTAGAGCATGAGCGAGCCGCCGTGGTTCTCGGCGATCTGCTGGCAGAGAACGAGGCCGATGCCGGAGCCCTCCGGCTTCGTCGTATAGAAGGGAACGAAGAGGTTTGAGGCCTCCGCAATCCCGGCCCCGTTGTCCTCGACCCAGATCTCGACGTTTCCCGCGCCGAGCCGCCACGAGACCCGCACGCTCGCCTCTCCCTGGTCCAGGGACGCCTCGACCGCGTTCTTGACGAGGTTGATGACCGCATGCTCGACCTGCGCGGCGTCGGCAACCAGCGCGACCGGCGGCCCAGGCTGGATGTCGACGACGAGCCGCCGCTCGAGGGCCGCGGCCCGCTGCAGGAGCGCGAGCAGGTCGCACGGCGCCGCCTGCGGGGGCGGCAGCTTCGCAAGCCGCGTATAACCCTCCAGGAACCGCTCGAGGCTCTCGGCCCGGGCGGAGATGACGCCGAGCCCCGACTGCATGTCCGCCTCCCAGTCCGGCTGCCGCGGCTTGCGGTCCATCGCGGTCCCGAGCGTGGCGGCTATCGACTTTATCGGCGCGAGGGAATTGTTGAGCTCGTGGCCGAGGACGCGCACGAGCCTCTGCCAGGACTTGAGCTGCTCCTCGCGCAGCGGCCGGCTCAGGTCGCCGAAGACGACCAGCTGGTGCGGCTTGCCGTCCTCCCGGAAGGTCGTCCTGCGCATGTTCCATCGCCCGAGGACGCGGGGCAGCGCGGTCGGGCTCAGGATCCTGTTGGGCTCGCCCTCCAGGCAGTCGGCGAGGCCGATCGCCCGCGCGCTGCGCCCGAGGAGGCGCTCGGACGGCTGGCCGAGGAGCGTCTGGCCGGCGGGATTCACGAGCCGCAGCGTGCCTTCGGAGTCGAAGGCGAAGATCGCGACGTCGATCTCCTTCATGACCGCGGAGAGCAGCGCGGTCGCCTCGCGCGCCCCGCGCCTCTGGGTCTGGAGGATCTCGCCCAGGCCGTTGATCTCGGCCAGCACGTCGCCCAGCGGGTCGTGCCGCGCGGCGCCGCGCGCGCGGAAGGAGAAGTCCCCCTCGCGCAGGGCCATGAGCAGGTTGGACATCGTCTGCAGCGGCCGGACGACGCGCTGCTGGACCGCGAACGCGAATCCTACCCAGCAGGAGACGACCAGCAGGGCGACGGTGGCCCGGACCTCGGGCGCGTGGCTGGTGCCCCACATCCACATGAACGTGAACACGACCGCCGGGAACCCGCCCAGCAGGCAGTAGGCGAGGACCGCCTGGTCATGCGTCAGCTTCCCCGACCGTTTTGCCATGGGGCAACGTTGGCCCTTCCCGGCGAAAAGCTACAGCCCGTATTTCTCCAGGCGGCGGTAGAACGCGCTGCGGCTCAGGCCGAGCAGTTCCGCCGCCTTGCGCGCGTTCCCGTCGCAGCGGGCGAGCGTCTTCTTGATCAGGAACGCCTCGACTTCCTCCAGGCTCATGTCGTCCAGGCGTGGCGCGGCGGCCGAGGCGTTGAGCGCCAGGTCCGTGGCGCGGATGACCTTTCCCTGCGCCATGAGCACGGCGCGCTCGACCGCGTGGTTGAGCTCGCGGACGTTGCCGGGCCAGGCGTAGGCGCGCAGGGCGCGGGCCGCCTCGTCGTCGAACCCCGTGATGACCTTCCTGTAGCGCTCGACGTGCTGCTTGAGGAAGTGTTGGGCCAGGAGATCGATGTCGTCCCTGCGCTCCCGCAGGGCGGGCAGGGGGATCTGGATCGTGTTAAGCCGGAAGAGCAGGTCCTGGCGGAACCGCCCCGCTGCCACCTCGGCCGAGAGGTCGGAGTTGGTGGCGGAGATGAGCCTCACGTTCGCGCGTATCGTTCGCGACGATCCCACCCGCTCGAACTCCCCGCGCTCGAGCGCCCGCAGGATCTTTGCCTGCTGCGCGGCGGGGATGGTCCCGATCTCGTCCATGAAGAGCGTGCCCCCCTCGGCGAGCTCGAAGCGCCCGGCCCGGTCGCTCTTGGCGTCGGTGAACGCGCCCCTCACGTGGCCGAAGAGCTCGCTCTCGAAGATTCCCTCGGGCAGCCCGCCCATGTTGACCGAGATGAAGGGATGGCTCCCGCGCGGGGAGACGGCGTGGATCGCCTGCGCCACCAGGCCCTTTCCGGTCCCGTTCTCGCCCGTGATGAGGACGTTCGCGTCGGAGGGGCCGACGCGGGCTATAAGCTCCAGCACGGGACGCATGGCCGCGGACTGCGCGATCAGGGCCGGACCCTGCTTGCCGCGGAGCAGCTGGTTCTCCTGCTCAAGCCGCCGGTAGGCGCGGACCGCGCCCGCGAGCTCGATCTGGTTACGGACGATCGCCAGGAGCCGCAGGTTCTCCCAGGGCTTCGAGATGAAGTCGCGCGCCCCCCGGCGCATGGCCTCCACGGCCAGCTCGACGTTCGCCCATGCCGTCATGATGACGACCGGCAGCGTGGGATCGAGCGCCTGCAGCCTGCTGAGGAGGTCCAGGCCCTCCTTCCCGCTGGTCGTGTCCCGGGCGTAGTTCAGGTCGACGAGCGCCAGGGAGTAGTCGCGGGCCTCGACCGCCTTCACCGCGGCCGCGGGGGACTTGACGGCCTCCGTCTGGTAGCCCTCCCCCTTCAGCAGGAGGCGCAGCGCCTCGATGATGTCGGCGTTGTCGTCGGCGATGAGGATTCGGTGGGTGGGTGCGCCGGACATGGCTTGATTCAAGAATTAGACGTTGGGGGTGACGAGCGCCAAAAAACTCAGCCGTCGTCGAGCTTGACGTGGTGGCGCTCGAGCGTCGTCCCCAGCGCGTGGTCGTAGTTGGCCACGGCCTGCCGCTCGGCGGCGAGGGCGTTTGAGATGCTGCTCTCGTAGAACGCGAGCAGCTGCTCCTGCTGGACGACGCTGAGCGTCGAGCTCATCCCCGCCTTCTGCTTCTTCTCCTCCGCCTCCAGCGACTTCTTGGCCAGCTCGACCGCGGCCTGGTCGGCGACCACGCGCTTGCGGGTGACCTCGATCTGGCCCTCGGCCGTGGCGACGCCGAGCGCGATGTTCGCCTCAAGCTGCTTCAGGGCCGCCTCCGTCTGCTCGCGCTGGAGCCTCGCCGACCTCAGGTTCCCGCGCCCGACGGAGAACGTGAGGGGTATCGTGACCGCTACGCCCGCGGAGACCGAGGGGTTCATGTGGTCCTGCACCATCTGCTTGCTGGCGGAGAACGTGTAGGCCGAGCCGTTGTAGCCGTAGCCCCCGACGAAGTCGACCTCCGGCAGGAGGCTGTTGGCCGCGAAGGACTCGGTCGCGCGGGACTTCACGATGGCGAGCCGCTGCTGCTGGTAATCCGGCCGCATGGCGAGGGCGCGCTGCAGGTCGGCCCTTCGGTCGACCGTCACCTCCGGAACCTCCATCGGGGCGAGCGTGAAGAGGGGCTCGTCCTCGAAGAACACATCCTCCCCTATGAGGCTGCGCAGGTAGTTCTGGGCGTCGCGCACCTGCCTCTGGGCGATCAGGATGGACTCCTCGTACTGCGAGGCGTAGGCGCGCGACGTCAGCACGTCGCTCTGCGAGGCCTGCCCGACCTTGAAGCGCTTCTCGTTCTCGTCGAGCTGCTGCAAGGCCAGGCCGCGAGCCCTCTCGGCGGCGGCGAGCTGGTCGTGCGCGAGCTGGAGGGTGCTGTACGCGACCACCACGTTCGTGACCGTGTCGATGGCCGACTGGCGGTAGGCCAGGTCGCCTATCGAGCGGTTCGCCTTCGCGATCCGGACGTTCACCAGGTTGGCTCCGAGCCCGAAGCCCTTCAGGAGCGGCTGCGTGACTTGGAAGCCGCCGAAGGTCTGGTAGTTCCTGGTGATGCCGTTGTAGTTGTCTCGGACCTCCTGGGTGCTTCCAAAGATGTGGTACTGGGTCCCCAGCGGCAGGATCCCCTGCACGCCGATGCTGTAGTTGTCGACCTTGGTCTGGTCGTTCACGGGGATCGGCCCGATCGATGTGTTGAACTGGGTCTCGGAGAAATCGCGGCCGGCCACGATCGCGGGGTCGAACTGGCCCCGCGCGACGAGGAGGTTCGCCCGCGCGATGCCTGGGTAGAACGAGGCGACCCTGAGGTCGCGGTTGCGCCTGAGCGCGAGCTGGATGGCGTCGTCGAGGGTGAGCGTCGGGCCCGCCTCCTGCGGGGGCGCCGCCGGGGCCGCCGACACCGCGGCTGCGAGGATGAGGAGTGCGACGCGGCGCATGGCCTACTTCAGGAGGAGCCCGTCGGCGAGCCGCAGGACGCGCTGGCCGTAGGCTGCGTTGGCCTCGGAATGCGTGACCTGGACGATCGTCACGCCCTCCTTCTGGTTCAGGTTCTTGAAGAGCTCCATGATCTCGCGGCCCTGGTCGGAGTGGAGGTTTCCCGTGGGCTCGTCGGCCAGGATCAGCCTGGGATTGGCGACCAGCGCGCGGGCGACCGCCACGAGCTGCTGCTGGCCCCCCGAGAGCTGCGAGGGGTAGAGGTCCCTCTTGGCCACGATGTGGAAGCGGTCAAGCGTGTCGCAGACAATGGTCTGGCGCTGGGCCCTCGGGACATCGCGGTAGGAGAGGGGGATCTCGAGGTTCTCATAGACGGTCAGGTCGTCGAGCAGGTGGTAGCTCTGGAAGACGAAGCCGATGTTCCTCTTCTGCAGGTCGAGCCGGCGCTTCTGGGGAAGCTTTTGGATCTCCTCCTTGCCGAACAAGTACTCGCCGGTCCACCCGGAGTCATGCATCCCGAGGACGTTCAGGAGCGTCGACTTGCCCGAGCCGGACGGCCCCATGATCGAGACGAAGTCGCCCTCTCCGATCTCGAACGTGATTCCCCGCAGGGCATAGAAGGGGCCCCCCTTCAGGGGATAGACCCGGTCGACGCTTTTGAGCTGTATCATATTGTGCTCTTGTCGCATGGCCCGTGCCAGACCCTGCATGTAATTGTTAATATTTATTACATAACGCTTTACATAGTGAGGCGTGCGCCCGGACCCGACCGGGAATATTCGGAAGCGAAACCACGCCGTCCCATTAATGGGACGATCCGGGCCTTGGAATCAGGACGCCGCCTCGGCGGCTCGCCTCTGCTTCAGGTCCTCGGCGATCTGCGACATCCTGTGCTCGTTCAAGGGATAGAAGATCATCAGGATCGCGAGCGAAAGGACCCCGATGGCGGCCGGGTATATGCTCATGAGCTTCACGAGCCCGCTGAGCGAGGCGGAGGTCTGGACCTGGTTGGCCACGAACCCGACGCTGTTCATGAGGATGAGCGAGAAGGCCGCGCCGAAGGCCCAGCCCTGCTTCTGTGAGAATATCGAGGCGGAGAAGATGAGGCCGGTCGCCCGGCGGCCCTTCTTCCACTCCGCGTAGTCCGCGGTGTCGGCGTACATCGCCCAGAGGAGCGCGCTCAGCGGCCCGCCGGTGATCGAGCCGAGGGCGTTTATCCCGTAGATGAGGATGATCTGGTCGGGCTTGAGGACGTAGAACGCGGCCGTGGAGCCTATCGCGATGATGAAGAGGATGACGAACGCCACCTTCCTGCCGACGATCCGCGCGAAGAACGGGACCAGCATGGCCCCGAGGAGCGACAGGATCTGGTTGCTCGTGTTGAACACGGAGACCAGGCTCTCCCAGCCCCAGACCTGCGTGCCGGCGGCCGACTTCGGCAGGAAGGAGGGCAGGGTCAGGGTCTGCGAGCCGACGTAGTACTTGAAGTAGTGCGCGGTGATGTTCCCGCGAAGCGCCACGAAGAGGATGAACGTGATGGTGGTCGCCAGGAGTATCAGCCAGGGCCGGTTCGTGAAGAGATCCCCCAGGTCCCTCAGGACGGACGTCTTCTGCGCCTTCGGGGGCAGGACGCGCTCCTTCGTGTTGATGAAGACGAGCAGGAAGGAGATGATGGCGGCGATGCCGTAGATCACAAAGGACATCTGCCAGCCGTGCTGGACCGTCGTTGCGCCGAGCCATCCCCCGACCTTTGCCATCGGCAGGAGCGTGGCAGAGACGACGATGCCCGCGGCGAATGCGCCCACGAACTTGATGGAGGAGAGCATCGTGCGCTCGTTCGGGTTCGGCGAGATGACGCCCAGCATCGCCGTGTACGGGATGTTGATCGCCGTGTAGAGGATCATCAGGGCGTTGAACGTGACGTACGCCCAGATCAGCTTCCCGTGGGCGCCGAGGCTCGGCACGGTGAAGGTCAGGACGCCTATGATCGCCAGGGGCACGCAGCCGAAGAGGAGGTAGGGTCGGAACTTGCCCCAGCGCGACTTGGTGCGGTCCGCGATCATGCCGATCACCGGGTCGAAGAACGCGTCGGTGCTGCGAGAGAGGCCGATCATCGCCCCGGCCGCCAGGGCGGAGATCCCGAAGATGTCCGTGTAGAATATCGCGAGGTAGACCGACACCGTCTGCCAGTAGAGGCAGGACGCGAAGTCGCCGAAGCCGTACGAGAACTTCTCGCGCATCTTCAGCCGGTCCTGGGAGGGGTCTGCTGTCACGGGGGCTGGGGTGTCGGGCATGGTGTGGGGCGGCGGGGGTTGCTGGGCCCCCAGGTCTCTAGATAAGCGCTCGGGGGTTTGGAATCAGATTCTTGGCGGATTGTCAGCGCATGGCGTACCACAGTCCCGCCGTGATGAGCAGCAGGACCGTCAGCCAGAGGCGGTAGTCCCTGAGACCCGTCCCCGTGCCGGGCGCGACCAGCGTCCGCCAGTCGGACACGGTCGTGTGCTCGAGCTTCGCCTCCGTGGTGCGCAGCGTGCCGAGGCTGACCGCGACAAGCGCGACCATCGAGACCGCGAACGCGAGGATCGCGGAGTGGAGCCAGGGCCTCATGAGCGGCGTGTCCAGGAACGGGAGGAAATTGAACTTTCCGTTCAGCATGAGGAGCGGGCAGACGACGCCCGCCGTGCACAGGCACGCGGCCACCCCCTGGGAGGTCGTCCGCCTCCAGAGGACGCCCGCAAAGAAGATGCCCGCGAACGGGAGCATCAGGTAGACCTGGATCGTCTGGAGGTACGTGAACAGGTTGCCGAAGCGCCCGATCATCGGCGCCCAGGCGGCGCCGAGCACGAACACCGTGAGGACCGCGGCGCGCCCGACGCGGATCTGCGCCGCCTGCGAGGCCTGGGGCCTCCAGCGCAGGTAGAAGTCGCGGGTCACGAGCGTGGAGATCGAGTTGTAGGTCGCGCTGATGTGGCCCATGAGCGCGGCGCCTATGCCGCTGATCGTCAGGCCGAGAAGGCCGGCGGGCATGATGTGCTGCAGGAGGGTGCGGTAGGCCTCGTCGGGCTTTGCGAGCGCGGGGAACATCGCCCTCGCGATCAGGCCGGGCAGGACGAGCAGGAAGGGCGTCGTCAGCTTCAGGAACCCGCAGAGGATCGCCCCCTTGCGGCCCTCGTTCAGGTCCTTCGCGGCGAATGCCCTCTGAACCAGGACCTGGTCCATCGACCAGTAGAAGCTTCCCGCGAGGAAGACCGCGAAGAACATCCCGGGCCACGGGTAGTCGGGATCCGTGGCGGGCCTGACCATCGAGAACATCTCGGGCGCGAGCCTCGCATGGAGCCCGCTCCACCCCCCGACGTGCCCGAGGCCGACCACGGTGAGGATGACGGCGGCGACCAGGAGGACGGTCGTCTGGAGGGCGTCGGTGTACACGACGATCCGCAGGCCGCCCTTCATGGTGTAGAGCGCCGTCCCGAGGCCGACCGTCCAGATGACGGCGTAGTTGTTCCAGCCGAGCAGGTCCGAGAAGACGAGCGACGACGCCCAGAGGGAGATCGAGACCTTCGTCAGGACCGAGAGGATCACCATGAAGCCGGAGAAGAACAGGCGCACCCCCGTGCCGTAGCGCTTCTCGAGGAACTCCGGGACCGTGAAGATCCGGTTCTTGATGTAGAAGGGCAGGAAGAGCGCGATGAGCGGCACGAGGCAGAACACGGCCGACCACTCGTACCCGCCGACCGCCATCCCCCCGGCGTACCCGCTGCCGGCGAGGCCGACGAAGTGCTCGGCCGAGATGTTGGCCGCGAAGAGGGAGGCGCCTATGAAGGGCCAGCGCAGCGAGCGGCCCGCGAGGAAGTAGTCCTCCGACGACTTGGGCTTGCGCGACAGCAGGAGGCCGGCGCAGGCGATGACGAGGACATAGGCGCCGATCGCCGCCCAGTCGATCCACTGGAGGGTCATCGGGTCAGGCGGAGATGCTCACGTCCTTCAGGTCCGCCCGCGAGGCGGCGTAGGTGGTGTCGTAGGCCGCGACCGCGGGATCGGGCGTTCTCCCCTGGGCCTGGCACCAGGCGAGGTAGAGCGCCGGCCACCAGTTCTCGTGCCGGGTGAGACCCTTGTCCCTGTAGCTCGACCAGTCGATAAGGACCTTCGACCAGCTCCGGTCGCCGTACTCGACCGCCTTCTTCGCGTCGCCGTAGGGCCTCACGAACCAGTCGCGGCCGATGTGCGCGTGCAGGACCTCGTCGGCCCAGTCGTAGTCCTGGATCATGCGCGAGAAGGGGTCGCCCGACGCCGCGCCGACCTCCCACTCGAAGCGCTTGCCCGTCCTCGGCATGAGGCCCTGCTCGATGAAGTACAGGACGGCGTGGCGCTCGATCGGGCTGAGCTGGGTGTTGAGCGCGAGCGACCACGTGAAGTTGACCCGCACGAGGCGGCCCCAGTCGATCCCCGCGCGGACGAAGCCGACCTCCCCCATCATGGCGTGCCTTGCCTCGTCCCAGAGCTGGCGGGTCATGTCGACGTAGTAGTCCCAGGGCTTTCCCTTGGTCTCCGCGATGATCGAGGCCATCATCTCCGGGACGTCGATCTCCCTGAGCCTCTTGTAGTACATCATGAGCGTCTTCGGCTCGGGCGGGAACTTCGGGTCGTAGAGGAAGGCCTCCGCGTGGACCCCCATGTTGTAGGGGTCCGGAAAGCGCTCGTCGCGCCGGGGCACGCCGTCGAAACTGCGCGGCTTCGCGGAGAAGAGCCGGGCGGGCTCGCCCCCGGCCGCCGGCGCGCTTGCGTCGAGCTCCCCGGCCTGGGCCAGGAGCCTCGAGAGAAGGCTCCTCCACGGGGCCATCTCCGCCCTCCTCTGCGCGGTGACAAGCCGCGCGACGCAGCAGCTCCCGTAGTCGAGCATCTCCTCGAGCTCGATGAGGGCGAAGCGGCAGATCCGGTACGAGGGATGGTCGACAAGCCGGTTCGTGGCGTCGCGGTGGCGCCTGAGCGCGTCGCAGAGGGCGGGGACGGCGTACTCGTAGAGCCCGACGACGAGCGCCGGCGTGTCCGGGGCCGCCAGGATCTCGTCAAAGAACACGTCGAGCGCGCCGTCCGGCGGGTTGTCGAGGCCGAGCGGCGGCTCCCTCATCTCGCCCACGCGCTTCCTCCAGGCGGCGGCGTGCTCGGCGCAGTAGTGGGCGTGGAGGCTGAAGCCCATCTTCAGCTCGTAGGCGGGCTCGGCCGTGAGGCGCTCGATCAGGATCCCGTGAAGGCGCCGCATCGCCCAGTGGTGGCGCTTGAGCCTCTTCACGCACTCGTCGACCGAGAATCCGATCCTGGCCGCCTCGGCGATCGTGCAGATTCCGGCGACGGGCGGCAGGTCGCGGTAGCTGCGGTAGCTCTCGGGGGTGGTCATGGGCGTGCCGGGATCATGGCTCCTTCCTGTAGTAGACGCCGAGCCGGTCGATCAGCTTCGACTGGAGGTCCGGCACGTCGAGCGCCCCGGCGAAGCGGTAGAGCACCTCGCCGCCGGGCGCTATCACGACCGTGTACGGGTACCCGCCCGGCCATTTCGGGTCGAGCGCCTGGGCGAGGGCGTCGCCCCCGGGCCCGGTGTAGAGGAAGTTGTTCGTCGTCCGGCCCTGCCTCGCCACCGAGGCCCTGGCCCCCGGGGGCACCGCGGCGTGCTGGCGCTTCAGGAACTGCAGCGCCTTGTCCTCGTCCTTGGGGTCGTCGACGCTGATCGTGATCAGGTCGAAGTCGCGCGACTCCAGCCTCCGCGAGATGAGCACCAGCCCCGGGAATTCCTCGACGCAGGGGACGCACCAGGTGGCCCACAGGTTGATGACGCGCAGCCGGTCGGTCGGGTTGCGCGCGAGGGCGGCGACGCCGGCCGCGTCGACCCGCCCCATCGAGACCGGCATGTTCTTCCAGGCCTCGTTGCCCTCGGCGACGGCGCTCTGCTTCGTCTGCCACTTGGTCGAGCATCCCATGGGCCGGGTGATCTCGACCGGCACCGGCTTTCCGGCGAGGAGGGCCTCGACCGCGGCGGACCCGTCGCGGGAGTGCACGGACTCGGGTTCGGGAAGCTGCGAGTCGTCGAAGCGCCCCGCGTAGCGCAGCCTGCGCCCCTGGTCGAAGATGAAGAGGTGCGGGGTGCAGAGGCACCCGTACGCCTTCGCCGTCGCCTGCGTGGCGCCGTCGTAGAGGTAGGGGAAGTTGAAGCCGCGGTCCCTCGAGTAGAGCTTCATCTCGTCATAGCTGTCGCTGTACTTGGTGTAGCCGAGCTCCTCGACCCTCAGGCCCTCCAGGCTGTTCGGGTTGATGGCCACGACGGCCACGCCCTTCCCCTTGAGCCCGGCCACGAACGGGATGAAGCGCGTCTCGGCCGCATGCGAGGCGGGGCAGTGGTTGGACAGGAAGATGACCATCAGGTAGGGCGAGTCCCTGAAGTCGGCCAGGCTGTAGGTCCTCCCGTCGACGCCGAGGAGCGAGAAGTCGGGGGCGGACTCGCCGATCTTCAGGGTGTGGAACCCGGGGGGCATCCCGTGCTCCGCCGAAGGGTCCGGGTCCTGGGCGGGCAGGCTGGACGCGAGCAGGCCGAGGACCATGAAACCAGCGAGGGGTAATCTCATGGTCGGAAACCGTGCTTCAACTTGCGCGCCCGGGCAAGCCGAACGAACGCCGTGGCATGCTAGATGCTGGAATTTTCCCAGGAAACCCTGTAACCCCCTTTCGATCCAAATACGCCCACAGGGCATTTCACGTGTTCAAATTCTCCGAGGAAGTCGAGGTTCGGCGCCATCTCTGCCAGGTTGCGTTTGCCCGGGCTCCCGCCGACCTGGTGCTCGGGGTGGGGAAGCTCCTCGAGGTGCACCACGGCGTATGGCTCGAGGACTGGGAGATCGTCGTCAGCCGCGGGCGCATTGCGTGGACCGGCCCGGCCGGCGAGTGGAAGGGCGAGGCCGCCGAGAGGCGCGCCTACCCGGGCCTCTGGGCCGTGCCGGGGTTCGGTGAGCCCCACAAGCACATCGAGTCCACCTACCTCTCGCCGGAGTTCGAGGCCGCCCTCGTCCTCCCGCACGGCAACACGTGGATCGTCGAGGGCTCGCACGAGTTCTCGAACGTCAACGGGGCGCACAACGCCGAGTTCTGGCTGACGCCGCGGCTCCACGGCAGCCCGCTCAAGATCTTTCCCGCGATCGGCTCGGCGACCCCGCCCTCGCCCTACGAGCAGGGCGGCGGCTATTACGACTACGCTGCGATGAGGGAGCAGCTCGAGACGTCGCCGTGGGTGACGGCGCTGGACGAGGTGATGGACCTGCCGCGGCTCTGGAACCCCGACATGCCGGGCCACGGGCGCCTCTGGGAGGTGATCCAGGCCACGTTCGACGCGCGGCGCCAGATCGAGGGGCACGGCGCCTTCCTGCAGAAGGCCGACGAGGTCAGCGCCTTCGCCGCGGCGGGCCTGTCCGGCGACCACGAGGTCTTCACGGGGGCCGACGCCTATGCGAAGCTCCTGCGAGGAATCTTCCTCGAGGTCCGGCCGTTCTTCTCCCCCGACGCGCTCAAGTACCTCGTTGAGAAGGGCGTCCGCGACTGGAACAACGTCTCCCTCACGACGGACGACAGGGACGTCGTCCTTTCGCTCGAGATCGGGACCGCGAACTACAACGTGCGCTGCGCCATCGCATCAGGCGTCCCCATCCCGAGCGCCTACGCGATGGCGAGCCTCTATCCGGCCCGGCACATGCGGATCGACCACTGGGTCGGCTCGATCGCGCCCGGCCGGTTCGCAGACGTGGTGCTGCTGCGCGACACCAAGGAGGTGGACATCGCGGCCGTGTATGCGGACGGCCGGCTCGTGGCCGAGGATGGCCGGGCGCTGTTCCAGCCGCCCACGATAGCTTGGCCGGACTGGGCGACGCGGACGGTGAACATTGGGCGCGTCCTGTCCGCGGCCGACTTCGGGGTCCGGGCGCCCGTCGGGCGCAGGAGCGTCAGCGCCGCCGTGCTCGGGCCCTTCTTCTTCAAGCCGGAGTTTCCCGTGGTGGAGCTCCCGGTGCGGGACGGATGCGCGGTCGCCTCCCCGGAGACCGGCCTCAACAAATTCGCGGTGGTCGACCGGCTGACGGGCCTGGGCGGCGTCTCCACGATCTTCTGGCGCGGCGTCTGCATGCGGGCGCCGGGCTCGGCCATGTGCTGCAGCGCCTCCCACGACAAGCACAACATCTGGTGCCTCGGGAACGACGACGCGGCCATGGCGCTCGCCGTCGACACCTGCGCGGCGATGCAGGGGGGCTGGGTCCTGGTGAAGGGGGGCGCCGTGCTCGACACCGTGCGCCTGGAGATCGGGGGGCTCATGGCCGCCCGCCCGCCGGAGCAGCTGGCCGCGGAGTTCCGGCGGCTCTTCTCCGAGGGCCTCAAGCTCGACTTCCTGATCACCGAGAACAGCCTCGGCCTCTTCCGCGAGGGGGAGTTCCCGAGGTTCATGATCTACATGACGCTCACGTGCGCGCCGTTCACATGGTGCCTCGTGGCGCCGACCCCTGCGTGTCCGGGCGGATTCGTGAACGTGCAGACCGGTAAGACGCACGCGATCGTCTGGTGAGGGTAGGGGTTGCCGACTGGAGGCTCCGAAGCCGCCCTCCCTGCGCATGGCCATCGCGATCGCCCGGTCCCGCCCCTAGAGCGCCGGGTCCTTGCGCCACTCCCTGAACTGGGTGGCGGTGGCGTAACGTCCCAGGGCCGCCTCGGTAAGGCCGACGCCCCGCAGCGCGTAGCGCACCATGTCGGCGACCGCCGCGCCGAGGGCGCCGGCGTAGCGCACCGCGCGCCTGGGCGGCAGCCGGATCAGGCATCCCATCGAGGCCGTGTGCAGCACGAACCAGAATAGGTTGGCGGGATCCGTCGCCAGGGGCAGCGCGTCCCCGGTCTTCCTTACCTCGGCGAGGTTCGCTTCAAAGCACCTGCGGATCGTGCGGAGGCGCATGATCTGGTAGCCCCGGGTCGACTCCTTGATGAGGGCCTCCTTGCTCGGAAAATGCCGGAAGATGAGCGCCTCCGATACGCCGCATGACTCGGCCAGCTCGTGGGTCGTTACACCGTCGAGCCTCCTCTGTGCGAAAGAGGCAGCGCGGACTGGGCGATCAATTCCCTTCGGAGCCTTGCACTGAGGCGCCGGGGCTTGGAAAGGGCCATAAGTTGGGGTTCGAGGTTCATGAACAACATTTCTATCGAAGCAAGGCGTCCTTCTGCGTGAACCGGCTTTGCTCTGGGGCGGGGTCAGGCCGCGGACCGAAATAAGTGATCACTTACTTATGGAGTTGCGTGGCATGCTTAGTGCTTTTAGTGGGCAGCAGACCCGGGACCTCGCCACACCGCGGAGGGAGGTCACAGACAGCAAACCGCCAAGCGTTGTTATCCTATGAGACTCATCTCAAGAAACCGTCCCTGCGTGATACTCGCCTTGGGCCTAGCCAGCGCCGGAGCGCTGCTCGCCCAGACACCAAACCCGCCGCCGCCGGCCCCCGCCGCGACGACGACCGCCGGCGCCGCCCTGACGCCGTCCACGGGCCCTTCGTCGAGCAATATCGAAGTGCTGGAGAAGGTGGTCGTGAGCGACGTCGCGCTCGAGGACCAGGTGAGCCCGCTCCAACGCCCCGTCTCGTCGGTCCTCGGGCTCGAGATGTCGATCCTCGACACCCCGCGCGCGATCACCGAGATCAACTCGGCGCAGATTCGCGACGAGTCGATCGTCGACGTCACGGATTTCGCGAAGATCACTTCGAGCGCGTACACCAACATGCAGTTCGGCGGCCCGAACGTCCCGTTCCTGCGCGGGCAGTCCGCGGAGATCTTCCAGAACGGGATGGGGCGCACGCCGCGCTCGGACGGCCAGCCGCTCAGCTTCAACTCCGTCGAGGGCTTCGACGTCGTGAAGGGGCCCGCGGACGTCGTGTACGGGCCGACGGGAAATGTCGGCGGGTACGTCAACCTGGTCACGAAGCGGCCGTTCTTCGACGGCAACCACGCGACGATCACGCTGACGTACGGCGACTATGACACGCAGCGGGCGCAGATCGACGTGAGCGGCCCCCTGGGCGAAAAGCTCGCGTACCGGGTCAGCTACGAGGGGGAGAACTCCGGCAGCTACTTCCGTTTCCAGCACACGCAGTCCTCCGACGTCTACGGGGCCCTGAAGTACCTCCCGAATTCAAACGTGACGGTCGACTTCAACACGGAGTTCTTCACGGCGAACTATTTCGAGAACACGGGCATCAACCGGCCGACGCAGCTCTTGATCGACAAGGGCCTCTATTACCAGGGCACGGGTGTGAGCCCGTTCGTCGGGCCCGGCCAGGACCCCCGCAATTTCCTGTCGGTCATCACGGTGACGGGGATCGTCCCCATAGACAGGCGCCTCGGTCTGGTCGCCCCGACAGACGGCGACGAGGGCAAGAACTTCCAGGCGCAGCTCGACGTGACGGACACGCTCAACAGCACCGTGACCGTGGTGAACAAGGCCTACTTCGAGGACTACACGCAGCTTCAGCTCGAGTACGCCCAGCGCTACTTCAACAACATCAAGGAGTCCTACAACTTTGAGGACCGTTTCGAGGTGCGCGGCGACCTCGCCAGCAGCCAGTTCATCACGGGCTTGTCGTACCGCCACATGCACGTCCTCGCCTACCAGGACTTCTTCAACGAGTACCTGAACGCGACGGACATCACCTCGAATCCCAACAATTTCGTGATCAGCGAGCTCTTCGGCGTGCTGCCGGTCCCAGGCAACAGCGACCAGTTCGGCGCGCCGGGGGCGTCGTACGCTAGCGGCCTGTTCCCGTTCGCCATCCAGGGCACGCAGGACCAGAACTCGAACCAGTTCGGGGCGTTCTACCAGCACATCTTCCCTGTCAGCAAGCAGCTCAGCCTGCTGGCCGGCCTGCGCGGCGACATCATCAGCGAGAGCCTCACCGATCCGCTGCCTCCGCCGGGGTTTGCCGCCGCGCACGACTCGGTCACGGAGCATGAGGGGGCCGTGGACCTCAGCGCCACCTACAAGCCGGTCCCGTGGAACACGGAGTACCTGACCGCCGACTACAATGAGTCGCCCGTGACCACCAACGGCGGCGGCTTTGCCGGCTTCACGGGTGACGTCATCAACCCGTCGGACTTCAAGATCAAGAATTACCTCTACGAGGCCGGCTCCAAGTTCGCGCTCCTGAACAACACGCTCTTCCTCTCGGGTGCCGTGTTCTACCAGCAGCGCAGCCAGTCCGACCAGTTCGGCAACGTGAGCAAGATCATCTCCGAGGGTTACGAGCTGGAGGCCAACTACCAGCCGAACAGGAACTTCTCCGGCACGATGTCCTTCAGTTACCTCAATGCCTCCCTTCCCAATGCGACTGGCGGGCTGGCCTTCACGGAGAACGTCTACGACGCCTTTGCTCCGCCCTATGGCAACGGGACCGGCAGCCCCAACTTCAACACGATTCCCGTAGGGAACTACCGGTTGCCCGGAGTGCCGCGCGAGCTCTTCAGCGCGTTTGCGAAATACCGCGCCAACATGGGGCTCGGAGCCAGCCTGGGTCTTGTCGTGACGAGCCCGATTATAACGTCCTACCTTGGCAACGTGGTGATCCCCACGCAGTACAACCTGGACGGCGCGGTGTTCTACGAGGCCAAGCGGTGGGCGGTTCGGCTCAACCTCTACAACATCACCGACCAGAAGAACTGGTCGGCGGAAGCGGGCGCCATCGGCAACGACCTTATCAATGCCGACCTTCCTTTCCATGTCGCGGGAAGCGTGACCCTCCGCTACTAGGGCCGCAGGATATCCTCATCCGGGGCGAGCTTTCGGCATCCTCGCCCCGGCGATCCACCCCCCCTCTTGAAGCCAAATCCGATTCAACCCCCACCCACCATGCCCCTCACCAAGATTCATCCGTCTGAACGCAGTTCCCGGGCGTCCCGAACCCCCATCGGCAAGGGCCTGATGGCAGCCCTCGTGGCGGCGGTCGCGTCGCTGGCCGGCGCGCTGGGCGCCCAGGGCGTTCCCACCGCCACAAGCGTGAGCAACCCCATCAAGTTCAGCGAGGAGACCGTCACGCGCCAGACCCTTGTCCAGGTCGCGCTCGGCAGGGAGCCCGCGGACCTTATCATCCGCGGGGCCACCGTCCTCAACGTGTTCACGCTCTCATGGGAGCCGAACGAGGACATTGTGGTGAAGGGCCGGCGGATCGCCTGGGTCGGGCCCTCCGGGGACTGGAAGGGGGCGTGCACGAACATATTCGACGCGAAGGGCCTTTGGGCGGTCCCGGGATTCGGGGAATCCCACAAGCACATCGAGAGCACCTTCCTCTCCCCGGAATGGGAGGCGGCCCTCGTGGTCCCGCTCGGCAACACGTGGACCTCCGAGGGCTCGCACGAGTTCTCGAACGTGAGCGGCGTGCACAACGTCGAGTTCTGGCTGACGCCCGCCAAGTACGGCAGCCCGCTGAAGATATTCCCGGCGCTCGGCTCCGCCACCCCCCCCTCGGCCTTCGAGATCGGCGGCGGGAACTACTCGTACAAGGAGATCGCGGAAAACATCCAGGGAAGCCTTGACGTGCAGGGCCTGGACGAGGTCATGGACTGGCCTGCGGTCTCCATCCCGACCCACCCCGGCTACCAGCGGATCTGGGAGGACATCCAGGCCACGCGGGACAACCGCGGCGTGATCGACGGCCACGGGGCGGGCCTCTGGGACCTCGACAGGATCAACGCGTTTGCCGCGGCGGGGCTCTCGAGCGACCACGAGACCCGGCTGGCGCAGGAGGCCTGGGACAAGATGCAGCGCGGGATGTTCCTCCAGCTGCGCGACGAGAACATACAGAGGGCGATCCCGCTCTTCGTCCAGAAGGGCCTGAAGGACTGGTCGAACATCTCGCTCGTGACCGACGACAGGAACGTCGCGGACACCCTCAAGATGGGCACGATGAACTACCACATAAGGCTCGCCGTCCAGATGGGCGCGCCGCCCGAGGCGGCCTACGCGATGGCAAGCTACAATCCGGCGCGCCACGCCCACCAGGACCCGCTGGTGGGCTCCATCGCCCCCGGCCGGTACGCGGACGTCGTGCTGCTGAGCTCGGTGAAGGATGTCGCGATAAAGGAGGTGTTCGCAAACGGACAGCTTGCGGCCCGGGACGGGAAGTACCTCCTTCCGGTGCCCAAGATCGACTGGCCCGCGTGGGCGACCGACACGATCAACATCAAGCGCAAGCTCACCGCGAAAGACTTCGAGATCCGGGCCCCCGAGGGCAGGACGACCGTGACGGCGGCGATCCAGGCGCCCTTCTACACCCTGCCCGAGCAGAAGACCGCGACCCTTCCCGTCGTCGACGGGGTGGTGCAGCGGGACATCGCGCACGACATCATCAAGGTGGCCATCGTGGACCGCTACACCGGCGGAGGCAGCCTCGGGAAGATGTTCTGGACCGAGCTTGGCCCGAAGACCCCGGACACCGCGATCGCCACCTCCGTGTCCCATGACCTGCACAACATCACGGTCATCGGCAGCAGCGACGAGGCGATGGCGATGGCGGTCAACCGCGTCGCCGAGATCAAGGGCGGGATCGTCCTTGTCAGCCAGGGCAAGGTTGTCGCCGAGATGCGCCTTGAGATCGGCGGGCTCATGACCTGCCGCCCGATCGAGGACGCCGCGGCCAGCATGGAGGACCTCTATTCGAAGTCGGACCAGATCGAGTGGATAAAGAGCCCCGGGTACCCGCGCGGGGTCATCTTCGCGATGATCACCTGCAGCCCCTTCACCTGGCGCCTCGTCGTGCCATACCCGGGAAACCCGTCGGGCCTCGTCCTCCTCCAGACAGGCAAGACCATGCCGATCATTTGGTGAGGCGGTGGGCCGCAATCTGCATCACGATCCTGGCCGGTGCGTGCGCGATGCGCGGCGCCGCGGGCCGCCCCATACCGGTCCCGGAGGTCGTGGATGGGTTCCTCAAGCTCGATTTCTATTGGCTGTCCTCCTATGACTTCGTCCGCCCGGCCCCAGACGCACCGCCCGGCCCGGGGGGGAGGCCGGACACGGGCGAGGGGCAGATCCCCGGGGCGATCAGGAAATGGGACGGGGCGAGGGCCGTCCTGACCGGCTTCATGGTGCCGACCAACTTCAGGGACGGGAAGACGACGGAGTTCCTCCTGATGGCCAACCTCATGCTCTGTTGCTACGGAACGGTTCCCAAGGTGAACGACTGGGTGCTCGTGCGGATACCCTCGGGGGCGGAGGTGGTCCAGGACCGCCTGCTCTCCTTCCGCGGCACGTTCCACGTCGGAGCCCAGGTGGACGGCGGCATCATCACCGCGGTCTACGAGATGGACGCCGACGGGCCGGGAAGGCTGGCCGACCAATGAGGAGGCTGCTGGCCATGGCGGTCCTCGGGCTCTCGTCGCTTGCCCCGGCGCTGGGGCACACGATGATGATGACCCAGGTGCTGGTTTCGTTTGACCGCCCGGACACGGTCGCGGTGAAGATCGACGTCGACCTGACGCTGATCCTCGGCACACCCGACCTCTACTACAACTTCGCGACCGACGCGCCGGCCGGCCAGCGGGCGACCCTTGACCGGCTGATCCCGAGGGTCCTCGCCAGCCTCCAGCTGTTTTCCGGCGAAGCCCGGCTGGCCCCGGTGTTCCAGGGATACTCCCTGCCCGAGTCTTCCAAGGCCGATTACATGGACGCCTCCATGAGCAAGCTGACGAGCCTGCGCTTTCTGGCTGTGCTGCCCGCCAGGCGCGAGCCGCTGCGCCTCGTGGTGCCCATCGGGGCCGAGATCGACTACCCAGTCGCCTACACCCTGCAGATCCCGTCCGCCCGCGTCTCGGTCACGCGCTGGCTCGAGGCGGGGATGCACGAGAGCGACCCCTTTGCCTGGGCCGGGCGCGTGACGCGGGCGGGGGCTGCGTCAGCCGACGCGGCCGGGCCCGGCGGGCCGAAGTTCGACGTCGACACCATGCCGTGGCCTCGCCAGCTGGTGCTCTACCTCCGCCTCGGCTTGCGGCACATCGTCCCCGAGGGAACGGACCACATCCTGTTCGTCCTGGGGCTCTTCTTCCTCGGAATCACGTGGCGGAAGCTCCTGGCGCAGACCTCCGTCTTCACGGTTGCGCACGCCACGACGCTCTTCCTGTCGACATATGGCATTTTCCGGCTGCCGAGCCGCTACGTGGAGCCGGGGATCGCGCTGTCGATAGCGTTCATAGCGACCGAGAACGTGATAAGCCCCAGGCTCGGCCCGGGCAGGCTCGCGGTCGTCTTCGGCTTCGGCCTCATCCACGGGCTGGGATTCGCGAGCAGCCTGAGCGAGCTCCCGTTCCCGAAGCACGACTTCATCGTCGCCCTTCTCGGCTTCAACTTCGGCGTCGACGGGGGGCAGCTCTTCGTGATCGCGCTCGCCTTCCTGGCGGTCGGATGGTTCCGCAACCGGCCCTGGTTCCGCTCGCGCGTCGCGGTGCCCTGCTCGCTCGCGATCGCGGCCATCGGCCTGTTCTGGGCGGGGCAGCGCATCATCCACTACAGCCACATCTAGAGCTTCCCAACAAGACCATGAAAACCGTAACACGCCATCGGCGCGGCCCGGCCGCGATCATCCTAGCCCTGCTTCTCCCCGCCCGCCTCCTCGCGCAGGAAGCGCCGGCCGCGGGCGTACCCAGGGTCGAGGTGGCGTTCGACCAGGAGACGAAGACGCGCCAGGAGATCATACAGACGGCGCTCGGACGGGAGCCTGCGGACCTCGTGATCCGCGGCGCGAACGTCCTGAACGTTTTCACGCTCTCGTGGATGCCAGGCTCCGCCATCGTCATCAAGGGGGAGCGGATCGTCTGGGTGGGTCCCGAGGCCGAGTGGAAGGGGACCGCCGCGGCGGCGTTCGACGCGAGCGGGCTGTGGGCCGTGCCCGGCTTCGGCGAGTCCCACAAGCACATCGAGAGCACGAACCTCTCGCCCGAATGGGAGGCCGCGCTCAACATCCCGCTCGGCAACACGTGGACCGACGAGGGCTCGCACGAGTTCTCGAACGTGAACGGGGGGCGCAACGTGGAGTTCTGGCTGATGGCGGCCAAATACGGCAGCCCTCTCAAGATCTTCCCGGAGCTTGGCTCGGCCACGCCGCCGACGGCGTTCGAGCGGGGCGGCGGATACTACGGCTACAACGAGATCTCGGAGAACCTCGACAAGAGCCTCTTTGTGGCGGGCCTTGACGAGGTCATGGACTGGCCGGCCGTGTCGGACCCGAAGAACCCGGGCTACCAGCGGATTTGGGAGGACATCCAGGCGACGCGCGACCACCGAGCGGTGATCGAGGGCCACGGCTCGGGGCTGTGGGACCTCGACCGGATCAACGCCTTCGCAGGGTCGGGGATCTCGAGCGACCACGAGGCGCGCCTGGCACAGGAAGCCTGGGACAAGATGCAGCGCGGGGTCTTCATTCAGCTTCGCGACACGGTCGCGGACAAGGCCATCCCGCTCTTCGTGAAGTACGGGCTGAAGGACTGGTCCAACGTCTCGCTCGTGACCGACGACCGCAACGTCTACGACACGCTGAAGACGGGCACGATGAACTACCACGTGAAGATGGCCATCCAGTTCGGGGCCCCTGTCGAGGCGGCGTACGCGATGGCGAGCTACTATCCCGCCCGCCACGCCCACGTCGACCCCCTGGTCGGCTCCATCGCGCCGGGCCGGTTCGCCGACGTCGTGCTCGTGACCTCTGTCAAGGACGTGGCCATCAAGTACGTCTTCTGCAGCGGGAAGCTCGCGGCGCAGGACGGCAAGTATCTGCTGCCGGTGCCAAAGATTGACTGGCCCAGCTGGGCGACCCGCACGATCAACGTGAGGCGGAGCCTCACGGCGAAAGACTTTGAGATCCTGGCGCCGGCGGGACGGACCACGGTTGAGGCCGCGATCCAGACCCCGTCCTACACGGCGCCGGAGCAGAAGTACGTTACCCTCCCGGTCGTAGGTGGCGTCGTGCAGCGCGATATCGAGCATAACATAATCAAGGTCGCGGACATTGACCGCTATTTCGGGGACGCCGCCATGGGGAAGATGTTCTGGAGCGACCTGGGCCCCAAGACACCGGACTCTGCTCTCGCCACCTCGGTGTCCCACGACCTGCACGAGATCGCCGTCTTCGGGACGAGCGACGAGGCCATGGCCATTGCGGTCAACAGGCTGGTCGAGCTCCAGGGCGGGATCGTCCTCGTCAGCCACGGCCAGGTTGTCGCCTCGATGCGCCTGGAGATCGGGGGGCTGATGACGTGCCGGCCGATCGCGGAGGCTGCGGCGAACCTCGAGCAGCTTTACGCCGCCGCGGACCAGATGGAATGGATCGGCAACCCCGGATTCCCCCGCAGGGCGATCGGCGCGCTGATCACCTGCAGCCCGTACACCTGGCGTTTGGTCATTCCCTATCCGGGCAACCCCTCCGGAATCGTGTCGATAAAGACGGGCGAGACCCTCCCGGTCGTCAGGTGACGCCGCTGCGTTCTCCCTTCTGGGAATGCCCCGGGCCTACGATTCCGGTCCCGATGCGATCTCTATCGTAGAGGGCGCGAGTCCCTCGGACTGCGCGGTCAGCGCGATTTTGCCCGGCGCTCCGCGCCGCGTGCGGACAATCGCGACGCAGAGCCCGTTGAACGCCTGGCGCTCGGCCGCCTGGAACGGGGCGAACGAGGTGGGGTCGCCGTTGTCGACCGCGATGATGTCGCCGGGCCCCGTGAGCGTGAAGCGGACGCTGTTTGACGCGCGCGGCACCAGGGTTCCGTTCCCGTCGTTGATGCGCACCATGACGTAGGAGAGGTCGCAACCGTCCGCGGAGAGCGAGCTGCGGTCCGCCTCGAGCGCGACCGAAGCCGCGGCTCCGGCCGTCTTCTCGACGTCGGTCGCCCACGGCCTCCCGCCCTTGTAGGCCACGACCTTCAGCTCGCCGGGCTCGTAGCGCACGTCGTCCCAGCGGATTCGGTACTCAAACGGGCCCTTCGCCTTCCTCCCGAGCGAGCGCCCGTTCAGGAAGAGCTCGGCCTCGTCGCCCGAGGTGTACACGTGGACCGGGGTGACCAGGCCCGCGCGCTCGGGCCAGGTCCAGTGGGGGAGGAGGTGCGCCATCGGGATGTCGGCGTGCCACCTGGCCTGGTAGAGGTAGAACCGGTCCTTCTTGAGGCCCGCAAGGTCCAGGATCCCGAAATACGAGCTGCGGGAGGGCACCCGGATCTTCCCCAGCACCTTGAGCTGCGCCTCCATCTTGGCGTGCTCGGCGGGGTCCGTGAAATCCAGCAGGAAGGTCGTGTCGTTGCTGTACGGGGTCGGCTCCCCGAGGTAGTCGAATCCCGTCCAGACGAATTCCCCGGCCGTGAAGGGGGCCTTGTCCTGGCCGCGGAATTCCCAGTCTGGCGGCGTGGCCCAGGGCGGCGCAGAGAGGTCGTACGAGCTCACCTGGAAGTTCTCCACCCCCCTGGCCTTGTCGTCGCTCACCGGGAACGCGTAGTAGCCGCGCGTGCTGACGCACGAGGACGTCTCGCTGGCGACGAGCGGAATCGCGGGATTGAGCTCCCGGAAGCGGGGGTACTCGCCCGGCTTGTAGTTGTAGCCCGCGACGTCGACCGAGAGCTGCATGCCGTTGTAGCCGCTCTCCACCTTGTCGAATGCCGAGACCGTCGGCCGGGTCCCGTCCTCCTCGTGGGCGATCGCGGTGAGGTGCTTGGCGAGCTTCCAGCTCGTCGGGGGGTAGAGCTGCTCCGGGATCTCGTTCCCGATGCTCCAGAGGATCACGCACGGATGGTTGCGGTCGCGCCTGACGAGGGCGCGGAGGTCCTTCTCATGCCAGTCGGCGAAGAGCAGGTGGTAGTCATTCGGCCGCTTCGCGATTGCCCAGCAGTCGAAGGCCTCGTCCATGACGAGCATGCCCATCCGGTCGCACAGCTCGAGGAGCTCGGGCGAGGGCGGGTTGTGGCTCGTGCGGATCGCGTTGCAGCCCATCTCCTTGAGGAGCCTGACCTGGCGCGCGAGGGCGCTCACGTTGATCGCCGCGCCGAGGGCGCCGAGGTCGTGGTGGTCGCAGACGCCCTGGATTTCCACGTGCTGCCCGTTGAGGAGGAATCCCCTTTCGGCGTCGAACTCTATCGTCCGGATCCCAAACGGCGTCTCGACCCGGTCGACGACGGCGCCGGCCACCTCGACGGTCGTGACGGCGACGTAGCGGTTCGGGGCGGCGAGGCTCCAGAGCCTGGGATGCCCGATCGTGAAGCTCTGCGTGCACGATGCCTCCCTGCCGGGGACTATCGTCTCATCGCGCGGCGCCCCGGTCGCCACAGGGGCGGCCCCCATTCGTCCGTCGGCGCCGAGCTCGAAGATGCGGGTCGAAATGCCGGCGCGCGCCTCGGTTGCCGTGTCATTGTCGGCGATGACAGTCACGGTGGCGGTCGCCGAGTCGGCGGAAACGCGCGGCGTCGTGACCGTTGCGCCCCAGTGCCCGACGTGAACCGGGCCCTCGGTCACCAGCCACACGTTCCTGTAGATGCCCGCGCCGGGATACCAGCGCGAGGAATCGGGCGGATTCTCCAGGCGGACGGCGAGCACATTGTCGGCGCCCGGCATCGCAAAGCGGGTGAGGTCGAGGCGGAACGACGCGTAGCCGTACGGCCAGCCGCCGATGAAGTGCCCGTTGAGCCAAACGGCCGCATGGGACATCGCGCCGTCAAAGTCGACATAGACGCGTTGGCCGGCCGCGCCGGAAGGGACATGAAAGTGCCTGCGGTACCAGCCCACGCCAACCCAGGGAAGCTTCCCGGTCTCGCCCGGGAGATCCTGCTGGAACGGGCCCTCGATCGCCCAGTCATGGGGCACGTCGAGGAGCCTCCATGCGCTGTCGTCAAATCCGGGCAGGGCGAAGGACACGTTTTCCGGCGCCCCCCCGGCCGGGGGTTGCGGCCGCGCCGCCGCGACGTCAAGAAGGTCGTCGCCGGCGGGAAGAATCCAGGGCTTCAAGGCGTCGTAGGAGAGCCTTCCGCCGGCGTCGGGCGCGTCGCCGCGCTCAAAGCGCCAGCCGGCGTCGAGGGACACCCGATCCCGGGGCTCGGCGGCCGCGGCCGAAGCGAGGCCGATAATGAACGCAAATGAGACCCGTAAGGGGTGGAGTTTCATGGTCGTGGGATGACGGGCGCGGTGGGTCCAAGGGATGCCGGCCGCGGAGGCTGGGAGGAATGGGGAAGAGGAATGTTACGTTGTACCATCTCTTGTCAAAGTGTCTTATTAAGGCGACCCGGACAGCTCGTCCCGAACGCCCGGGCCGGGCTTATGCCGGGGCGGGTGGGAAGCCGGGGGGCGGGCCCGGCGGAATTACAAATCTGTAATCCCCGGGAAAGGTCCCGGTAAGGCTGGCATGCGATAGTGGCGCATGCCCATGAACAACAACCCTCGACATGCACACCTGAGGCGCGCCTCGCTCGTCGGCGCCCTCCTTCTCGCGACCGGCGGGCTCTTCGCCGCGATCGATTCCGCGCCCCCGGCCAAGCACGGCGTCAACCTGAAGCGCGACGACAGCGCCGTGAACCGCGGGACGATCGAATCCGCCAGCTTCTCCGGCGTCATCAAGCGCGTCGCCCCCAGCATCGTGAAGGTGACGGTGCAGATAAGGCCGCGCCGCGCCGAATTCAACTCCGGGGACGGCTCGCCGTTCCCCGGCTGGAACGGCCCGGACCCCCGCCAGTTCTTCGGGAACCGGATCCCGGCCGTCCCCGAGGTTCCCGAGGCGGGCCTGGGCTCGGGCGTCATCATCAGCACCGACGGCTACATCGTCACGAACAACCACGTCGTTGACGGCGCCAAGGAGGTCACCGTCACGCTGGCCGACGGTCGCGAGCTCCAGGCCCGCGTCGTCGGGCGCGACCCCCAAACGGACGTCGCGGTCATAAAGGTCTCCGCCAAGGACCTGCCGGCCATCACCTTCGCCCCGAGCAGGGACGTCGAGGTGGGCGACCGCGTGCTTGCGATCGGCAACCCCTTTGGGATCGGCGAGACGGTGACGACGGGAATCGTGAGCGCGACGGGCCGGCGCGCCGGCCTGGGCCTCAAGTACGAGGACTTCATCCAGACTGACGCCGCGATCAACCCGGGCAACTCCGGCGGCGCCCTCGTGGACGTCCAGGGGAGGCTTGTCGGCATCAATACCGCCATCCTCAGCCGGAGCGGCGGCTTCCAGGGCGTCGGGCTCGCGGTTCCGAGCGACCTGGTCGGCAACGTCGCCGAGACACTCGTCACCAGCGGCAAGGTCGTTCGCGGCTTCATCGGGATCGGGATCCAGGACCTCACCCCGGGCCTCGCCGACTCCTTCGGCCTGAAGGCCCAGGGCGGCGCCCTTGTGTCCGACGTGCAGCCGGACAGCCCCGGCGCGAAGGCCGGCCTGAAGAGCGGCGACGTCATCACCGCGGTCGACGGGAGGCCCGTCACCTCCGCGAGCCACCTCAGCCTGGCCGTCGGCGAGATGCCCCCAGGCACAAAGCTGACGCTCGACGTCCTTCGCAACGGCGGGACCGATAAGGTCGCCGTGACCACGGTCACAAAGCCCTCGGGGGACCGCCGGGACGGCGACGAGATGGCCCCATCGGGCGACGAGGGGGTGCTCAACGGGGTCGCGGTCGGCGACATCGACTCCAACGCGCGGCGCGAGCTCGAACTTCCAGAACGGCTCTCCGGCGCGGTCATAACGGGCGTCGAGCCGGGATCGGCCTCGGCGCGCGCGGGCCTGCGCGAGGGGGACGTGATCCTAGAGATCAACCGCCAGCCCGTGGCCTCCGCAAAGAGCGCGGTGGAGCTGAGCGCCGGCGCCACGGGCAAGAAGACGCTCGTCAAGCTCTGGTCCCACGGGAGCACGGTTTATGTTGTCGTCGACGAGTCGGGATCCGCGTCGGACAGCGCGCCCTGACGCCGCCGCCAACATCGCAGCAGCAGGTGGTTTGTGTTGGGGGACGCCGGCCCCGAATCGCGGGCCGGTGTCCCCTTTTTCACGGGCCAGTACCGTCTTTCCAAGGAATCGGCCTTCGTGCACTCTGGCCCCATGCGCGTCCTCGTGGTTGAAGATGATGCCAAGATCGCCTCGTTTGTCGTGAGCGGCCTGAAGCAGGCCGGTTACGCGGTCGACCACGCCCCGGACGGGGAGACCGGGCTCGCGCTCGCCGAGACGACGGGCTACGACGCGGCGGTCGTCGACGTGATGCTTCCGGGGCTCGACGGCCTGAGCCTCGTGCGCAGGCTGCGCTCGGCCCGCCGCCAGGTCCCCGTGCTCTTCCTGAGCGCCAAGAGCGCGGTCGAGGACCGGGTCCGCGGCTTGGAGAGCGGCGCGGACGACTACCTGACAAAGCCGTTCGCCTTCTCGGAGCTGCTCGCCCGGATACAGGCGCTCGTGCGCAGGGCCACCCACGCTCCCGACGCCACCCGCCTGACGTCGGGCGACGTGTCGCTCGACCTCGTCACGCGCGAGGTGACGAGCGCGGGCAGGCCGGTCGAGCTCCAGCCGAGGGAGTTCTCGCTCCTCGCGTTCCTGCTGCGCCACGCCGGCCATCCCGTGAGCAAGACGAAGATCCTGGAGCAGGTATGGGACTACGGGTTCGACCCCCAGACCAACGTGGTGGACGTGGTCATGCACAGGCTGCGCGGCAAGATCGACCCGGACCACACCCGCATCGAGACGCTGCGGGGCGTGGGCTACGTTTTCCGACCCCATGCTTGAGGCGTTCCGCCAGTCCCTCGCGATCCGGCTCGCCGCGATCTACTCCCTGGTCTTCGCCGCGGGGGCCGCCGCGCTCTTCGGGATCCTCTACTGGATCCTCGCCCATTCGCTCGAGGAGCGCGACCGCGCCGGCGTCGAGCAGCGCGCGGAGAACTACGCGCAGGCCTACGAGCAGGGGGGCGCGATGGCCCTAAGGGCCCGGCTTGGCGCCGACCCGTCCCCGGACGCGCGCTCCCTGTTCGTGCGCCTGCTCGCCCCCGACGGCTCGACGCTGTTCGCGACGATCCCCTCCGACTGGGTGGAGTCGCAGGTGGAGCGCCGCCTGGTCCCCGACGGCTGGGGCGGATGGAGCACCCAGGAGATCCACTCGGTGCGGATCCCGCGGGACGAGGCGCGCGACTTCGCCCTCGCGTCGCGCGTGCTGTCGGACGGGCGCCTGATCCAGGTCGCGAGGAGCACCGACAGCCGGGCGGTCCTCCTTGCGCCTCTCCGGACGGACTTTGCCGGTGTCGGCGCCGTCGCCCTGCTGCTTTCGCTCACCGCGGGCACGCTCCTCGCGTGGCGCGCGACCCGGCCCCTGCGCCAGGTGGCCGCCACCGCCCGGCGCATCCTCGACGAGGACGACTTCGCCGCCCGCATCCCGGCCCCCGGGGGGAGCGGCGAACTCGCGGTCCTCGCGAGGCAGCTGAACACGCTCCTCGACAAGAACTCGGACCACGTCCGGGTGCTCCGCGAGACCCTGGACAACCTTGCGCACGACATGCGGACGCCCCTCACCCGCCTGCGGGGCACGGCCGAGCTGGCGCTCAGGGACGGGGGCAATCCCGCCGAGGCGCAGTCCGCGCTTGCGTCGTGCATCGACGAGACGGACCGCGTGCTGCACCTGATGGAGGTCCTCCTCGACGTGTCGGCGGCCGAGGCGGGTGCGCTCGCCCTGCAGCGCGGGCCCGTGGACCTGCACGCCCTTGCGGCGCGGGCCGCGGACCTCTACCGCGAGGTGGCGGAGCAGAAGAACATAAGGATCGAGCTGGCCGGCCCCGGGGCGGCGCAGATGCAGGGCGACTCGGTGCGCATCGGGCAGGCGCTCTCCAACCTCGTCGACAACGCCCTCAAGTACACGCCGGAGGGCGGGAGGGTCACGATAGCCACGGCGGCCGAGCCCGGAGCCTTCACGGTCACGGTCAGCGACAACGGCCCGGGCGTGCCCGCCGGGGAGCGGGAGGCGGTCTGGCGCCGCCTCTACCGCGGGGACGCGAGCCGCTCGCAGCGGGGCCTCGGGCTCGGCCTGACGCTCGTGCGCGCGGTGGCAGAGGCCCATGGGGGGTCGGCCTCGGTCGCGGACGCGCCGGGTGGCGGCGCGCGCTTTCAGCTGCGGTTTCCCTCGGCCTGACTCGGAGCGGGTCCCGGGCGGCTCCCCGGAAGAATCGGGCGTCCGAACTTGAAAGTTTCGGGAAATGCGATGGCCTTTTGCGGGCGGCCCGGCGGCCGTCCCGTCCCGGACCCATTCTTCCCATCGTCCCTCCCCATGAAATTCCCCGTCCCAGCGGTCGTCCGAAGCAGCCTCCTCCTCCTTGCCCTTGATGCCGCCTGCGGGGCGGCCGACCCGGCCCCTGCGCCCGGGGATCCCGCGAAGGGGAGGGTCTTCTTCCAGCAGAACTGCGCGCTCTGCCACGCCACGGTGATGGGGCCGGGATTCCAGCCGGTCTCGGGGCAGGGGCCGAGCCTTGTCGGGGTGCTGGGCCGGCCCGCGGCCTCGCTCGACAACTTCGGATATTCCAAGGCGCTGCGCAAATCGGGGATAAGGTGGGACGCGGCGACGCTGGACCATTTCCTCCAGGCCCCGTCCGTCGCGGTTCCCGGCACGCTGATGCCGGTGCCGGTCCCGAACCCCTCCGATCGTCAGGACATAATCGCATTCCTGTCGAACCTCGACACGCTGGGGATCCCGGTCGCGGGGCCGGCCCCGGCGGCGGCCCAGTCCGCGGGCGCGGACACCGGCGACTGGCGCAACGACGCGCCGGGGGTGAGGCATGCGGTCGACCTGGCCAGGCTTCCCCCGCCATTCACGACGGCGTCATCGGGCAACGGACCGAAGGTGACAAGCCGCCCGGCGAATGCCTCCCTCGCGGTCCCTCCGGGGTTCTCGGTCAGGATGTTCGCCTCGGGGCTTTCGGGCCCCCGCCTTCTGCGCACGGCCCCGAACGGCGACATATTCATAGCGGAAACCGGCGCGGGAAGGATCCGGGTCCTGCGCGCCGCCGACGGGGCGGGCGCCCCTTCCCGGGAGGAGGTCTTCGCGGACGGCCTGAGCGGGCCGTTCGGCATCGCGTTCTATCCCACCGCCGGGGAGCCGCAGTGGCTGTACGTCGGCAACGTCGATTCCGTCGTTCGCTTTCCCTACCGGAGCGGCGACCTGAAGGCCCGGGGCGAGTCGGAGACGGTTGTTCCCGTCCTTGCCCCCCACAACGGCGGCGGCCACACGACGCGCGACGTCGCCTTCTCCAGGGACGGCAGGCGCATGTTCATCTCGGTCGGCTCCGGATCGAACGTGGCCCAGGACATCCCGCTTAAGAGCGCGCAGGAGGTGTGGGTCTGGGAGGCCGTGCACGGGCGCGGCGCCGCCTGGGGCTCGGAGACCAACCGCGCCGACATCCTCGTCACCGCCCCCGAGGGCGGCGCGCCGCTCCGCACGTTCGCCACGGGAATCCGAAACGGCGTGGGGCTGGCGGTGAGCCCGGAGACGGGCGACCTGTGGACCTCGACCAACGAGCGCGACGCCCTTGGCGACGACCTGGTCCCGGACTACATCACGCGCGTGCGGGAGGGCGGGTTCTACGGCTGGCCTTGGTACTACATGGGAAGCCACGAGGATCCCCGCCATGCGGGCGAGCGGCCCGACCTCGCCGGCGCGGCGACTGTCCCGGATGTGCCCCTCCAGGCACACTCCGCCTCGCTGCAGCTCGCCTTCTACACGGCCGCTTCGGGCGTTTCGGCGTTCCCGGCCGAGTACCGCGGCGACATCTTCGCCGCCGAGCACGGCTCGTGGAACCGGAGCTCGAGGACCGGCTACAAGGTCATCCGCGTTCGGGTGAAGGGGGGCGTGCCGACGGGCGAGTACGAGGACTTCATGACGGGATTCGTCGTCGACAACCGCAGCGTGTGGGGGAGGCCGGTCGGGGTGGCGGTCGCCCACGACGGGGCGCTGCTCGTGAGCGACGACGGCGGCGATGCCCTCTGGCGCGTCTCGTACGCGGCGCCGGGGACCGCCGGCGGCCGGTGACCCGGCGCGTGCCGGGGTCCATGGCGCCTTGGGGCACCTCAGGGGGGAGTCCCGCGGCCCTCCGCCGCCTGCAGCAGGCTCCGCACCTCCTGGTCGGTTGTCTGCGTGAAGTCCTCGTACCATTCGCCGACGCTCGAGAAATCCCAGGGGGTCATGACCGCGGCAACCTCGTCCGCCTCGCTCCGCAGGCGGACGAACGTGTCATGGGCGATGACCGGCGCCGCGACGACCACGCGCCCGGCCTTCTGCCTGCGCAGCGCGGCTACGGCCGCGCGCACGGTGGCCCCGGTGGCGATTCCGTCGTCGATGACGATGGCGACCCGCCCGGCGACCGCGCAGGCGGGCCGTGCGCCTCGGTAGGCCATCTCCCGGCGGACCAGCTCCAGCAGCTCGCGCTCCGCGACGGCGTCGATCACCTTCCTCCCGAGGCCGAGCGACTCTACGACGCGGTCGTTCATCACGCGCACGTTGCCGGTGGCGATGGCGCCCATGGCCAGCTCGGGCTGCCATGGGACGCCGAGCTTCCGTACAAGGAACACGTCCATCGCCAGGCCCAGCCGCCGCGCCACGACGTCGGCAACCGGGACGCCGCCGCGGGGCAGGGCGAGGACGAGCGTGTTGGGAGCTCCCGAATGGTCCAGCAGCCTCTCCGCCAGGAGCCGGCCCGCGTCGGCGCGGTTGCGAAACCGAGCGTGCATACGGCACGTTGATACCGGGATGGAACGCCCGGTTCAAGCCTCCGCGACCGGGGTTGCAGCCTCGGCGGACCGGGGCCGCTCGTGGAAGCGTCACCCGTCGGCTGGAACGGACGCCCTGCAACCGGGTCTAGATATCCGATAGGGCTCTTAAAGATCAGGAATCGCCGCGGAATCACCTTCTCCCAGTCGGACCCGCAACCCATCCACCCCCCGGATTCGCAGACAGCAAGGCAGGAGACCCTCCAACGAATTTCCCATGCGCCGCCGAAACATGATTCTCGGAGCCCTAATCTCCATCGCCCTGATCGCAGGGGTCGCATGGTACGGCGAGAGGACCCACTTTCACGCCACGCGCCCGCCGCCGCCGGGGCCGACCCCCAAGGTGCCCCCCTTCACGGTCGAGCAGGAACCTCCGGTCAAGGTCGACGTGGAGGACACGAGGCCGGTGCCGCATGAGGAGGTCGCCGCCCCGCCCATGCAGCCCGATGTTCCGCAGGCGACGGCGCAGCCCAACGACATCACCATGCCGCTCGAGCCGCCACCCCTGGTCGCGAATACCTCGGACACGGCCAAGATCCCGCCGGGGAGGTCCGGCGACAACGCGGCCATCCATGCGTTCGACCCCAGCCAGCTGGAGCAGCAGCCGGTCGCGAAATACAGAGACAGCCCCGTCTACCCTCAGGGCATGCGGGAGAAGGGCATGACGGGCGAGGTCCTGGTGGACTTCATCGTCGACCCGAGCGGCGGCGTCCGGAACCCGGTCGCGGTCCGGTCGACCCACCGCGAGTTCGAGGAGCCGGCATGCAGGGCGGTCGGCCGGTGGAAGTTCACGCCCGGCAGGAAGGGCGGCCACGCCGTCTATGTCCACATGCAGGTGCCGGTCGTCTTCACGCTCAACCCCGACGCAGGGCGATAGACGGGCGTCCTGGGCGGGTCGTCCCTATTCCCCGAGAAGCTCAAGCGGGCCCTGGAGCTCCAGCTTGACCACGGTGGCGTCGGGATCGACCTCCGCGGCGGGGAGGTCGATGATGGCTATCCCGGGCTGGTGCGCCCATTCGGCCCTCATGAACCGGCGGCAGGCGAGCTCGCCGCCCCCGACGACGCTCGCGCGCCTGATCGTGTTGCGGATGCCCTTGACGTAGATCCCGTCGGTCGGCCTGTCGTAGCACACGAGGTAGAGCGCGTCGCGGGCCTTGTTCAGCATGCTGGGGCCGTAGTAGTAGTCCTTCGGGATCCCCGCCGTCGTCCCGTAGAGCGCCTCGGCGTTCCGGTGCGTCCAGCGCCCGAGGTCCCTGAGCACCTTCTCCTGCTCCGGTGTGATCGTGCCGTCGCTGCGCGGGCCGACGTCAAGGAGCAGGTTTCCGCCCTGCGACGAGCATTCCGTGAGCAGGCGCACGATCTGCCGGACGCTCTTGAAGTTGCGGTCCCTGGCCTGGTAGCCCCACGAGTCGTTCACCGTCATGCAGAGCTCCCACGGGCCCGCGGGGGGATGGACCGGCAGCGCCTGCTCGGGCGTGGCATAGTCCCCGTAGCCGGCCATCCGGCTGTTGAGGATGACGCCGGGGAGCCATTCCTTGAGCTGGCGGCGAAGCTCCGGCATGCGCCACTGCGCGGCCGAGCGCTCCCAGTCCCCGTCGAACCATAGCAGGTCGGGGCGGTAGCGCTCCGTGATCTCCTTCAGCTGGGCGCGGTGGAAGGCGAGGAAGCGCTCCCAGGCCGCGGGATTCTCCGGGCCCTGCGGATACGAGAACCTGTTCTTGCGCTCGGCCTCCGACGCCCCCCCCTCCTTGAACACGCTGGCGTAGTCGGGATGGGACCAGTCGAGGTGCGAGAAATACAGGCCGACCCTGAGCCCCTCCTTGCGCATGGCCGCGCAGAACGGGCCGACCAGGTCGCGGCCAGCCGGGGATCCGTCCTTCGCATTGAGCCTGCTCTGGGCCGTGTCCCACAGGGCGAAGCCGTCGTGGTGCTTCGAGGTGAGCACGGCGTACCGCGCGCCCGCAGCGCTGAAGAGCTCGGCCCAGCGCTCCGGCTGGTAGTTCGCCGCCGTGAAGGTCTTCGCCTGCGCGATGTAGGTGTCGTAGGGCATGTCCCCGTCGTGGAACGCCCACGACTCGCTTCCCTTTCCCTCCGAGTAGACCCCCCAGTGGATGAAGATGCCCAGGCGGGCGTCTGTGAACCAGGTCATGTCCGGCCGATCGGAGGCCGCGGACGGCTGGCCGGGGGCACCGGTCGCGTCGGCCGCGCCCAGCAGGGTTGGGGACGCGCCCAGAACGGCCAGGGCGAGCCATCGGGTCATCCTCGGGAGGGCGGGGTGGTGCATCGTGGTGGGAGGGGTCTGGGGGCGCGGCCGTGGGCCGGCCGCGGTGCGGGCGCCTGTCGAAATGACGTATCTTGCGGCGACCGGGATCCCCAGGATCGCTCTTTTGGAGGCTTACCCGCCGCGGTGCGGCAATGCAAGAGCTCCCTCCGGGCCCGGGCGCGGCGCCGTCCCGGCAGCCTCTCCGGCCCCGTCCACGGCGATAATTCTGGATTTTAGCGCCCGATCCCCCCATCAGCTTGCAATGCAGCCGCGATCCCGAGGCCGCTCAACCTTCCCCCCAGGTGGCCACCACAGATAAACGAACGGCGCCGGCGGGATCTGACCGGATGCCCGCGGGCATCCCCTACATCGTCGGGAACGAGGCCGCCGAGCGCTTCAACTTCTACGGCATGCGCGCCATCCTGGTGGTGTTCATGACGCAGTACCTGCGCGACCGGAGCGGGGCGCTGGCGCCGATGAGCGAGAACGAGGCCGACAAGTGGTACCACATCTTTGTCGCCTCAAATTATTTCTTCCCGATCTTTGGCGCCATCCTGGCCGACGCGATCTGGGGCAAGTTCCGGACGATCTTCCTGCTGTCCATAGTCTATTCGTTTGGGAGCTTCGCCCTTGCCCTCGACGACACGCGCCTCGGCCTCGCCATGGGCCTGAGCCTGATCGCGATCGGCTCGGGCGGAATCAAGCCGTGCGTGTCGGCCAACGTGGGCGACCAGTTCTCGGCGTCGAACCAGCACCTGATCTCGCGCGCCTTCGGCTGGTTCTATTTCTCCATCAACGCCGGATCGTTTGTCTCGATCCTGCTGATCCCATGGCTGCTCCAGCACTACGGCTCCAAGGTGGCGTTCGCCGTCCCCGGGGTCCTGATGGCGGTTGCCACCCTCATCTTCTGGATGGGGCGGCGGAAATTCGTCCACATACCGCCGGGCGGCCGGACGTTCCTGCGCGACACGTTCAACCGCGAGGGGTTCCTCGCGCTGGGCCGGCTCTCGATCATCTTCGCGTTCGTCGCCGTGTTCTGGTCGCTGTGGGACCAGAGCGGCGGCGAATGGGTGCTCCAGGCCGCGAAGATGGACCTGCATTTCGCGGGGATCACCTGGCTGGCGTCCCAGATACAGGCGGTGAACGCCATCATGATCCTCCTGTTCATCCCGCTCTTCCAATACGTCATCTATCCGGCGATCAGCCGGGTCTTCCCGCTCACGACGCTGCGCAAGATTGGTATCGGGCTCGTCGTCGCGGGGGCCTCGTTCCTCGTGAGCGCCTGGATCGAGACGCAGATCAAGGCAGGCCTGAAGCCCAGCATCGGCTGGCAGTTGCCGGCCTACGGGCTCCTGACCGCGGCGGAGATCATGGTGTCCATCACCTCGCTGGAGTTCGCCTACACGCAGGCGCCCAAGTCGATGAAGTCGATCGTGATGGCGGTGTACCTCTGGTCGATCTCAGCGGGCAACGCGTTCACCGCGCTCGTCCATGTCTTCATCCAGAGGCCCGATGGCACGTTAAAGCTTAGCGGCTCATCCTATTACCTGTTTTTTGCGGGGCTGTCGGCGGCATCGGCGGTCGTCTTTGCCTTTTTCGCCGTGAGGCACCGCGAGAAGACGCACCTTCAGGACGAACACCCGGGGGACAATCCCCCGTCCGGGGCCGCCCCCGCATAGGCGCACCGCCGGCGGAACCAGGGCGCCGGGCGGGGCGGAATCGGCCGCTCTATTTGCTTTCGCGGCCGGGGGATCTATGTTATTTGAGAGTTGTCAGGTTTCCCCAATGAACGGCTGGCTTCCAATTTCGGCGGCCGGTTTGATCGCCGGTCCGAGTGTCGAAGCAAACGACGAAAGGGGAGGGTGTGAAACGGATTTCCCACAGCCGGCCTCGCCGCGCCCGCTAAGCCCCCACAACCCCAGAACCCCACCACCTCCATGACACCCCATGCCTATCTCGACCATGGTGTCAGCATCCTCAAGGCCCGCCTGGGCAGCCCGATGGCCGACTCCGCCCCGGCAGCAGCCGCCGTCAACCACCCCTTCATCACCCTGTCGCGCGAGGTCTGCGCGGGAGCCACGACGCTGAGCCACTCGCTCCTGCCCAGGCTGAACGCGGAGTTCAGCGAGGGGGGCGAGGAGTGGATCCTCCTGGACAAGGACCTGATCAGCTACGCCCTCGCCCGCCACGAGGTTCCCGAGCAGCTGGCCCGGTATCTGCCGGAGGACAAGATCTCCGAGATCGACGCCATGATCGGCGAGATGCTCGGCCTGCATCCGTCGCTCTGGGAGCTCGAGCAGCAGGTCGCCCAGACGATCGTCCAGCTCGCCCACGTCGGGCGAATCGTGTTCGTCGGCCGGGCGTCCCATCTCCTCACGCAGTCCCTTCCCTGCGGCTTCCACGTGCGGCTCGTGGCGGGGAAGGAAACCCGGATGCGGCGCCTGATGGAGCTGCAGCACGTCAGCGCAAGCAACGCGGAAACGCTCATCGAGCATACCGACGACGGCCGCCGCCGGTTCGTTAAGTCCCATTTCGCCCGCGACATCGACGACCCGCACACCTACGACATCGTCATCAACACGGACCAGATCCTTCCCGAGACGGCCGCCGCCATCGTGATGGAAGGGCTGCGGCAGAAGGTCAGCGGCCTCCGGAGCCCCGCCCTCGAACGGCACGCCGGCACGTGGCCCTCGGAGTCCGAGCGCGACGTCTGGAGCGTCCACAACTGATTCCCCGGCGGGAGCGCGCGGCTCAGCCGCGCAGCGGCCGAAGGCCCTCGAGCGATTCGCCCGTGCGGACGGCGACCAGGGCGCAGACCTTCGGGACGTACATGCGCGTCTCCGCGGGCAGCGCCGACTCGACCCCCGCAAAATCGCTTGCGCCGCGCGAGGCAAGCAGGCGGCTGACACGCCCCTCCCCCGCATTGTAGGCGGCGAGCGCCAGCGGCCAGCCGCCAAATCTAGCGAACAGGGCGCGCAGCATGCGCGCCGTGGCATGCGCGGACTTCTCCGGGTCGGTGCGCTCATCCGGCAGGAAGGTGCTCAGTCCGAGGCCGCGTGCCGTCTCCGGCATGAGCTGAAACAGCCCCCTGGCCCCCGAGGGGCTGCGGGCGGTTGGGTTCAGCGTCGACTCTGCCTCGGCGAGCCACGCCAGCTCGGGCGGCACGCCCTCGGCGGCGAACGCAGCCCTGAGGACCGGCATGAGTGCCGCCGCGCCCGCGGGAACCGGGCGGCTGCGCTCGCGGGAGAGCCAGAGGTCGTAATGGGGCATCGACGAGGTCGGGCGCTTGATCCCCGGGGCGCCGGGGACGGGCGCGGCCGGCCGCGCCACCGCCTGCCTCGCCGCCTCGATCTCGTCTATCCGGAGCTCGAGCCAGTCTGCGTAGTCCTCGTAGCCCGGCAGGGCGCGCAGCGCGGCGAGCGCGGCTTGGGCCTCGGGCTCGAATCCGGCCAGCTCCTCGAGGGAATTGTTGTCGAGCGCATGCTGCAGCCTCCCCGCGAAGCGGTCCCACTCCTCCTTGGATGGAAACCGGTACTGGTCCTTGATCTCGGGCGTCGCGTACTGGTCGAAGAGCTGCTGGCCGAGGTTGTAGAGGTCGTCGGCGTTCGCGGGCGCCGGGGTCGGCGTCGGCTCCGCGCCCGCCGCGAGGATCGCGGCCGCGAACCAGGGTATCCAGCGCGCTCGCATGACGGCCGGAACCTGCCCGAACGGCGGCCTCGGCGCCAGCTTTGTCGGACTGGCCCGCCGCGAGGGCGGTTCGGGTTCTGTCGCCCCGCGCCTCCTAGTCCGGGCGTCCCGGGCCGCAAAATCTGCGAGGGGATTCGCAATACATGCGCAGCGGCGGGACGCGCGGATGGGCTACTCTAGTGACGTGAGCCATACCCCTTGGCCTCTCGTGTCATGCATCCTGATCGGCGGCGTTCTGGCCGGATGCGCCCAGAACAAGGGGCCGGCCACCAACGCGTACATCCGCGAATGCGAGTCCGCCTCGGCGAGTCTGGCCAGCCAGATCCAGGGCCTTCCAAAGGTCTCCCCGCCCAGCCGGCCAACCCTTCCGGCGAACCCGACATCGGAGGAGCTTCGCATCTTCAACGGAATGGAGAAGATCTATCCCCTTTTCGTGAACCAGTACTACGGCGCCGCCTACGACCGTTGCCAGGCGCTCTCCCAGCTCTACAGCCAGACGCAGGACCGCATCGCCGCCACAAAGGCGGACGGCGTCGACTCGGCCGCCGTTCAATTGATGACCCTGCGGCAGCAGACCGTGGGCCAGCGGCACGAGGTCTTCGTCGAGCTGGGCCGCCTCTCGGCTCTGAATCGGGATGCGCTGAAGCGCCGCCGCACCACCGATGCCCTTGATGAGATCCTCCTGGGAATCGTGTCGGGGTCCATCGAGACCCTGGCGAACGGCGGCGGGGCGGACGACGCGGCCTTGGGAGGGGACCTCGGAAAGCTGAAGGAGGCCGCCGATTCGGCGTCGAAGCGGGAGGGCGAAAAGGAGGCCGTCGTCGACCAGATCGCCCGCGAGACGGCGGCCGTGACGGCGCTGCAGCGAGGCGAGGCCGAATGCCGGACGGAGCGCACGAAGCTGACCGAGGTCCTGAAGGCGAAGTATCCGGATCAGGACTGGGGCATGCTGCTGCCGAAGCAGGAGCCGGCGAGGAAGTAGCGCGGGGCGGCCTGGCGAGGATGCCGACACCCGGTCCGCGGGTCAGGGCATCGGGATGTCGCGGCGGATCTCCTTGTGAAACCGGGCCCGCATGTCCCCGAGCCACGAATCCGTGAAGCGATCCTCCAGGTTCACGGAGATCGTCTTGTCCACGCCGGAATCCATGGTCGAGAAGAGGACCGCGCCCGTCGGGTCGATGATGGCCGATTCGAGGTCGAAGCCGGAGGAGACCACGTAAAGGTGGTTCTCCAGGGCCCGGGCCTTGAGGAGCGTCAGGTATCCGCCCGCGGCCGGCACGAACAGGATCTCCGCGCCCTGGATCGCCATGGCGCGGGCCGGGTCGACGTACTCGCCGTCCCAGCAGATCATCAGTCCTATCGTGCCGAAGTCGGTCTTGAAGACCGGATAGGACCCGCCCGGCGTGACGCCGCCCTCAATCTCCTCGCGGGGCAGGTTCACCTTGCGGTACTTCCCGGCAACGTCTCCGTGCCGGTCGATCAGGACCGCGGTGTTGTAGACGACCGGCCCGTCGCGTTCGGTGAGGCCGGCCACGATGTACATCCCGTACCTGCGGGCCTTTTCGCCGAGGCGGCTCGTGCTGGGTCCGGGGATCGGCTCCGCCGCGCCGACATAGGGCCTCGAGTTCCCCTCGACGAGCAGCTCCTCGCCCAGGCAGACGATGTCGGGCTTGTCCCTCGCAATCCGGTCCAGCGCCTGGAGGAAGGCCCCCAGGTTGTCCGGGTTGTTGCGCGGATGCAGCGAAACGGTCCCGACGCGGACCCACCGCGGAGGCGGGGGCTGCGCCTCCTCGAACCGGATGTCGTCCCACCACACGGTCCCCAGCGGGGCCCAGCCCAGGCTCAACTCTATCCGGGCGCCCGCGGCCTGCGGCGGGGCGGGAACCAAGAGCGTCACGCGCGTCCAGTCGCCGTCCGCCGAGGCCTCATAGGCATAGTCGGGCTGGCCTACGCGCTTCCCCAAATCATCCAGCCAGTCGATCCGGGCGACGACCTGGCGCCGCTCGTCGGGAACCGACTGGGCGCGGTAGTAGGCGGTCAGGCGGTAGTGCTGCCCTGCCCGTATGCCGCCCACGGGATACGCCCATCCGCCGTATTCGGCGGGATTGGCGTTCCCCGAGATCGCCAGCGAGTCCGGGGCCGACCGGAAATGGGCCGAGTCCACGAAGCACCTCGGCTGGACCTCCTGCCGCTCGGCCCACGCGGACCAGCCCCCCGCGGAGCCGGCACTCCCGCCGAAATCCCGCAGCTCGAGGGGCGGCGTGCCGCCCGGCTGGCCGTGGCAGGGGCCGGCCAGGGCCGCGAACAGCAGCCCTCCGATCGCGGAAAGGGGATGAATGGCTCGCATCGTGGGTGATTGGGACCGCGCCAGCGTCTGCGCCAAAGGCATGCTTGGCAAGATGCGGGTGGGGTTGGTTGTTGCCCAATGCGCGGCATTTCCATTTCGTCCCCTCGTTCTCGCCAAACCGCCCGGTCCCCGTCGGGCGCCTCACCCCGAAAACTCCATGAGCGAAATTGCCCGCAGCCGAACCGCGTCCGAGATGATTGTCGGTTATTTCAAGGACTTCGGCGTCCTCAGGGAGACCCGCAGGGAATACTGGGGTGTCCAGATCATAAACTTCCTGGACTGCACGGCGTATTTCGGCCTCCTGACGATCGCGGCGGTGTTCCTGTCCGACGACCTCGGGCTCAACGACCGCGCGGCCGGCTACACGATCACGGCGTTCACGTCGGCCATGTCGCTGATGCTCCTGTTCTCCGGGATGACCACGGACTGGCTCGGGATCCGTCGGTCGCTGAACTACGCCCTGGGCGGCCAGCTCGTGCTGCGCCTCGCGATGGTCTGGGTGGGCCTGACGCCCTCGCTGCCCCACCGCGGGCTCCTCGCCGGCGTCATCTTCTTCCTCATGGCGCCGTTCATGGCAGGCCTTCAGACCATCTTCCAGGCGGGGACCAACCGGTACACGAACCGCCGGTCCCGCAGCGCGGGATTCAACCTCTGGTACCTCTTCATGAACATCGGGGCCGCCGCCGCCGGCTTCTCGATCGACATCGTGCGCAAGCTCCTGCATGTCGCCAACGTCCATATCTTCACCCTGGGCGCCGTCCTGGCGGTGCTCTGCCTCATCGTGGCCAAGCTCATGGTGAGGAGCGAGGAGCAGCTCGTCGCCGCCGACGAGCCGCCGGAGGAGCAGGAGAGGGACAAGAAGGTCGAGCACAAGAATCCCCTGCAGATCTGGCGCGAGATGATCCGCGAGCCGACCCTCTGGCGCCTGGTGGTGCTGATCGCACTGATCGTGGGCGTCAGGGCCGTCTACGTTTACCTCTACCTGCTGATGCCGAAGTACTGGCTGCGCACGATCGGGCCGGACGCGGCCTTCGGCACGCTGAACGCGATCAATCCCATCGGGATCGTGATCGGCCTTGTCCTGTTCATCCCGTTCGCGAACCGGTGGGGCACCTTCCGGATGCTCGTCTACGGGGCCATGATCTCGTCCCTCGCCGTCATGCCCATGGCGCTTCCGTGGACCATCTACGGGCTGAGCATCGGGAAGGCGCATTATCTCATGGCGCTCCTCTGCATGGTGCTCCTGACGATCGGCGAGGTGGTGTGGTCGCCGAAGCTCTACGAATACACCGCAGCCATCGCCCCCAAGGGCCAGGAGGGCACGTATCTCGGGCTGTCCCTGATCCCCTGGTTCCTCGCCAAGACGCTGGTCAGCGCATTCTCAGGGCACCTTCTCGAGCGCTGGTCGCCCGAGACGGTCGTGATCAACGGGGTCTCGACTCCCCTGCAGCAGGCGATGGTCGCCCACCAGCTCGACTACTGGCACCGGCCGGAGGCCATGTGGCTGCTCCTCGGCGCCTACGCGCTCGCGGGCTGCATCGTCGCGGCCTTCCTGGAGAGGTGGCTCACCCAGGGAGTGCACGAGACCAAGCCTCCGGCCCCGGTCTGAGCAGGGCCGTGGGCCTGTACGCTTGGGCTTCCTGCCGGCAGCAGGCGACTCTCAAACGCTCCTCAATAGGCTGACCAGATCGGGCTTGCTCGCCCGAACCGAGGGCACAATGCAGGCGGCTGCGGCCGCAACGAGAAGGAGCATGCTGACGCCCGCGATTACGGTGACGTCGAACCGGGGCGCCTCGAAGAGGAGGCTCTGAAGAAACCTCGTGAGCGCCATCGCCCCGCCGATGCCGACGGCGATCCCGAGCGCCGTGAGCGCGATGCCGCGCCGCATGACAAGCGCGACCAAGGCCGCCGGTGTTGCGCCGAGGGCCATGCGGATTCCGAATTCCGCCATCCTGCGGTCGACCGTGTAGGCAAGGACCGAGAACAGGCCGACTACGGCGAGCGTCGTGGCGATGCAGGAGAGGACCCTGAGCACGGACAGCGCCAGACGCTCGTTGTAGAGCTGCCGGTTCCGCAGCTCTGTCATGGGCAACGTGGCCATCGTGATTATCTTCGGATCGAATGCATAGATGGCCTGGCTGATCCTGCTGAGCGCCTCCCCGGTTGGCTCCCCGTTCATGCGCAGGACGAAGTTTGAGGCGACATTCGGGGACCATTTGATTGGCATGTAGATCTTGAACTTCGGCGCCTCCCGGAGGTTCTCGCGCACATCGCCCACAACGCCGACAACCTCCCAGCCGCGCACCTTCGCGTCGGCGCCCGCGGACCTTATGAACTTCCCGACCGGGTCGGCGGTGCCGAAACGCGCGCGCGCGTAGGATTCGTTGATCAGGATCTCATTCTTGGTCTCGGGCAGCAGCCAGCGGCCCCGCACCAGGGTGATGCCGCCCGCATCCCCGAAGTCCGGGGACACGTAGGCGCCATTGATCTTGGCCGTGGAGCCATCCGCGGCCTCGACGTCGAGCGTCACGTTGTCGAATCCCGCCAGCAGCGAATCGGATCCGAAGGCCACGGACGTGACCGCGGGCACCCTGAGCAGGGTATCCCTGATGCGGCCAAGGAGGGCCATTCGCGCCTCGGGCGACGACTCATAGCCCTTCGGGAAGTTGAGCTGAATCTTCACGCGGTGGGAGGGATCGAATCCGATCCTCACGTCCTCGAGGCGCTGGAACGACCTGATCATCAGCCCGGCGCCGACCAGCAGGATGACCGCGAACGTCGCCTGGAGCACGACGAACGATCCCCGGAGGCGCGCAAGCGCGGGGCTCTCGCCGATGGCGCCGCCCCCGCCCTTCAATCCGCCCTGGATGTTCGCCCTCAGGAGCTGCAAGGCGGGCACGGCCGAGACCAGGGCGCCCGTGAGGAGGGTCAGCCCCGCGAGAACGAGGTAGGTCCTCCAGCTCAGGATCCAGCTTGCCCAGCCCTGGTCCGGGTTGCTGTTGCCTGCGAGGAAGGTGAAGAGCGGAATGAGCCAGTTCGCGACAAGGGCGCCGAGCACGGTCCCGCAGCTGCACAAGCCAAATATCTCGATCAGCATCAGCCGGAGAATCCCCCAGCGGCCGCCGCCCAGGGCCAGGCGGACGCTGATCTCCAACCGCTTGCCGAGAAAGTGCACCAATATGAGGTTGGTCGCGTTCATGCAGGCGATCCCGTAGAGGAACCCCACCGCCCCGAGCAGCGTCCAGTACATCTCGGGCCTGAAGACCCTCTGGACCTCGTCTATGGTCGAGAGCCCCGGCCTGAGCGTGTCGGTGAACGGCCTCATGCCGGCAGGGACGTCCAACTTGGCCTTGGCCAGCGCATCCTCGGCCTGCTGCCGGCTCAAGCCTGGCCTCGTCCGTCCCAGGACGACCAGCATGGGATCCCACCATTCGGAGGGATTCGGGTGAAGAACCAGCGGCTTGTAGACATCCGAGTAGCAATAGGCGGGCATCACCTGCCCCTCCCTGAGGACGCCGATGACGGCGCACACCCTCTGGTCCACCCTTATCAGGCGCCCGAGCGCTTCCCTGGATCCGCCCAGGTGGCGCTTCCAGAAATCGTGGGAGACAACGACCACGTTGTCGCGCCCGTCCGCGGCTTCCCGAGCGACAAAACACCGGCCCATGCCGGGAGTGACGCCCTGAAGGCTGAAGAAATTGGGCGAGACTGATATCACCGCCTGTGAAACCGGCTTGTTGTCGACCACGACGTTGGCCGCCTCGGTCGTGGCTGCGCACGTCTCCGCGAAGACCTGGGACTGGGCGCTGTAGGCCCTGAAGAGAGGTTCCCAGCTGAACGGGATATTGGTGCCGTCCTTCTGTTTTGAGCCGACCTGAAAGAGGTCCTTGGGCGACGCGGGCCCATGGAAGAGGATCCAGTCCACCATGGAGTAGATCGCGGTCGCCGATCCGATCCCAAGGGCCAGCGTCAGCACGGTGACGGCGGCGAATCCCTTCCTGTGGGAAAGCGACCGCAGGACGTAGCGGATCTCGGACATCATGGGGTGGGGTGGGACGCGGATGGGGGCGTCGGGCCGACCAGGCAGCAGGCTGCGCAATCCAATTTTTGAACCCAAACGGGGTCAAATGATTACCGCACCGGTCCTCGGCGTCTGATCGGCGGCAGCATGCAAAACACTGCTAAAAGATCGTCAACCTGAGGCCCCAGGCGGGACGGTCATTGACGATTCGTTCACCGGGTCCGAGAAGCGCATTGCGGGACCCGTTGAAATCTCCTCCCGAAAACCGGAGGAGGGCTTGGTGGGCACCGCAGGCCACCCTGCGCGAATTCGTTCTCCCCAGAAGTCTGTCGCGCAGGGTGGAACCCTGTAATGCTACCCCCAATAGAACGCAGGCATCATCGGCGTCCCGGGGCCCCGAGTCAAAGGGTGGAATTACGCATTCCGCGGGAGCGGGAGGTGTCAGGGCGGCGCCGGCTCCCCGCCGGAGTAGAAACGAGCCACCTCGCGCGTCCATTCCCCGGCCATGAGCTCGTGGCCCGCGTACGTCGGGTGGATCCCGTCCCAGAGCCAGTATTCCGCCGGCGCCCGGCCGCAGGCGTCATCGAACATCCCCTGGAAATGCACGACGACTGCGCGGTATTTTGCGGCCAGTCTCGCGACCGCCGCGCGGCGCCTGCGCAGGTCCGCCTGGCGCTCTTCCCAGCGGTCCTTGGTCCGGATCCCGCCCGGCAGGGCAAACGGCTCGCAGAGCACCAGCCGCACCCCCGGCAGCGCGGCCCTGGTTTGCCGCAGAAGCTCGTCGTAGGTTCTCTCGTAGTCCTCGACCGTGACGACCGGCGGCCAGTCGTCCACGACCGAGCCGGTGTCGTTCACGCCCACAAGGATGCTCAGCATGTCCGGCTTCAGGCTGATGGCGTCCCTCTGCCAGCGTCCCTTCAGGTCGACGATCTTGTCGCCGCTCACGCCCCGGTTCAGGAAGGTGAGGTGCCGCTCGGGGAACTGCGCCCCGAGCCGGGCGGCGATGAGATAGGCGTAATCCTGGCCCATGGTGTGGTTGAGATCATCGCCGTCGCGCTGGCGCCCGCCGTCGGTTATGGAGTCCCCCTGGAACAGGATCCGGTCGCCCTCCCTGAAGGCGGCCGGGCGGGTGCATGAATTCGCTGCCAGCGCGACGGCCATCATCGCCGCGATCGCGGCCGCTCGTCGGCTCGGCCTCAAGGGGGATTCAGGTCCGGCGCGCTACTGAATCCCGAGCCTCTTCAGGAACGGCCCGATCGACCGCGGGCGGCCCAGGAATTCCTCGATCGAGACCTCCACGTCGCGGGTGTCCCCCTTGGAGTAGATCTCCTGGCGCATCCGCATGCCGGCGCCCCGGTCAAGGAACCCGTCGGGCGCCGCCTTGAACACCGTGGCCATGTCCGCGGCGATCGAATCCGCCCATGCGTAGCCGTAGTAGCCGGCGTCGTAGCCGGCCAGGTGGCCGAAGTAGGCCACGAACGCCGTGTCGTCCGGCACCTGGAAGAAGACCTCGCCCAGGACCCTGTTGCTCTCGGCCCGGCAGTCGACGGCCGCGCCCTCCGGCCGGGGCCCGTGGAGCTTGAGGTCCAGGAGGGCGAAGGAGAGCTGGCGACGGTAAAAGACGCCGATTGTGGCGAGACGCACCTCCTGGAGCCGGCCGAGGATCTCCGCAGGGATCTTCTTGCTCGGGTCCCGGTAGTCGGCGGCGAAGGTGTCCAGGACGCTCTTGTCGTACGTCCAGTTCTCCAGCATCTGCGAGGGCGCCTCGACGAAGTCGCGGGGGACGCTCGTCCCCGAGAACCGCGCGCGGTGGGCGCGGGTCAGGATCGCGTGCATGGCGTGGCCGAACTCGTGGAAGAGGGTGGTCACCTCCTGGTGGTCGAGGAGCGCGGGGGCGCCGTTGGCGGGCTGGGGGAAATTGCAGAGCAAGGCGACCGTCGGCCGCAGGTAGGTTCCGTCCGCCAGCACGCGCCCCGACTGGATCGGGAACTCCGCGAAGTGATTGTACTTCCCCTCGCGCGGGAACATGTCGAGGTAGAAGAGCCCCATCGGCTCGCCGGTCTTCGCGTCGGTGACGCCCCAGAGCGTCACCCCGTCGGCCCACGCGTAGGGCGGCTGCAGCTGCTCGAACTTCAGGCCGAATATGGACTGGTAGATCGAGAACATGCCCTGGAGCACGCGCTCATAGGGAAAATAGACCCGAAGCGCCTCCGAATCGATCGTGTACTTCTGCTTCACGAGCTTGTTCTGGTAGTAGCGCCAGTCGAAGAACTTGATCTGGGCCTTCGGATTGCCGGTGTCAGCCACCTTCAGCGCGCGCATCTCGGCAAGCTCCGCGTTGAACTTCGGCTGGATGCCGTGGATCAGGTCCTCGACGAACTTGGTCGCGGCCGCCCCGTTCTTGGCCATCTTGACCTCCGTCCGGTAGTCGTCCCACGAGGCGTAGCCGAGCTTCCTGGCGATCTCCGCCCGCAGCGCCACGATCTTGTTGAGGAGCGGCACGTTCAGGCCCTCGGCGAGGTGCAGCTCCGCTATGCTGACCTTCCTGCGGGTGGCGGTCACGGAGCAGTTCTGCTCCACCATGAGCCGCTGGGGCGTCACGTTGACGAGGATCTTGTAGGCGTCGTCCCCGGTCTTGACGCCGGGCGCGGTGAGGAAGGAGTCGGGAACCCCCGCCAGTTCCGCCCGGGTGAAGGTGAGCGGCACCTGTGTGTCGGTGATGTTGGTCTGAAAATCCAACTCGAGCGGGCTGAGCTCCTTGAATAGGGCCTCCAGCTCCTTGCGCGCCGCCGGCGCCAGCTCGAAGCCCTCGCGCCGGTAGTCGCGCAGGGTGAAATCGAGCAGCCGCAGGTCCTCGCCCGCGAGGGCGGGCTTCCTGGACGCAAACGCCCTGAGAACGGCGTAGACATCCTCCCGGTACCCGACCCCGATGTCCCAGTCCTGAAGTTTCTTGCCCGCCTCGTCGGCCGCATCGCGCATCTGCTTGCTGGTGCTGGTCTGCTGGATAAAGCCAATCCGGTTCTCGACCAGCCCTGCCTCGGCCTCGAGGCCGTCCAGGGCCCCGAATGTGCTCTCAAAGGTCGCCGCGGCGGGATCCTGCTTGGCGAGCCGGTCGATCGCGGCATCGCCGGCGGCCATGGCGGCGGTCGCGGTGTCGCGAACCTGGTCCGGGGTTGTCTCGAAGGGAGGCACGCGGATCTCCGACTTGAACGGGACGGCCTGGGCCTGAAATTGCGCGACCGTCCGCAGGGGGGCGGCGCGCAGGACTAGGGGTAGGGCGGCAAGGATCGCCCATGCGGGGGCGCGGAGGTTGCTCATCCCCTGAGCCTTGATTGCCTTCACAGTGGGCGTCAACACGCCAGCCGCCGCGGCATTCCCTGAGTGAAAAAACCATGCCGGCTGCCGCCGGGTGGAATTTGGAAGGGATTCCCCCGAGTTTTGGGGTTATGCCTGCCGCAACAACCAACCGGTTGGACACGCCACCCTTGAAACCCGTCGCAGCCCTGCCTACGACACCTTCCGAACCGGCGAGCGAAATCCCATATGAAAACCCCCAGGCATTTACTAGCGGTCCTGACAGTCGCATCGGCCGGATTGCCAAGCGCACCCGCGGCGGACCCGGCCCCCGGATCGCCCGCCGCGGCCTCGATCGAGGCAAGGCGCTCCCTCTTCTCCTACGACACAGGCGCCAAGATCGCGATCCAGGAGGGTGCCCCGCAGTCCCGAGGCGCGGCGACAATCAGGGACATCTCGTTCGTTTCCGCGCCCGTCCAGAATCCCGGGCGGACCGCTGCGTACCTCGTGTCGCCGCGGGCCGGCCGGCCCCTTGCCGCGGTCCTATGGGTCCATTGGCTCGGCGAGCCCGCGACCACCAATCGCACGGAATTCCTCGACGAGGCCGTCGATCTCGCCGGGCGCGGGGCTGTTTCGCTGCTTGTCGACGGGATGTGGTCGAAGCCGGGCTGGTATGGGGGCCGCAAACTCGAGGACGACTATGCGAGCTCGGTCGCGCAGGTCATTGCACTTCGCCGCGCCATCGACCTGCTCCTGTCGCAGGAGGGAGCCGGCGGGATTCCCCTTGGGATAGTCGGCCACGACTATGGAGGGATGTACGCGTCGATCGCCGCGGGCGTGGATTCGCGCGCAAAGACATGCGTGTTCATCGCCTGCACTTCCAGCCTGCTCGACTGGGCGTTCTACGGAAAGCAGCCGGCTTCAAAGGAAGATTATATCAGGGTGAATCGTCCGCTGGAGCTGCGTGAATTTGTCGCCGCAACCGCCGGAGCCTCCATCCTGTTCCAATATGCCGAGCACGACCCATACGTGCCGCTTGCGAGGGCCCAGGAACTCTTCGGCGCCGCACGGGCTCCGAAACAGATGGTCGTCTACGGCGGCGCCGACCACGGCATGTTCTCCCCGGCGAATATCCGGGGTGACCGGACGGAATGGCTTGTGAGGGAGCTTGGTCTCCGCAGGCAATAGGCCTGGTCCTCGCTTCGACGGCGCCGCGGAGGATTGGTGGAGGTGCCGGGACCTGAACCCGGGGGCTCCCCCACAGGGATATTGCCGGAAGGCAGCATCTCTCACTCTGGATTGTCTGGCATTTGTCCGGATGCCTGGTGAAAGTGGACGAAGGCAGGGAAGGGCTTCCTGTGCTGAGCGAGCAGCCCGACTTTGGGCGGCAGGCCTTGGTCGGTGAGTTTGGCCGATGAAACCCAGTCCAGCACTCTTTCAAAACACCCGGACGCGGATCGACGCCGATTCATAGATGCTGCCGACCATCACGACACCTCCCTCGCGACGATTTGCCAGGCTGCTCCTGATCTCGTTTTCGGCAGCCTGCGCCGTCCCCGCCGCCCCGGTCCTTCCGGTTGCCGATAGTGTGGCACCCGTGGCTCCGGCCGCCCTGCACCCATTGCAACCCTCGGCCGTGAGGCTGGGCGGCTGGCTAGGCGCCCGCATCGACGCCAATGAAAGCCATCGCCTGCTGCAGGTGGACACCGAACCCCTGCTCGCCGGCTACCGGCACAGACCCGGGAACCAGCCTTGGATCGGCGAACACGTTGGCAAATGGCTGCATGCGGCCACCCTCGCTTGGGCCTATTCCGGCGACGAGGCATTGCGCCGCAAACTCGACGCCGTCGTCGCTTCGCTCCTCGCGACCCAGGAGGCCGACGGATACCTCGGGACCTACAGCGCCGACAAGCGCTTCGGGCTTTACGACGGCGCGGACTGGGACGTGTGGTGCCACAAGTACAACATGATCGGACTCCTGACCTACTACCGGTACACGGGCGACCCGGCCGCGCTGGCTGCATCCCGCAGGATCGGCGACCTGTTGCTCGCGACCTTTCCGGCGAAGAGGAGCATCCTGAAGGCGGGGACGCACATGGGCATGGCTGCAACCAGCGTGCTCAGCCCCATGGTGGAACTCTACCGGCTCACCGGTGACCCTCGCTACCTGGAATTCGCCCGCTACATCGTCCGTTCGTACGAGGAAAAGGACGGGCCGGACATTGTTCGGACCCTGCTGGCGCCCGGGGGCTCGGTCGACCGCGTCGCCAACGGCAAGGCTTACGAGATGCTATCCAATCTTGTAGGCCTGGCGGAACTCTACCAGGTGGCGGGGGACCCCCGCCTGCTGCGGGCTGTGGAGAACGCCTGGACCGACATAACCCGCAACCGCCTCTACATCACCGGCACCGCCAGCATCCGTGAGATCTTCGGCAACAACCACGAATTGCCGAACGGGGAATCCGCACACCTGGGTGAAACCTGCGTGACCACGACGTGGATTCAGCTCAACGCAGCCCTGTTGGCACAGACCGGCGAAGCCAAGTATGGCGACGAGATCGAGCGCTCTCTCTACAACCAGCTCACCGCCGCGCAGGATCCCGGGAGCGGCGACTGGTGCTATTACACGCCGCTGGAAGGTGTGAAGCACAACGACAAGGAAATCACGTGCTGTCACTCGAGCGGACCACGCGCCTTGGCGCTGGCCCCGACACTGGCTTACCTGGAGGCCGGCAACGTGATCTGCGTGAACACGCTGGAAACGTCCCGGGCCCGCTTCCAGGTCGGGGGCCGGGCCGTCGAGATCGGCCAGGAAAGCCAGTTTCCGTTTGCCGGGCGATCGACGCTGACGCTACGGGCGCCCTCCACGGCCCGGTTCACCCTCAAGATCCGTGCTCCGGCCTGGGCCGAACCGCTGCGCGTGGGGAACGCCTCAAGTCGGGACGGCTGGATCACAATGCCGGAGCGCGACTGGAGGGACGGCGATCAGGTCACGATCACCTTCAACCTTGGCGGCCGCGTCATTCACGGCGACTTCACCAACTATTCCCGAGTGGCCTACGCCTGGGGACCCTACGTCCTGGCCTTCGATGATGGGCTGAACCGCGAATATGGAGCCAGCGGCGCTCCGCAGTTTGTCCGCGTCATCGATGACAGGCTCCCGACCCTGGCGCCCGATCCCCACCGAATAATCCTCCACGTGGCTGTCCGCGGGGAGTGGGATGTCAACCCGCACCAGGTCACACTGGTGCCGTTCGCGGAGGCGGGAGCCGGCGGCCAGCCGTATGCCGTGTGGCTACGCGCCCCCTAGCGAACGCAACCGCCTCCACAAGCCGGCATCAATCCCGGCCGGGGCCAACGGATGAGTGGGCTAGGGAAGCCTACGCGCAGAACGAAACGCCCGGCGCCTGCCGTGTCTTCTTTCATTACGGGCCCGACCAGGGCTTGGGCAAGAAGCGCGTCGCAGTACAAACGATCGCCGCGATCACGCCACGCCCTTGATGCGGTTTGATCTCGGACGTTGGTGGAGGTGCCGGGATTTGAACCCGGTGGCTCTCCTGGCTTGGGACAGAAAAGATTGAGCATTTTGCCCTCTGAATTGTCCTAAAATGTCCCGGTGCCGCTTAAGACTGCCCAGGCTGACCTTTACGGCATGGCTCTGTTACGGCCTGTGCGGGTGGAGGGCGTCGCATGCCGTTCAGAATTTCGACCGGAAAGTCCGCACGACGAATCGTACCAAGGTTTTCCCGATCGCAGCTCCGTTGTCTATCTAGCCCCGTCCTCGCGGGGGGCTTGCTTGACCAGCTATAGTGTCGCTGGCAGCATGACGCCGTGAAGGCCGATGCCGGCATACCGGACAGCCTGGGACGATGCCTGCCACTCGTGTTCGGTGTGACTGCGCATCGCGATCTTCGCGCCGGGGACGAGCCGGCGTTGCGCTCCGCGGTCCGGCGCATTGTCGAGGGGGCTCAGCGAAAATGTCCGCATACGCGCGTGATGTTGCTCAGCGCGCTGGCCGAGGGAGGCGACACGCTGTGCGCGGAAGCGGCCCTGGATGCGGGTGCCGGGGTGGTGGCGGCGCTGCCGTTTCCGCCCGTGGTTTACCGCGCATCCGGATCGTTCGGAAGCGTCGCCGCGCGCCAGAGGTTTGACGCAATGCTCGCCCGCAAGGGCGTGATGCATTTTGTTACGCCAGCACCCGCCGACGGCCGTCCGACGAGCGACGCCGACTGGGCCGCAGTGGCTGCGGACCCGGGTACCCGCCAGATGACCTATGCCGCGAACGGCGCCTTTGTTGCCCGCAACAGCCATGCGCTTATAGCGCTCTGGGACGGGGAGCAGCCAAGATCGCCGTCGGGCACCGCGGACGTTGTCATGTCACAGCTCAAGGGGCTGCCGCCCTCCGCCCTCTCCAGGCTGCCGGGCTTCTTTCACTGGCCCGAGACCGGCCTTGTCATGCACGTGTGGACGCCGAGGGAGGGTTTCGGGGCCGCCGCCGCGGGGCGCCCCGCGGGCGAGCAGCGCGAGCTCTGGATCGCGGAGGACGTCGTGCCGGCGGTGGAAGCCCCCGGTGGAACGGCCGGCGAAAGAGCCGCAAGGAGAAGGCTCGAGCTGCGCCGGAATTTCGAGCGCATGTGCGCCAATCTCGACCGAGCCAACAAGCGGCTGGCCGCGCTGCCTGTGCCCGCGGACGGCAATGAACCCCTGGCAAAGAACTATGGCGGGACGCCACCCCACAGCCGGGAAGCGCTGTGCCAACTCGACTCGGCCCGCGAAGCCGTCGGCAGGCTGGCCGCAGGCAGGAGCGCCCGGCTCGACTGGGGTATCGTCGCTGTATTCGGATCCATCCTTCTCGCGGCTGTGGCGTTTCAGCTCTACGTCGAATTATTCTCGATCCGGGCGAGTTCCACGGTTCACGAGCCGCTGTTGCTCGTGCTGTTCCTCCTGTCGCTGGCCGCGGGCGGAGGGCTCGTGCTCTGGCTTCGCGGCGTGGAAAACGACGAGCTGGACTACCGTTCCCTGACCGAGGCGCTGCGGGTAGCCGGCCAGTGGCGTCACGTTGGCCTCGAGCAGCGGGTGAGCGACTGCTACCTGCAACAGCTCCGCAGCGAGCTGACGTGGACGCGCAAGGCGGCGCAGGCGCTACTGCTGACCCTGCCGGAGGAGCGGCCCGCGTTCTGCGATCTGGACGACGACGCGCAGCTGCGATGCCTGGATACAGTGCGCACGAAATGGGTGCAGGGCCAGATCAGTTTCTTCGCCGACCGCTTCAGGGGTTTTCACCGGAAGGGCCGGTGGTGCCGGCTGGGCGGCCTTGCGCTGGCTCTGGCCGGCGGGGCCCTCGCCGCGGCGCAATTTGCGATTCCCGCGCACGGTCCCGACGCCCAGGCGCAGGTTTCGGCTCCCGGCCGGCCAGCGACGGGACAGCAGGGGATGCAGGACTGGACGCCCTGGGTGTCGGCGGAGCACCCGATTGAGTGGATGGTCGTCGGAGGGGGATTGATCATCTTGGCCGGCGGACTCGCGATCACCTTCGGCGAGCGGCGCCTGTACGAGGAGCTCGCCCGGCAATACACGCGCACCCTCGCCCTTTTCCGGACTGCCGACACCGAGTTGAAGCGGCTTTTTGACCAGCGGAACGTCCCGGCGGCGCAGCGCCTGCTGTTTGAGCTGGGGCGCGAGGCGCTGACAGAGAATGCCAACTGGCTCGTGCTGCGTCGCAGCCGCCCGGTGGAAATGATCGTGCATTAAGGGCGGCACTGGTCACATCGGGGGCGAACCTGGGCGCGGGCTGTGGGAACGATCCCTGACGGGGGAGCCCTGCGGAGTGCCGCCTCGCTGAAAATGGTGACTCGACTGCCCGATCCGACTGGCATAGCATGTCCCTTGGACGCCTATTTGTTCCAACACAGCCCTTCCCCCCGTGGTCGTGGTCACACCCTCCCCGCCTCTGCAGGAGTTTTTCTGGGACGACATCCTAGCGTTTATTGAGGAGCGCAAGGTTATCCCCATCGTCGGCGCCGAGCTGCTACGCGTACCGGATGAGGCGGGCGGCGAGGTGCTCCTGCAGGGCTTGCTCGCCAGGAAGCTTGCGGAACGCCTGCACCTGCCTGCGGACGGCTGCCTTGGCGACGACGCGCTTAACCGGGTGGTGTGCCGCCACCTCGAGCGCGGCGGGAGGCGCGAGGAGGTCTACCCGCGCATCCGCAGCCTGCTTAAGGAGCTTGCGCCGCGGGTGCCGGAGCCACTGCGCCAGCTAGCGCGCATCCGCGACTTCAGCCTCTTCGTCACGACCACGTTCGACTCCCTACTGGAGCAGGCCCTGGACGAGGAGCGCCATGGCGGCGCGCCCAGGACCGTCTCCCTCACCTATGCGCCGAACCGCTTCCAGGACGTGGCGCCAGGCGCGCAGCGCGCAGCGGTGCCGACAGTGTTCCACATGCTGGGCCGCATCTCGGCGTCGCCCGACTTCGTCATCACGGAGGAGGACACACTGGAATTCTTCACCGCCATGCAGTCGGAGTCGAAGCGGCCCAACGTGCTCTTCGACGAGTTGAAGTCGAGTCACCTGCTGCTGATCGGAAACACCTTCCCCGATTGGCTGACGCGGTTCTTCATGCGCATCGCCAAGAGCGAGCGCCTTTCCCTCCAGCGGGAGGAACTGGAGATAGTGGCCGACCGCCGTGTCCGGGAGGAGCCCGACCTCATCCTCTTCCTGAGGAATTTTTCGTACAGGACGCAGGTCTTCGACCAGGGGAACGCGACCGACTTTGTCTGCGAGCTCGCCAGGCGCCACGCCGAGCGCCATCCCGCGGGCGCGGCGCCAACCGGCCCGGCGTCGGCGATGGCGGAGATCAAGCCCGGCTCCGTCTTCGTCAGCTACGCCCACCAGGACGCGCCTGCGGGGCGGCTGCTGCGCGACGCCCTCGAGGGCGCGGGCATCGACGTGTGGTTCGACGAGCGGCACCTCGAGGGCGGCGACGACTTCGACCGCCAGATCAGGCGCAACATCCGCGGCTGCTCCCTGTTCCTTCCCCTAGTCTCCGCCAACACCCAGGCGCGCCATGAGGGCTATTTCCGGCTTGAGTGGAGCCTGGCCGCGGAGCGGGCGCAGCAGATCGCGGAGACGATCCCCTTCATCCTGCCGATCGCGATCGATCCGGTTCCGCGGAAAGAGGCGCTCGTTCCGGAGCGGTTTCTCCAGGTGAAGTGGACGCCAATGCCCGGCGGCGCGCCCACCCCCGAATTCATCGATAGGACGGTGCGCCTGGTCCGCGATTACCGCAAGCGGGAGAGAGGGCTGTTGTGACCGCCGATACGTCAACGTCCATGGAGCCCAAGGTCGACCGCGACAACCCGTGGCCGGGCTTGGCTGCGTTCACCGAGGACATGCGGGGATACTTCTTCGGCCGGGAGAGGGAAACCGCGGAGCTTGTCCGCTTGGTCCGCCGTAGCACGCTCACGGTCCTCTTCGGCCAGTCGGGCCTGGGCAAAAGTTCGCTCCTCCAGGCGGGCGTGTTTCCCCTTTTGCGGGAGGCGGATTTCCTCCCTCTGTACCTGCGGCTCGACAATGATCCGTCGACGCCTCCGCTGGCTGACCAAGTGAAGGCTGAGCTGGTCAATGCGTTCTGGCTGACCGGCGCCGATGCTCCGGCGCCGCGGGCGGACGAAACCCTGTGGGAGTATTTTCACCGCAGGGACATCGATATCTGGAGCGCGAAGAACCGATTGCTGACGCCGGTCTTGGCTTTCGACCAGTTTGAGGAGATCTTCACAGTGGGCAGGGCGGACGACCTCCGGCGGAAACGCGGCCGGGCATTTCTGACGGAGCTTGCCGACTTAGTCGAGAACCGCCCGCCGGCGTCGCTCAGCACGAGGTTCGACTCGGGAGAACTCGACACGTTGCGCTACGCCTTCGACAAACCGTCGTGCCAGGTGATCCTGAGCGTGCGGGAGGACTTCCTGCCGGACTTAGAGGGACTCAAGGGGGAGATGGGGTCGCTCATGCTCAACCGGATGCGCCTGCGCCAGCTCACCGGCACCCAGGCCCTTGAGATCGTCGCGCGGCCCGCGCCGCATCTGCTGGCAGATGGAGTAGCGGAGCGCGTCGTGGAATTCGTGGCCGGTGGGCGCGGCGGTTCGGCGGAGCGTCTGGAGGAGTTCGAGGTCGAGCCCTCACTTCTCAGCGTCATCTGTCGAGAATTGAACCAGCGGCGGCGCGCCATGGGCCAGGAGCGGATTACGTGCGACCTCGTCTCGGGCAATCGCCGCGAGATCCTGCACGATTTCTACGAGCGGAGCGTGGCCGACCTGCCGGCGCCGATGCGCGAGTTTATCGAGGACCGCCTGCTGACGAAGTCCGGCTTCCGCGACAACCTTGCCCTTGAGACCGCGCTGGAGGCCCCGGGGGTAACCCGGCCGCTCGTTGATGCCTTGGTGTTGAGGCGGCTCCTGCGCATCGAGGACCGCCTCGGGGTACAGCGGGTCGAGCTGACCCATGACGTCCTCGCCGACGTGATCCGCGCGAGCCGCGATTCAAGGAAGCAGCGACTGGCGCTCGAGCGGGCCGAGGCGCAGGAGCTCCGACATCACCGTCGGGTCTGGTGGCTGCGGGCCCTGTCTGCTGGACTTATCCTGCTTCTTGCCGGTGTGTCCATCCTAGCCTATCAGGCGGTGCAGCGGGCGGTAAAGGCCCGCAACCAGGAGGCGACAAGGTCGGCGCAGTCCGACATCGATCTCGGGAGCCAACTGCTGGAGGGCGGCAACGCCACCGCCGCGGTCGCCCATTTCGTCCGTGCCGCGCGGACCGATCCCGCAAACCCCGTCGTGGGCACCCGCCTGATCTCGGCCCTAGCTCGGCGCAGCTGGCCGGTCTGGCGCGACACCGGCATCAAACTGCCGTCACCCGGCAGGGCGACCCAGATGCTGCCCGGTGGCAGGCAGCTCCTTATCCTCGGTGAGGACGGGGTCGTCCGCCAGCTGGATGCCAAGTCCTATGGATTGGTCCGCGAAGTCCGTTTCCCAGCGAAAGCCAGCTTGCTGTGGGCCGGGCGGCGGGGAAATTCGGACAGATTTGCGGTCCTCCTTGACGACGGCGGAGCCGCTGTGACTTCCGTCTCGACCGGCGAGACCATCGTCGTGCCTAGGCCCGAAAAGGAATCCGCCTGGGTCCGCGTTGCGCTTAGTCCCGACGGGAAATGGCTCGCCCTTGCGGCCAGTTCGAGGTTCGCGCTGTTGGACGCCAAGGACGGGCGGATCGTGGCTCAGAACCCGTTGTATCAGCATGGACCAGCCTCGCTCAATTTTAGCCCCGATTCATCCAAGCTGGTTTTCGCGGAGTATAGCCATAACACCGTATTCCTAAGCGTACCGGCAGGGAAGATGCTGCTGCCACCGGTCGGCGTGGACAACGCCCCAGGAGCGACGTATGCCGACTTCAGCCCCGATGGGACGCTTTGCGTGATGTGCTGGTGGAAGGGTGCGCGCCTATACAATGCGGTCACGGGCGCTACGGTCGGCCCGATCTTGAGCCACGACCTACAGTGCGAATTCGCACAGTTCGACGCCGATGGGCGGCGCCTTCTCACCTCAGGGAACGACGGGACGGTTCGGATCTGGGATGTCGCCACCCAGCAGGCCATCCTTCCGCCGCTGCATCACGGGGCCGCAGTCCGCGACAGCCAACTCAGCCGGAATGGGCGATTTCTGGTGGATCGCAGCGTCGACGACACGCTCCACGTCTGGGACACCACCACCGGGACGCAGATCTTTGAGGCATCCCTGAAGGTGGGCGACTACGATGGCTGCGTTTCCCTGGACGCGGACGAAACCCAAGTGCTCTTCTGCGCCCCCGACGGGCGGTTGATGTCGCTTCGCGCCATGCCGTCGGCACTTCGGCCGGTGACGTGGATGCCCCCCGGGAGTGTTCTTTACCCTTCTTTTCCTAGGATGGGATTCCTCCTGTCCGGCCCGCCGGTACTTTATAGTGTCCATAGATCAGAGATGCAATTCTTCTCCTTGGAGACCCTTGGGTTGAGCGGAAACACGATTACGTTTCCATCAGGAATTGAATGCTTTGCCTTCGATCCCCAATCCAGGCTCCTCGTAATGCGCACGCCGGGCGAAGACTTCTCCCTGTGGGGCCTTGAGAACGGGCTCCCCACCAAGATCAGGGATCTGGTTGGATCGCGGATGGAGCCAGCCCAATGGGCTGAATTCGTAGGCGCAGGCCTCGTCGCAATCGGCGATTTAGACTCGTCCGGCGACGCAAGGGACCACCATGTTAGATTCTGGCGCGAAGCGGACGGACAGTCGGCGGGACCGACCCTTTCACTTCCCAAGAGTTTCATCACCGTCAATAGACACAGCGTGAATCCGGATGGCACGCGTGTGACATTGGGAATGCAAGAGCACGATTCCTATTTCACCGGCGTTTGGGAAATTGCAACTGGGCGTCAACTCATGCGGGTAAAGGCGGATGCACCGGGGGAGACTGAGAACACCAAGTTCAGTCCGGATGGGAAGCTGATCGCGGAAGAGACCTGGAACAGCACGCCTGACAGGCAGGGCGGCGCTCGACTCTGGGATGCGAGGACCGGCGAACCCCGCTCCCAGGTCTTTCGGCATCCGGCGGCATTTGTTGCCGGTGAGGCGTTTTCAGACGACGGCACGCTCGTAGCGTTTGGCTCGGGGGACGGGACGGTGGATGTCGTCTCGACCGCGACCGGAATGGCCATGCACGCCCCCTTGTTGAATCCCGGCATTTTCCCGCTGCAGTGGTCCCAGCCTCGGTTTGTAGGGCCCACCAGCATCGTGACTGCGGCGGTCGGCGCCGTCACCTGGTGGGATGCGCGCTCCGGCCTGATGGCCATGGAACCCCTACGCATGTCGGGAGAACCGCTCAATGCATTCGATATCGATCCCGGCGGGCGGTACGTGGCCTTGATTGGGAATAGCGGCCGAGCGACAATTTGGGCCGTCCCACCGCGTTATGAAGGGAAGGGAATACCCGCTTGGCTGCCGCGGCTCGCCCGTGCGCTCGCCGGTCAGCGCCTCGATGACCACGGGGCCTTGGTGCCGGCGCAGGACTTTGCACAAAGCCAGGCGGAGTTGGCGGAAGTGCGGCGGGAGTTATCTGCCCTGCCGGAAGACGCCCCTTACGTCGCTTGGGGCCGCTGGATCCTTGCCGATCCCAGCCAGCGTCCCATTGCGCCCGGCCTCAACCTTACTATTTCCGAGGCGCGCGCGCGTGGATTAACCAACTGACGGCCGATGTGTTGAGTGGCAACCGGCCTTCACCGCAACCGGGAATGGCCGAAATAAGATGAGAATTCAAGGTTCCAAGCCTAAGTAGGTGCTCAAAATGGTGGAGGTGCCGGGATTTGAACCCGGGTGCCCCAGGCCTTTGCGCGCC
>CAYVKH010000004.1:0-118427 GCA_964451965.1 uncultured Opitutaceae bacterium
GCGGCTCCTGGTTCCAGAGGAGCCCCCGCGAGATGTTCATGTTCTCGTAGGTGAATCCGTACTCGGCGCCGATGAGCGTCGGCAGCTTGCCGGCCTCGATTGAGAAGTTGCCGCTGACGAGCTTGATGAAGCCCACGGGAAGCGGGCCGAAGGTGAGGCTGTTCATGTTGCCGGACGTTATGTACGGCACGCCGACCGTCGGGAACGAATAGGTTCCCGCGTCCAGGAAGAACTGGAATGCGCCGTCCACCTTCTGGACAAAGACCTGCGCGTTGCTGATGTCGGCGATCCCGGATTTTTCGCCAAAGAACCGGGGCGTATCCGACAGGGCGATCGCCGTCACGGCGCCCGAGACGTAAATCTTCCCGAAGTCGGGGATATCGAAGCTTTCCGGCTTAACGTTGACCGTCAGGGGTCCCTCCATCGCCGGGGTCGACACCGGGGACGTTGGAGCCGCCGCCGGGGCTGCAGCGGCCGCGGGCGCTGCGGGTGTGGCAGGCGCTGGCGCGGCTGGAGTGGCCTGCGCCTGGGCGGACACTGTCCACGTGGAAAGCGCACATAGAAGCCCCGCGGCTATTTTCATTTTCGCTTGATTCATAACGTTTTGGGTCATTTGTAGTGGTCTGTAGTTTAACTGAGGCCTGGCGAACGATTATCCGCGTCCTGCCCCTCGCAGTGGCAGCGGGTTGGCCTTGGTTAAGCAAGATTCCTGCCAGATTAACAAAATGCTATTATTCTGGGGCATCGGGACCGAGCTCCGGCGTGTGGCCTGCCAATTGGTCCCGAATCCAGCCTAGAGTCATAACTAGAAAATCCCCAATGGCGTCCATTTGCCGCATTCTAGCGGTTGCGCCCGGCGGGCGGTAATCAAGTCTTGGCCGAAATGCGTCTTGAAATCGCTAAGCTCCGCCTGGAATCCCCACTTTCAACCTCGGCGCGCTGAGCGTGCCGCTCAATGGTGCGTGCGGGACAGGAAGAGAAACAGCGCGAAGAACAGCCCTATCCATCCCAATACGCCGACCGCTATCAGAAGCGCGGTGTACTTCCGGTTCTTCCACGGCTGCGGCGCCCGCAGCCTTTGGTCGCGGTGCGTGACATCGACCTTGTCGAGGTCCGCGAGCTCGCGCTTCATCTCCGCGGCGGACTGGTACCGCGCGCGCGGGTCGCGCTCCATCGCGTGCAGGATGACCTCCTCCAGGGCGGGGTTGAGCTCGAGGTTGAGCTTTCGGGGCGCCTCAGGGTCGCCGCTGACCCGGGCGTTCATGACAATGTAGGGACTTTCCCCCTCGAACGGGGTCTCGCCCGTCACCATCTCATAGAGGATGGCGCCGAGGCTGTAGATGTCGCTCCGGTGGTCCCCCCTCTTCCCCCTAACCTGCTCGGGCGAGATGTAATCCGGCGTTCCCAGTGCCGGGGTGAGCCCGACAAAGGTCAGCCTGCGGGCCTTCTCGACCCGGGCTATTCCGAAATCGAACAGCCGGAGACTGCCGTCGGAGCAGACCATTATGTTCTGCGGCTTGAGGTCGCGGTGGGCGATGCCGTTTTCGTGGAGGTACTCGAGGGCGTCGCAGATCTTCACCGCGTAGGCCACGGCCTCCCCCTCCGAGAGCATCTTCCTCTTCGCAAGGACCTCCGCCAGGGTCTTGCCCTCGAGGAACTCCATTACCAGGTAGGGCCTGGATTTCGGGGAGTCGACCTTGATGACCTTCAGTATCGAGGGATGGTTGAGCCGCGCCCCGATCTCCTCCTCGCGCTGGAACCGCTCGTAGCCCGCGACGTCGCTCTCGAGGGCAAGGAGCGGAATCTTCAGCGCCACGCTCTGGCCGGTCGTGCGATCGGTCCCCTTGAAGATGGACGCCATGTTGCTCCGGGCGACAAGGTCCGTGAGCTCGAACCTGCCGTCGAGCAGCGTGCCCGGGCCTGGCTCGCCGGTGCCGGTCGCCACGAGCGCCGCGGCGACGGCGGCCCTTTTCGGCGTCACGTCGGCCCCGAGAGCCACGCGGGCGGTCTTCGCGACCTCCTCCCAGTTGCGCACCTCGATCAGCTGCATCGAGATGTTGTCGTCGCTGCCCCTCTTGATCGCCAGGGCAACGAGCTCCTTGCAGGCGTCGTAGGGGTGGGACCGGCAGATGATCTCACGCATCTCCTCATCGAGCACGCACGCGTGCAGGCCGTCGGTGCACTGCAGGACGAAGTCGCCGTGGTGGACGAGCTGCGTCGCGAAGTCGGGCTGGCAGAAGGGCTCCGGGCCCAGGCTCCGCGTCAATTCGCTGTGCTGCGGGCTGGCCATGGCCTGCCGCTCCAGCAGCAATCCGAGCTTCACGGGGACCGAGGTTGCGATGTGGTCCGTCGTCAGGCGCTTGATGGTCTTTTGGCGTATGAAATACGAACGGGTGTCGCCGACGTTCGCGACGCAGACGGCGCCGTCGCGGAATATCGATGCCACCAGCGTCGTGGCCATCTTCTGACCCTTATGCCCGGAGACCACCTTGTCGTGCACCTCGGAGCAGGCGCTTGCAAACATGCGGCGCAGGAGCGCGTAGGGCTTCATGTCGCCCGGCGCCGCCTGGAACTCGCGCATCGCAACCTCCACGGCAAGATGACTCGCAACCTCGCCGTTTTCGTAGCCCCCGACGCCGTCCGCGAGGAGGGCCACGGAGCCCTGCTTTTCCCTGGTCAGGGGATCCGGAGATTCCCAGTAGTCCAAATGGTCCTCGTTGATGGGGCGAACCGGACCCGTGGTGGTGTGGCGTGCGTAGCGCAGTCGCATGAAATGGGGCGAAAAAAATGGCCCCGCCGCGTCACGCGGGCGGAGCCATGAATCCTTGTGCGGCGCTAGGCCGCGTCAATGAGAACTACGCGGGCTTCTGGGTGAGGATCATCTCCTTGCCAGCGGCCTTGCTGCCCTTGGCGAAGTACCACACGCCATAGACGCCCCACAGGAACGCGACGCCGAGCGCGATGTACGACTCGTGCCAGCTCATGCCGGCGACCGAGAATGGCCCGATGAGGTAGAACAGCATGCAGAGCAGGTTTGCCAGGAACCCGAAGACGGGGATGACAAAGTGCTTAATCCCGTTGAACATGTGGTGCTCCTTGAAGGCCACTATCGCGACGATGCAGGTCGTCATGTAGAGCAGGAAGGTCCCGAAGTTGCTGATCAGCGTGATGATCAGGAACGTATTGGGTATCCACGTGTAGACGTGCGGGCTGAAGATGCCGAAGCTGTACCATATGTTGTGCTTGTCCAGGGCGGCAGGGTCGTTCGCCTGGCCCCCGAGGTACGTGGTGACAGTGATCATGCCGAGGAAGATCGAGAGGATCCCGAGCGTCCAGATCGACCGGTGGGGCGTCAGGTTCCTGCCGTGAAGCAGGCCGAAGTGCGCGCCGACCTCCTTGTCGCGGCCCATCGCGTACGTCACGCGGGCCCCCGTGTTCAGGCACGCGAGGGTCGTGCCGATCAGGGCTAGGAACACGGTGAACGCCTGGACAAGCATGAAGGCCTTGCCCGCGGCGTAGCTGCCGAAAACCCACGTGCCGGCGAGGACCATCATGTCCCCTATGGGGGCTCCGGAGGCGCCCGCATTGGACAGCGTGTAGCCGCTGTTCAGGAAGTAGCTCGCGGCGAAGTATTCGAACAGGTAGCAGATCGCGCCCTGGATCGTAAGCGAGAGAAGGATGGCCCACGGGAGGTGCTTCTTCGGGTTCTTGGCCTCCTCGCCCATCGACGTGACCGATTCAAATCCGACCAGGATCAGGATCGCGACGCAGGCCTGTACGATGATGAAGCTGAACTTGTGCGGCCCGATGACCGACTTGGCCGTGGGATGGTAGTTGAAGGTCGTCACACCTGAGGAGGAGTCCGTCGTGTAGGAGCCGTCCTTGTAGTCGATTGTGAACGGGGCGGCCTTTTCGACAGTCGTTGGCTTGCCATCGGCGTCGGCCGGCAGCGGGTTGCCGTCCTTGTCGGTCCCGTCCTGCATCTGGTATGCGGGGGTCCCGTCTGTGTTCTTGGTCGGCTTGCCGTTGGAGTCCAAGACAGGCAGCGGATTGCCCTTGTCGTCGTTCACGGTCACCTGCGCGACCTGGTAGTTCACCGCAACCCCACTCGACAGGTGGTAGGCCTTTGAGCCCTGCGGGTGCGAGCCACGGTAGGCCAGCGCGATCACCGAGAACACGACCAGCGCGGTGATCTGGATGATGTTGATCGCGATGTTCACCGCCGTGCTTCCGTTGACTCCGCGATAGGCGATGTAGGTAACGCCGATCGCGAAGACGATGCAGAACAGGTACATTTCAAGCGGGCTGTTGTAGATTCCGCTGAACGTGTCCGGAAACAGGTAGCCCGAGAGGTATCCCACGAGCAATGCCGTGACACCGACCATGCATCCCGGGTAGACCCAGTAGTACAGATGGCTCGCCCAGCCCGTGAAGAACTTGGCCACGCGTGCGAACTTGAATGCCTTGGTCTTCGCCAGGAAAGCCTGCTCGGCATAGAAATAGGACGAGCCTGCGCCCGGATAAAGCTTGGAGAGCTCGGCGTAGCTCACGGCCGTGGCATAGCACAGCAGCAGCGCCATCAGGATGCCGAACCACATGGAGGCACCAGCCATTGGAGCGCCGTAGAGCGCCTGCTCCTGGAAGGTCAGCCAAAGGAAGGCGCCTGGAGCAATCAGGGCCATGGCGTTAACGGTCAAACCGGTGAGACCCAGGGTGGGCTTCATCGTCGGCGTGGGCGTGGGCGTGGAGGTATCAGGCATAGGTCTTGGGAGTTGAGCTGGATCTATCGGGGCGACGGTTTTGCTGGGACTGTCGGGGTGGCGGTGTGGACTCTTGTTGGATGGCTTAATGCGGATTTAACGTCCGCCGTTGTGACATAGCCGATTGTATGCCAACGGTTTAGTTAAATTCATATTAAATCAAAGGCCACAGACGTTAAGTTTTTATTTCGTGGCATATAACGTGCTTTTCGACGTCGGCCTCCGGGCTTCAACCAACCACACAGTCACATCCCAAGAATCCCCAAAATCGAATCGGCGAACCTATGATAACCAAAAACTCCGGCACACACTGGCTGCGCGCAGCACTCTTCGGAATCCTGCTCCTTGGCTGTTGGTCCGCACCCAAGCTGCGTGCGGACGACGACCCGAAACCCGATCCGGCCGGCACGGCGACCGGCATGGCCGTCGATGCCCAGTCCCCTGCCGGCACGTTCCTGGTCTCAGCCCCCAGCGACCTGAGCGCCGACGACAAGAAGGACGCGGCGAAGGTCAAGGCCTACACCGACGCCAAGAAGGCATCGGACGAGTTCTCGGCGCAGGCGAAGACCGAGCCGCTGGCGATGAAGCTGGCCGACGCGGTCGGCCACAACAGGGTCGCCATAAACTTCACATGGACCCTGATGACGGGCTTCCTGGTCATGTTCATGCAGGCCGGCTTCGCACTGGTCGAGACGGGCCTGTGCCGGGCGAAGAACGCCGGGCACACCATGGCGATGAACTTCATGATCTATCCCATGGGCATGCTCGGGTTCTACATCTGCGGGTTCGCATTCATGTTTGGCGGCATGGCCGACCCCATGACGCCAGCGGGGGGAGGGATTGGCACGATGGGTGGATATGCGGGTTTGAACCACGAGCTTGGCTTCATGCTGGGCGGCCATTTCATCGGGCTTCTTGGCTGGAAGGGCTTCTTCCTGCAGGGAGCGGGCTATGACACCGCGGCCTTTGCGCTCTTCCTGTTCCAGATGGTGTTCATGGACACCACGGCAACCATACCCACCGGGGCCGCAGCGGAGCGATGGCGCTTCTCCGCCTTCATGATCTATGGCTGCTGCATCGGGATGATCATGTATCCGGTGTTCGGCAACTGGGTCTGGGGCGCGGGCTGGCTCTCGCAGATGGGCATCAATTGGGGGATCGGCCACGGCCACGTAGATTTCGCAGGCTCGTCGGTCGTGCACATGCAGGGCGGTGTCATCGCGCTGATCTTCGCGTGGCTGATCGGTCCTCGTCATGGAAAGTACGACGCAAGCGGGAAGCTCGTGAACCCGATCGTTCCCCACAGCATCCCGATGGTCATGCTTGGGACGTTCATTCTGGCGTTCGGCTGGTTCGGCTTCAATCCGGGCTCGTCCCTTGCCGCTACCGATCTGCGAATCGCAGTAGTCGCCGTCAACACCATGCTCGCCGGCTCGACCGGCGCCCTGGGGGCCACACTCTGGATGTGGTGGTTCAAGACCAAGAAGCCGGATCCAGCCATGATGTGCAATGGCATGCTCGCAGGCCTAGTCGCCATCACCTGCCCCTGCGCATTCGTCAGTGCCGGCGGGGCATCGATCCTCGGGCTGGTTGCCGGTGTGCTCGTCGTCGAGTCCGTGTTCTTCTTCGACAAGATTGGAATTGACGACTCAGTAGGCGCGATCTCGGTCCACGGAGTCAACGGCGCCTGGGGCTGCCTTTCTCTCGGGCTCTTCGCCGATGGCACCTATGGCGACGGCTGGAATGGGGTCTCGGGAACAGTGCGGGGCCTTTTCTATGGCGGCGGTTTCGGACAGCTCACCGCTGAGTTTATCGGAGTATCGACGTGTTTCGTGACGCTCTCACTCCTATCGCTCCTCGTGTACTTCATAGCCGAGAAGCTCGTCGGCAATAGGGTAAGCAAGGCCGTCGAGATCGCAGGGCTCGACCTGCCGGAAATGGGCGCACCGGGCTACTCCGGGGTTGTCCTCGACCGCGCCACGGAGACGCCCGTGTCCTGACCGGCCCTTCTGCCAGACCGACAAAACGCTGCGCGAGAGTCCAATCCTCTCGCGCAGCCTCTCAGGAACCCAAATTCTGCAAGCACCCCATACCCAATAAACCTCATGCAAACCCAAATCATCGAGCTCCTGAAGCTCCCCGTGGCGCTCTTCGCCGGCGGCGTCATCGGGCTCTCGTTCGGAACCATCCAGGTCGCGGCAACCCGGCGGCACGAAAGACTCCAGCAGGAGGGGAAATTCAAGAGCGGCTGGTCGGCCACGCCAGGCTCGTTCCGGCGCGTTGCCTACCTGCTCGTCGCCCTGGCCGTCGTCCAGTTCTCCTTCCCAATGCTTTTTGCGCCGGATGGCGTCAGCCAATGGTGCGTCTCGGGGGGCGTGGTGGCCGGCTACGGCTGGACCCTCTATAGGCAGCTGCGCCTCCGCAGGGCTTGATCCCGCTCCCGTCGCATTTCCAGCTCCTGGCCGACTCGGCCGGGAACCTGGCCGGCGGCGCGTTTCCGCGCCCCCTTGACAGCTATCCGGGAATGGCTCCCGGCGGGCTATACGATACCCTGGCGGGTCGCGTCCGCGAGGAGCCCTTCAACCTGGTCGCCACCGTCATCTTCTTCCTGGCGATCGTGCACACGTTCATGACGCCGGTGTTCCGGAGGCTGGCCCACAGGGCCGAGGAACGGCACCGGACGGCGCCGCAGGGCGACCGCCCCCCCGCGATGGACGACGAGGGAAACCTGGTGGCCGAGGTGAGCTTCCAGGGGCAGATCCTCCACTTCCTGAGCGAGGTCGAGGCCGTCTTCGGGATCTGGGCCGTCGTCCTCGCGGTCGCGATCACGGCCTGGAAGAGCTGGGGCACCGCCGTCGAATACATGGGCAGCCATGTGAACTACACGGAGCCCCTGTTCGTGATCGTCATCATGGCGCTGGCGTCGACCCGCCCCATGATGCGGCTCGCGGAGCGGAGCATGTTCCTGGTCGCGATCGTGGGGGGCGGGACCGTGGGGGCGTGGTGGCTCTCGATCCTGATCATCGGACCCCTGCTCGGCTCCTTCATCACCGAGCCGGGCGCGATGACGATATCCGCCCTCCTCCTCGCGAGGCAGTTCTACCACTACAAGCCGTCGCCGCGCCTGTGCTATGCGACCATCGGCCTCCTGTTCGTCAATGTCTCGGTGGGCGGGACCCTCACGCAGTTCGCCGCGCCGCCCATGGTCATGGCCGCGGGGCCCTGGCACTGGAGCCTGTTGCACATGCTGCTGAACTTCGGGTGGAAGGCGTTCTTGGGGATCGTGGCCTCGACGCTCCTCTATTTCTTCATCTTCAGGAGGGAATTCGACGCCCTTAACAAGGCCTACCTCAAGCTCGGCAGATCCATGACGCAGGGCGGCGGCGCGTACATCCCCAGGTGGATCATGGCCGTGCAGATCGGGTTCATGGCCTTCATCGTCAGCGTCGCCGGGTATCCCGCCCTCTTCATCGGGGCCTTCCTCTTCTTCCTGGCCTTCGCGCAGGCGACCGCCCACTACCAGAAGAAGCTCGACCTGCGGTCGCCGCTCCTCGTCGGATTCTTCCTGTCGGGCCTGGTGATCCACGGCGGGCTGCAGAGCTGGTGGCTCGAGCCGGTGCTCAAGAGCCTGGGGCGCATACCCCTCTTTGTGAGCGCGACGATCCTCACCGGGTTCAACGACAACGCAGCCATCACCTACCTGGCGACGCTTGTCCCGGGATTCACCGACCCGTTCAAGTACGCGGTCGTCGCCGGGGCGGTCACCGGCGGCGGCCTGACCGTGATCGCGAACGCGCCCAACCCGGCCGGGCAGTCCATCCTCCAGCGCTTTTTCGAGGACGGTGTCTCACCGGCAAAGCTCTTCGTCGCGGCGCTCGTCCCGACGCTGATCATGGCGCTCGCCTTCATGCTCCTGTGACGGCCGCGCGATGACCCCTCCCCGGGGGTTGGCCCGCTTCCGGCTGCCGATTCTCGTTGTAAGCTGATATAGGAAGCCTCGTAAGGTACCCGCCCCCGATGCAACAAGCCGCAAGTGCCAGTCCGCGCTCCCTCGCAAAGGCGGCCCTTTGCATGGGAGCCCTGGGCGTCGTCTTCGGGGACATAGGAACGAGCCCGCTCTACACGATGCACGAGTGCATCGCGCACCTGCCGGCGGGACCGCGGATGGACGGCATGCTCGGGGTGCTCTCCCTCATCTTCTGGTCCCTGGTCCTCGTGGTCAGCGTCAAGTACCTGAGCTTCATCACGATGGCCGACAACCACGGGGAGGGCGGCATCTTCGCGCTGCTCGCGCTCATCCACGCCCACCGCGAGTCGGCGCCTCACACGCGGCCGCTCAGGCGCGGCCTTGGACCGGCCGTTGTCATCATCCTGGTCGGGGCGGCCCTCCTCTTCGGGGACGGCATCATCACGCCGGCCATCTCGGTGCTCGGCGCCGCGGAGGGCTTCAACGCGATAAGCCCCAGGTTCGCTCCCTACGTCCCGTGGATGGCGTGCGCCATCCTGGCCGCCCTTTTCTGGTTTCAGAGCAGGGGCACGATGCGCATCGGCGCGGTCTTCGGGCCCGTCATGCTGGTCTGGTTCGCGACGCTCGGGGTGCTCGGGGCCTGGTACGTGGTCAAGGCCCCGACCGTGCTTCGCGCCCTCAACCCCGCCTACGGCCTGGCCCTCCTCAAGAACCCCCCGGTCGAGGTTGCGGAGCTCCTGGGTTCCGTCGTCCTCGCGATCACGGGCGCCGAGGCCCTCTACGCCGACATGGGGCACTTCGGCCGCCGGGCCATCTCGATCGCATGGTACGGGGTCGCCTTCCCCGGCCTCGTGCTGAACTACTTCGGGCAGGTGGCGTACCTGTCGCTCAAACCCGGCGTCACCGGCAATCCGTTCTTCGCGATGGCGCCGGACGGGATCGCAAGGGCCGCCCTGACGGGCCTGTCCATCGTCGCGGCGATCATCGCGAGCCAGGCGCTCATCACGGGCGCCTACTCCCTGTCGCGCCAGGCGATCCAGCTCGGCTACTTCCCCCGGCTGAAGGTCAACCACACGAGCGCGGGCCACGAGGGCCAGATCTACGTGCCGTTCGTGAACATCCTCCTCGCCATCGGGTGCATCCTCACGGTCATCCTCTTCGGCTCGACCGCGCGGCTTGCCTCGGCCTACGGGATCGCCGTGACCGGGACCATGGCCATCACGAGCGGGGCCTTCTACATGGTGACCCGCCGCAACTGGAAGTGGGGGATCCTGAGGGCGGGGCTCATCTGCGGGGCCTTCCTCGTCATCGACCTCGGCTTCTTCGGCGCCAACGCGCGCAAGCTGGCCGACGGGGGCTGGTTCCCCCTTGTTATCGCCGCGGGGGTGCTCGCGGTCATGCACACCTGGAAGACGGGCCGAAACGTCGTCTTCGAGATGGTCTACGGCGGCAACGTCACCGAGACCGAGCTGACGGCGATCGCCCGCAGCAAGTACGTCACCCGCGTGCCCGGAGCCGCCGTCTTCATGCTGGGATCGCCCACCGGCACCCCCATCGCCCTTCTCCACCATGTGAAGGCCAACCGCTGCCTGCATTCGACGATCGTTCTCCTGAGCATCGTGACCGAGGACCGGCCGACCGTCCCCGAGGAGGACCGGCTCCAGCTCCGCGAGCTCGGGGAGGGCATCTGGCGCTCGACAGGCCACTACGGCTACATGGAGTCGCCGGACGTCGCCGACCTGGTCGCGCGCATCAAGGACAGGGGCCTGCCGATCAACCCGCAGTCCGCGACGTACTTCTTCAGCAGGGAGATGATCATAACCGGCGGGAACACGGGGATGTGGGAGTGGGAGAAGACCTTCTACAGCTTCCTCATCCGGAACGCCCGCCCCGCGAAGGACTACTACAACATCCCGCCCTCGCAGATCATCGAGATCGGGCTCCCCGTCCAGCTCTGACCGCGCCCCCCTAGAGCAGGCGCCCCTCCAGAAGGGCCGCCGCCGGCCCGCCGCGCCACTCCGTCCTCGTGAGCTCGAGCGCCCCGTCGCCCGTGGCGATGACCAGCGGCGAGACCGACAGGACCTCCCCGGGCCTGCCCAACCTGCCCGCGGCCGCAGGCGATTCGTGCTCGGCCCACCACACCACCAGCCTGGCCGGGCCCACGTCGGTGAAGGCGCCCGGGTACGGGTCGGTGACCGCCCGGATGAGGTTGAAGATCGTCCGCGACGGCTGCGCCCAGTCGATCCGGCCGTCCTCGGGCTTGCGCCCGCCGAAGTACGTGGCCTGCGCCGGGTCCTGGGGCGTCTCGCGCGCGTTCCCGGAGAGGAGCGCATCGATCTGCCGGGCCAGCACGAGGCGGGCGCAGGGTATCGCCTTCCTCAGGGCCTGCTCCGCGGTGTCCCTCGGCCCTATGTCCACGCCCTCCTGGTCGACGATGTTCCCCGCGTCGGGCTCCCTCACCATCCTGTGGAGCGTCATCCCGATCCGCGGCTCGCCGTGGAGCACGGCCCAGTTGATCGGCGCCCGGCCCCGGTACTTTGGGAGGAGCGAGCCGTGCATGTTGAAGGCGCCGAGCGGGGCGAGCCCGAGCACCTTCGTGCTGATCATGTTCCTGTAGTAGACGGAGAGGATCAGGTCCGGGCGCATCCCCGCGATCCGCTCCACCCACTCGGGCGTGCCCACCTTCAGCGGCGCGTGGACCGGCACGCCCCTCTCCCGGGCGGCGATCGCAGGGGTCTTGAACCAGATCTTCTCGCCGGGGTTGTCCTCGTGGGTGATGAGCGCCACGACATTGTCCCCGCGCTCAAGGAGAAGGGAAAGGCAGGCGTGGCCGACCTCGCTGTAGCCAAAGAAGAGGATCCGGGGGGCGGGCATGCGGTGCGCAGGCCTCCCCTCAGTCCGCGGACTCGATCATCTCGCGCACGAAGTAGCGCTGGCGGACGCGGACGACCTGGTAGGTCCGGCCGACGTATTCGCCGATGAGTCCAATGCCTATCATCGCCACGCTGAGCAGGAAGAACAGGATGCCGAACAGCGTGAACACGCCGAAGGTCTCGCGGTCCAGGTTGAGCACGAAGCGGCGGTAGAACAGCACCATCACGAGGGCGAGGCTGCCGGCGGAGGAGGCCATGGCGAACATCGTGAAGGCCTGGAGCGGCGCCAGTGAAAATCCCGTGATGAGGTCGAAATTGAGGCGGATGAGCTTGTAGAGGGAGTAGTTCGACACGCCCGCGTGCCGCTCCTCGTGCCTCACGCCCACCTCGGTCGGGTTGCCCGAGAAGCTGTAGGCCAGGGCCGGGATGAACGTGTTGTTCGCGCCGCTGCGCACGATCGCGTCGATGATCGGGCGCCGGTAGGCGCGCAGCATGCACCCCTGGTCCGTCATCTCGATCGAGGTCGTGCTCCTGCGGACGCCGTTGATCACCCGCGAGGCCATCGTCCGGAACAGGCTGTCCTTCCGGTTGATTCTGAAGCCCCCCACGTAGTCGTGGCCGGCGCCAATGAGCGCGAGGAGCTTGGGTATCTCCTCCGGCGGGTTCTGGAGGTCGGCGTCCAGGGTCACAATCACCTGGCCGCGGACGCGCTCGAAGGCCGCCATGATCGCCATGTGCTGGCCGTAGTTGGCGTTGAAGTCGATGACGCGGGTGACGCCCGGGCGCGCCGCGAACTGCGCCTTCAGGAGCTCGAGCGAGCGGTCGGCGCTCCCGTCGTTCGTGAAGATCACCTCGAACGTGCGGCCGAGCCCGTCCAGCACCGGGTAGAGCCTGGAGAAGAGGAGCGGAAGGTTGGGCTCCTCGTTGTAGACCGGGATGACGACGGAGATGTCGGGGGCCACGCTCATGTTTTGCGGAGTTTTTCTAGGATTGAGGCGAGGGAGCTGACGACGCGCGCGACGTCGGAGCGTTCCATCGAGGGGAACAGCGGGAGCGTGAGCAGGTTGCGCCCGGCGTGCTCCGCATTCGGGAAGTCCCCGTCCTTCCAGCCCATCCGCCGGTACAGCGCGAAGAGGTGGATCGCCGGGTAGTGGACGCCGGTCCCTATCCCCGCCTCGTGCATCAGCTCCATGACCCTCGCGCGCTTCGCGGTCATCCCCGCCTCCGGGAGGAGCACCTGGAACATGTGCCAGTTGGTGTCGGTGAAGTTCGCCACGGGGAGGCCCAACCCGAGCGCCCTGACCGCCGGCCGGTCGAACTCCTCGAAGTAGGCGCGGGCGAGCTCGCGCCGCCTGGCCGTGAATTCCTCGAGACGGGCAAGCTGGCCGAGCCCGATCCGCGCGGCCACGTCAGTCAGGTTGAACTTTCCGCCCACGAGCTCGACCTCCATGCCGTCGTAGCCGGTCCTGACGACGCCCTGCAGCCGGTACTGCTCCGCAAGCCTCGCCTCCCGCTCGTCGTTCACGACGAGGCATCCGCCCTCCGAGGTCGTGATGTTCTTGTTCGAGTGGAAGCTGAACGAGACAAAGTCGCCGAACGAGCCGATCCGCCTCCCCTTCCACGTGCTCCCGATCGCCTGCGCCGCATCCTCTAAGACGCGAAGCCCGTGCCTCTTCGCTATCGCATGGAGGCGGTCGCGGTCGACGGGAAGCCCCGCCAGGTCAACCGGGATGATCGCGCGGGTCCGCGGCGTGACGGCCTTCTCGACCAGGCCGAGGTCGATCGTGCGGGTGACGGGGTCGACGTCGACGAAGACGGGCCTGGCCCCGACCTCGAGGACCACGTTGCTCGTGGCGACCCAGGTGAGCGGGGTCGTGATCACCTCGTCGCCCTGCTTCACGCCGGCAATCCGGAGCGCGATCTCCATCGTGCACGTGCCCGAGTTGAAAGCGCGCACTGGCCGCCCGCCGAAGAACTCCGAGAGCTTCGCCTCGAACTCCTTCACCCTGGGGCCGGAGGTTATCCACCCCGAGCGCAGCACCTCGGCGACGCCGGCGATCGTGGCGTCGTCGATCGTAGGCCGGGCGAACGGCAGGAACGGCTGGGAGGCCCTTTCGGGCTTTGCTGCGGCGGGCGATGGCATTACGGGGAGTGATCCTTGTGGCCTGACACCGAATCCTCAAGGCTGGTTGCTCAAAAGATAGTGGTGGGGGCCGGCCGCCACTATGGTGTAGCGGAACGCCGGGTCGTCGAAGAGCCCGGCCGCGTCCCTGATCCGCGCCACGGCGAAGACCCTCCCGGGCCCTGCCCACTCCCTGCGGAACCCGGCGTCGTCTATGAACATGTTCCTCCTGTTGTCCGACGCCAGGAACTGCGGCTCCAGCTCGTCGGTGTAGTTCACGAGCCCCACGGTGCTGGCCGTGTAGTACGTGAAGTCGTGGAAGAAACCGTGGTAGCAATAGACGGCGTTTCCCGGGCGGACGATCCCGCGGGCCGCGACAGCCACCTCCTTCGTGCTCCGCACGTCGATCAGCGGCATCGCAAGAAGGAGGACGCCCATCAGGAAGACGAACGTCGCCGAGATCGCGATGACCGCGCCGCGCGCGGCCGCCTCGCCCCCCCGCGGGACCATGGCGCGGATGCCGCCGACGCAGAGGATCGCCGCCATGACATAGGCGTAGGGCCTCAGCTCGGCCGCCTGCGACGCGTCGCGGATGAGCCCGGGCTTCAGCACGGCGACGCACATCCCCGCCGCCAGCAGGCCGCAGAGGAAACCGAAGGACCTGAGCCCGGGGCGCATCCTCGCAAAGGCGTCCCGCAGCGGCAGGGTCGCGGCGAGCCAGCGGCCCGTGACCACCGCGACCGGCGGGAACACGGGCAGGATGTAGGGGATGAGCTTGGACTGGGACTTGCTGAAGAAGAGGAAGATGAACGCGGCCCAGATCGCGAGGAACCAGGCCTCGGCGTTCTCCCTGCGGCGGGACCAGCCGCCGGCGAGCGCGGCCCGGAACGAGCTCCAGAGGAAGCCCGTCCATGGGAACAGCCCTAGGGCGAGGATCGGGATGAAGAACCAGAACGGCTGGTACCTGCCGTGGCCCTTCTCGAAGAAGCGCTCCCAGTGCTCGTGGACGAAGTAGAAGTGAGCCCATCCCGGATTCCTGCCCGACACGAGGACGTGCCAGGGCGCCGCGATCGCCAGGAATATCGCGGTCCCGCTCGGAAGGTAGAGCGGCCGCAGCCTCTTCCATTGGTCGATCAGCACAAGCCAGAGGAGCATCACGGCGCCCGTGATCAGGAACCCGATGAGCCCCTTCGTCAGCGTGGCCAGCGCCGCGCTGGCGTAGAGCCCGTAGAAGAGCGTCCTGCGGCCCCGGCCCGGCTCCTCCCGCACCCCGAGGATGAAGCAGAAGAGCGTGGCGCTCATCAGGACAGAGACGGCCATGTCCAGCCCCACAAGGTGGCCCATGGCCATGTAGAGAAGCGAGGTGCCCAGGACTATCGACGCCCAGAACCCGGCCTCCCGCCCGTAGAGCTTCCGGGCCGCAGCGTAGGCCATGAGGATCCCGCCCACCGCGAAGAGGGCGGGCGCAAGCCGCACCGACCATTCGCTGGGGCCCAGGAGCTTTTCACACCCGGCCACAGCCCAGTAGATGAGGGGCGGCTTCTCGAAGTACGGGATGCCGTTGAGGCGCGGCGTGACCCAGTCCCCGCTGGCCAGCATCTCGCGCGGGACCTCGGCGTACCGCCCCTCGTCCGGGTTGACAAGGGGCGCGCTGCCCAGCCTCCAGGCGAAGAGCGCCCCGAACATGAGGGCCAGCACGACCAGGTCCCGCCGCCACGGAATCTCCGTGCTGGATGGGGGCGGGGCCGTTGGACTCACGGGCAGGAATTACGGGCTGCGGCCATTTCAGGCAAGACTGGCGAGGCCGAAGCCGTGCGGGCCGGAAAGCCCGGGCCCTTGCCCCCGGACCCATTGTTTGGCTGAAACCGTCGTCTTCCCACGTCAGTTGTGAAAGTTCGCGGGGGGAAAAAGCCTCGGGAAGTACGCTCCAAGCACCTTTGCCGGAAGGGCGAGCCTTACGGGCGCCTTCGGTGTCAGGGACTTGAGAAGTCCGGCCTCCACGGCCGCCGCAAGCGCCGTCCGGCCGGTCCGCTCCCCGGCGCCGGCGATGCGGCCCGCATCGCCGCGGGGAAACTCCCCCCTGTAGAGCGCCTCGCGAAGGAGAAGGAACACCCGGGCGCCGTTGTCACCGAGGCCGGCCTCGCGGCGGACATACTGCTCCATCCGGTCGGCAAGGGTTTCGAGCTCGAAGAGGGCGTCCATGAAGCTGATCTGGTCGAGCATCACCTTGAGCCCGAATTCGCAGAATTCCCTGAGCGAGCGCTCGCTCAGGTGTCCGCGTCCGTCGTCGGCCGAGGCGGTGCCCCGCTCCCGGTCTGCGTTTGCCAGCCGCTCGTAGTACTCCTTGCGGGAGAAGGCCAGGCCGCGAGAAAGGGACCAGAGTCCGCCCGCATCGACGCCGAGCTGGCGCAGCAGCGTGTCCGAGAACAGCCGGACAACCCGGCCGTTGCCGTCGCGAAAGGGATGGATCCACGCGAGGCGGTGGTGGCTCGCCGCCACGGCCACGATCCTCGACGCGACCGAGAGGTCGAGGGTTTCATAACGCCGGCGAAAATTGCTCATCAGTCCCGGCAGGAGTTCGTGCGGCGGGGCGAGATGCGCGCCGACCTGGACTTCGCTTGTGCGCAGCACGCCGGGCGTCAGGGGAACCCTGGCCCCGGACCTCGTGGTGGCGGTGCAGAGGGACGGAGGGAGCGCCGAGTAGAACCGGTTGTGGAGCTCGCAGAGGAATCCCTGGGCAAAGGGGGATCCCTCGTAGCCGGCGGCCCAGCTCTGGCATGCCAGGTGCGCGAGCGCGAGTCCCTGCAGGTCGCGCTTCTCGGGCTCCGCCGAGAAGTCGTTGCGAAGCGCAGCCTCGATGTCCGGCACAAGCGTCTGCTGTCCCTCGATGAGATTGGAGTAGTAGCAGTGCATCAGCCGCGTGACCCCCGCCAATTCCTCCCTCAGCGGGGGGCGCAGCTTCGCCTGCAGCCGGCCCGCACGCAGGATCACGGCGCAGGCTAGGTCCTCCAGGTCAGACCTGTGCTGCTCGGGGAACGCAGGCTCGAACGATGTTTCGGTGAGTGGCATATATTGCCGATCTTTTTGCCGATCTTTGATGTTTTTGATTCATTGTAAAGCAATAAGTTATGTTCCACATTGTCCAAATAATTGACAATAATTGCCGATCTTTTTGCCGCTTTGTCAAACATGACCCGTCCGGCCGGTTCGCCGGCCCTTACTGTCCATCGCTACGGATTCGCGCCAGATTCTCGGTGCCCGGTTGGTCTCGCCAACCGCCAGCGTCGCGCGGCCACGACCGCCCAGATCGCCTCCACAACGCCAAATGGCCACGCGCCCTGCAGAAACCCGTAGACCGACGCGAGGACGCACGCCAAGGCAAAGGCCAGAACGTACCCTCTGCCCCGGGCCTCCAGGGCGTAGAAGACAAGCATCGCGGTCACCGCGAACAGGCCGAAGATCGTCAGTCGATCCATGTCCCGCCGAGGCTATGCATCCGCCCTGAGCGTGCGCGAGCCAAACAGACCGGATCCGTTTCGTGACGGGCCTGCGGGAGTGGTTTTAATTTGAGCCAACCAGCCCCTTCCGGTCGAATCGCACCCGCCATGCCCCCCGCCGCGACCAGGAACTTCTCCTTCATCTGCGGGCAGGATGATTTCCTGGTGGGCCGGATGGGAAAGAAGCGCTTCGACGAGCTAGCAGGCGACAGCACCGACGAGTTCTCGCGCGAGATCGTAAACGGTTTTGCAGCGAACGTCGACGAGGTCGAATCCGCGGTCAACCGGTTCCGCGAGGCGGTGCAGACCATCCCGATGTTCGGGGGGCGCAGGGTCGTCTGGCTGAAGGACGTCAACTTCCTGGCCGACACGGTCACGGGGAAGGCGGAGACGACGCTCAAGCGGGTCGAGGACCTCCAGGAACTCCTCCAGTCCGTGAATCCCGAGGAGACGGCGGTCCTCATCACGGCGGCGCCCGTGGACCGCAGGCGCTCCTTCGCGAAATGGTGCGAGAGGAGCGCGGACTTCGCGCTGGCGGACGGCGGAGAGGACGCCGAGGGGCTGGGCGCCGTCGTCCAGGCGGAGGCCAATTCCATGGGGATCCAATTCGGTCCCGGCGCCATGGAGCTCCTGCTGGCCAAGATCGGCTCCAACACGAGGCTTCTCATCGAGGAGGTCCACAAGCTGGCGGCTCACGCCGACGGGGCCGTCATCGAGGAGGCAAGCGTGGAGGAGCTGACGCCCAACGCGGCGCAGGGCGACTTCTTCGAGACGGCCGACGCGTTCTTCAGCGGCGACCTCCAGTGGGCGCTGGCGGCCCTCAAGCGGCACTTCTTCGCGGGCGGGGACGCACGGCCCGTCCTGGCGGCGCTCCAGAACCGCAACAGGATCCTGATCCAGGTGCGCGCTCTCGCGGACGCCGGCGACGCCAGGGTCGGGCCGAGGGGGGTCGACGGCCTGCAGCGGGCGGCGGAGGCGCACGGCCCAAAGTTTGGCGAAGCCGCCGGGGTCAAGAGCTCGTTCAACGTCTTCACCCAGAACCCCTGGTACGTGGGAAAGCTCGCGGGCGCGGCGGCCCTTCCGTCCCTGCGGCGCCTGATCGACAACCAGCGGGAGTTCACCAACGCGTTCGAGGAGATCATCCGCAGGCCGGATGCGCAGGAGGAGGTGCTGCGCGACATGGCCGTGCGCTGCCTCGCCGCCTAGCCGCCGGGGCGCAGTCCCCGCGGCTGGCATCGCTTTTCCGGTGGCGTTCACGCCCAAGGGGCGTTTACTGGGCGGCTTCGCGTGAACGAGTCGGCCGACACCCCAACGAGCGAGCCTGTCCCCAATGTCCTTGCGGAGCGCTATGCGTCGGCGGCGATGCGCAACATCTGGTCAAGGCGGGGGAAGGTCCTCCTCGAGCGCGACTTCTGGATAGCGGTCATGAAGGCCCAGCGGGACCTCGGGGTCCCTATCCCGGCCGACGCGATCCGGGACTACGAGCGGGTGAAGGACCGGATCGACCTCGGGTCGATTGCAAAGCGCGAACGCGTCACGCTTCACGACGTGAAGGCGCGCATCGAGGAGTTCTCCGACCTCGCGAAGCGCCAGTTCATCCACCTCGGCCTCACGAGCCGCGACCTGACCGAGAACGTCGAGCAGCTGCAGATATTCCAGTCACTGAAGATCGTCCGGAAGAAGGCGGCGGCGGCGCTCCTCGCGTTCGCGCGCCGCGCGGACGAGCACCGCGACCTGATGATCACCGGGCGCACCCACAACGTCCCCGCGCAGCCGACGACCCTCGGCAAGCGCATGGCGATGTTCGGGCAGGAGATGCTGATCGCTCTGGACCGGCTCGAGGGCCTCATCAACCGCTACCCGGTGCGCGGGCTCAAGGGCGCGGTCGGGACCCAGCTCGACCAGCTGACGCTCCTCGGCGGCAAGGCGGACAAGGTCTCGAGCCTCGAGAGCCGCGTCTTGAAGCACCTCGGCATCCCGGCCTCGCTCGGAAGCGTCGGCCAGGTGTATCCTCGCGGGCTCGACTTCGAGGTCGTCTCGGCGCTGCACCAGGTCGGGGCCGCGGCGGCGAGCTTTGCCACGACGATGAGGCTCATGGCCGGGGCGGGGCTGCTGACCGAGGGGTTCCAGGAGGGCCAGGTCGGCTCGTCCTCGATGCCGCACAAGGCGAACGCCCGCAACTGCGAGCGGATATGCGGGTTCTCCACGGTGCTCGGGGGCTACGTGACCATGACGGGCTCGCTCGCCGGGGACCAATGGAACGAGGGGGACATCTCGTGCTCTGTCGTCCGCAGGGTGGCGCTTCCGGACGCGTTCTTCGCGATCGACGGCAGCCTGGAGACGCTCCTGACCGTGCTCGAGCAGATGGAGGCGTTCCCCTCCGCCATCGCGCAGGAGAACGAGCGCAACCTTCCCTTCCTTGCGACCACCACGATCCTCATGGAGGCGGTGAAGCGCGGGGCGGGCCGAGAGACCGCGCACGAGGCGATCAAGGAGCATTCGCTCGCGGCCGTGAAGGCCATGCGCTCCGGCGCGGCCGGGCCCGACCTCCTCGACAGGCTGGCCGGGGACCGCAGGATAGGCCTCGGGAAGAAGGCCCTGCTGGGAATCCTGGCCGAAAGCGCGCGCTACGTTGGGGCTGCCCCAGACCAGGTCGACGCCTTCGTCGCGGAGGTAAAGCCTCTTGCGAAGCGGGTTAAGGGTGCCGCCGAATACCGCCCCGCGAGGCTCCTGTAGCTCTGTTCTTGGCCACGCCGAAGTTTTAAATTGCACCCCCCTTGGGGATGGGCTTTCTTGGACCCTCACTGTCCTGATTACACCTCACTCCCTTTCACATGGCTGATCTCATAGGCAACATTCTCGTGGGCCAATCCGGCGGACCTACCTCCGTCGTCAACGCAAGCCTGGCTGGCATCGTGTCAGAGGCGCTCAACCATGAATCCATCGAGGAGATCTACGGCGGCCTGAACGGCGTCCTCGGCATCCTGCAGGAGGAGATCGTGGATCTGGCCTCCGAGTCCCAGCAGCAGGTCCGCGCGCTCCGGCACACGCCCGGCGCCGCCCTCGGCACCTGCCGCTACAAGCTGAAGAAGCAGCAGGACTTCGAGCGCGTGCTCGAGGTCTTCAAGGCCCACAACATCCGCTATTTCCTCTACATCGGCGGAAACGACTCCCAGGACACGGCGGACAAGATCTCCAAGCTGGCCCAGCAGCAGGGCTACGAGCTGCGGGTCATCGGCGTGCCGAAGACGATCGACAACGACCTGACCGGGACGGACCACTGCCCGGGCTACGGCAGCGTGGTCAAGTACCTCTCGACGACCATCCGCGAGATCGCCTGCGACAACGAGGCGATGGGACAGGGGGACCTTGTCTCGATCGTGGAGGTGATGGGACGGAGCGCCGGCTGGATCGCCGCCGGCACCGCGCTGGCGAAGCGGCGCGACCATCCCCATGACCCCCCGCACATCATCCTTCTGCCCGAGGTCCCCTTCAACCAGGAGAAGGTCCTGGAGGACGTCAGGCGCGTCCTCAAGCGCGAGCGCTTCTGCATGATCGTCGTGGCCGAGGGGCTGGTCGACGCGGACGGCAACTACCTTGCGGCCGACTCCGCGACCGACGCCTTCGGGCACGCGAGGCTCGGCGGCGCCGGCGAGGCGCTCGGCGAGATCATCGAGACGGGGATCCCGACCGCGAAGGTGCGCGTGGCCCGCCCGGGCCTCATCCAGCGCGCGGCAGCGCACGCAGCCTCGAAGACGGACGTCGACGAGGCGTTCCTGGCGGGGCAGGCGGCGGTGCGCGCGGCGATCGCCGGGGAGACCGACAAGATGGTCACCCTGGTGCGCGGCGAGACCGAGCACTACACGGTCGAGACCGGGCTCGCGCCCCTGAGCGAGATCGCGAACGGGATAAAGAAGCTCCCGCGCGAGTGGATCAACGAGGACCTTGTCAGCATGAACTTCCAGTTTCTGCGCTATGCGCAGCCCCTGATCCAGGGCGAGGTGACCCTGCCGCACGACACCGGCGTTCCGGTCTACGCGAGGCTGGACAAGGTGCGGGTGGACAAGGTCCTCCCGGCCTACGAGGTCTGATCGAGGGTCCTCGTAGCGACGAACGGCTCCTCGCGAAGGTCGGGCGCGCGCCTGCCCGCGAGGAGAAGCCACCATACCCGGGCGTTCGCGACCACGATCACGGCGACCAGGATGAGGAACGCCCCCGTTACGGCGGCGTCCACGTGAGCGTTGAGGGCCTGCCGGGGGGACAGCGCGGCGTTCGCCGCGCTCAGGAACCCGAGCCGCGGGTCCGGGCTGAAGATCTTCATCCAGCCGGCGGTCATGGTCACGGCGAGCAGCCACGCGAGCGGCGCGAGCGTCACCCAAAGGTGGCGCGCCTTCCCCATCTTGATCAGCACGGTCGTCCCCAGCGCGAGCGCGATCACGGCCAGGAGCTGGTTCGCCACCCCGAATATCGGCCACAGCGAATTGATGCCGCCCAGGGGGTCGACGACCCCCTGGTAAAGGAACCATCCCCAGGCGCCGACAAAGAGGGCCGTCGCCCCGACGTTGCCGGCGAACGAGCGGGTGTCGCCAAGCGGCCTCCAGACAAACCCGAGCAGGTCCTGGACGAGGAAGCGCCCGATCCGGGTTCCCGCGTCGATCGTCGTCAGGATGAACAGCGCCTCGAACATGATCGCGAAGTGGTACCAGACCGCGAGCGCGGCCCCGCTGTGGAGGACGCCCGCGAGCATCTGGGCCATGCCCAGCGCGAACGTGGGCGCCCCGCCGGCGCGCCCGACCATCGTCTTTTCCCCGATGCTTGACGCCAGCGCCGCCATGTCGGCGGGCGTCACGGCAAACCCGAGCGCCGAGATCTGCCGCGTCACGGCGACGACGTCTCCCTTCACGTTGATCGCAAAGTACTCGCCCGGCGCCATCGCGCACGCCGCGATGATCGCCATGACCCCGACGCACATCTCCGTCAGCATCGCTCCGTAGGCGATCGCCCGGATGTCGCGCTCCCGCGCGAGGAGCTTGGGGGTCGTCCCCGACGATACGATGGCATGGAACCCCGAGACGGCCGCGCACGCGATCGTGATGAAGCAGAAGGGGAACACCGGCCCGGCGAAGACGGGGCCGGAGCCGTCGATGAACTTCGTGACCGCGGGCATCCTCAGGTGCGGCCCCAGGATCACGATCGCGACCCCCAGGGCCGCAATCGTCCCGATCTTCATGAAGGTGCTCAGGTAGTCGCGCGGCGCGAGCAGGAGCCAGATCGGGACGATCGACGCCACGAGCCCGTAGCCCATGATCCACCAGGCAAGGGAGGTGCCCCTGAGCGTGAGGATCCCCTCGATGGGGCTGCCCGCGATGAACTGGCCCCCCCATACGGCCGCCAACAGCGCCGCGATTCCCGCCGCGGTGACCCAGGCAAGCCGCCCGCGCTCGTATCCCCCGGCCCGCATCGCGACGCCCATGGCGAGCGCGATCGGCATTGTCGCCGCAATCGTGAAGACCCCCCAGGGCGACTCGGCGAGCGCGTTGACGACGACAAGCGCGAGGACGGCGAGCAGGATGACGGATATCGCTGTGATGCTCACGAGCGCGACGAGCCCGGCGAACGGCCCCACCTCGTCCCGGACCATCTGGCCGAGCGACTTGCCGCGCCGCCGGACGGAGCAGAAGAGGATGATGCTGTCGTGGACGGCCCCGCCGAAGACGGCGCCGATCAGGATCCACAGAAGGCCGGGCAGGTATCCGAACTGGGCCGCGAGCACGGGCCCCACCAGGGGACCCGGCCCGGCTATGGCCGCAAAATGGTGGCCGAAGACGACCCAGCGGTTCGTTCGCACGAAGTCCCTCCCGTCGGAATGGATCTCCGAGGGCGTGGCCCGCATGTCGTCGATCGTCAGCACCCGCGCCATCAGCCACGCCGAGTGGAACCGGTAGGCGATCGCGAACACACACGTCGCGGCGACGACCATCCAGAGGGCGCTCGGTTGCTCGCCGCGGAACCAGGCAAGGACGGCCATGCTCCCGGCGCCCGCCGCAGCGACGCAGGACCAGGCGGCAACGCGGGCAAATCGCGCAAAGGCATTGGGCGCCGCTTGGGTCATGGGTGGGGACGGCTTGGGGAAAGCGCGCAAAGTTGGCGGATAACCCATTCCGCCGCAAGCGCCGGGGACAACTTGTTGGTTTGCCTCCCAGGACGGCTGTGTCCCATGGTGGCCCGGCTCCAAAGGCGATTCCGAACAAACCCCCAATGGTCCCAAACGCCCATGAAACGCGCCCGAGCCGCCTGCGGACCGCGGCGACGCTCCTCGCGATGGCGCTCTGGGCCGGGCTTCTCTACCTCGTGAAGCGGTTTCCGCCGGACGGGCGGGACCATGGCGACCTGGGCCAGTTCGTGGGGAGGCTTCATCCCCTCCTTGTCCACGGGCCGGTCGCGCTCCTCGTCCTGGTGCCGGCCATGGAGCTGGCCGGCCTGCGGCGGGAATGGGCCCACCTGCGGTCCGCCGCGGGCTGGATTCTGGCCATCGCGGCGGCCGCCACGTTCGCGGCCGCCTTCGACGGCTGGCTCCTCGCGTGGAGCGGCGGCTACAGGGGCCGTGATGTCACGCGGCATCTCTGGGGAGGCGTGATGCTCGCGGCCGTCTGCGCGGCCGCGCTCCGCGCCCGCTCCGGGGATGGCGCCGCGGGGCCGCGCGTGGCCTACCCTCTCCTGCTCGCGGCCACGCTCGGCCTCATGGTATGGACGGCCGATGGCGGGGGCGCGATAATCCATGGCGACGGGTACCTGACGGCCAAGATGCCCCAGCGCCTGCGGGTCTGGCTCGGCCTACCCGCCGGGGCCGCAAAGGCGGAGGAAACCGCCCCTTCAATTCCCAGGGTGGTCCACGCCGGGCCGGGGAGCGCGGATCCGTCCAACCAGGCCTTCTATCCGGTTCACATCGCCCCCCTCTTTGCACGAAGCTGCGTCTCCTGCCACAAACCGGAGAAGCACAAGGGCGGCCTGAGGCTGGATTCGTACGAGCAGCTGATGCGCGGGGGCGAGGACGGAAAGGTCGTCGTCCCGGGCAGCCCGAAGTCGAGCGACATGCTCCGGCGGCTCCGGCTCCCGCCCAGCGACGACGACTCCATGCCGAGCGACGGCGAAAAGCCCTTCACGACGGAGGAGATCCAGATGCTTGAGCGCTGGATCGCCGCCGGCGCCAAAAGCGGGTGAGCGCTTGCGGCGGCGAACGATGCCGCCACACTGCCCTTTCCCGACGCTAAACCCCGTCATGAAGCGCCTTCTCGCATCCCTAGCCGCAGCCACGCTGGCCACCCTCTTTCCCGCCCCGGCGGGCGCCCAGGTCAGCGCGTCCCTCGTCTCGGCTGACGCGTCGGTTCGCCCCGGCGCGCCGTTCACGGTGGCCCTGCGCCTCGTCCACAAGGCGCACTGGCACACGTACTGGGTCAATCCAGGAACGGGGCTGCCCACGACCCTCAAGTGGGCGCTTCCCGCCGGCTGGAAGGCCGGCGAGATCCAGTGGCCGGCCCCGACGCTGCTCCTGGACAGCCGAGGCACGGTCATCGGAAACGGGTACGACGGCGACCTCCTGCTGCCGGTGACCCTGACGCCGCCGGCCGACCTGCAGCCCGGCGCGAAGGCGGAGCTCCGGGTCGCCGCCGAATGGCTCATGTGCCAGGATGAATGCGTCCCGGGAAGCGGGAAGCTCGCGCTCGATCTCCCAGTCTCGGCGGAGAACCCGCAGCCCGACGCCGTCTGGGGGGCCAGGATCCGCGCGGTGATTTCGCAGCTCCCCGTGTCGGACCCGTCATGGGTGGCCGCGGCCTCGCGCGACGCGAAGACAGCCACGCTCACGGTCCGCGCAGCCGGCGCGGCCGCCAATACCGCCCGGGCGCCCGATGGCCTCCATTTCTTCTCGCAGGACGGAACCATCGCCTCCGACCTCCCGCAAACTGTCGCCTCCGACGGAAAGGGCGGCTTCACGCTGACGCTTCCCATCTCAGCCGACGGCCCGAAGGATTCGCGGCGGCTCGTCGGCGTCCTCACCTCGAAGCAGGGCTGGCGGCCCGACGGATCGCTTCCCGGGCTCGCCATCGACGCGAAGTTCGGGGCCGGCACTGGGGCCGGTGCGGCCAGCCCCGCCCCGCCCGGCGCGGGGGGGTTCATCGGCACGCTCGCTCTGGCGTTCGTAGGCGGCCTAATCCTCAACCTGATGCCGTGCGTCTTTCCCGTGCTCGGGATCAAGATCCTCGGGTTTGTGAACCAGGCCGGAGCCGACCGGCGCAAGGTGACGCTCCACGGCCTCGTCTTTGCGGCGGGCGTTGTCCTTTCGTTCTGGGTCCTCGCGGGAATCCTCGCCGTGCTGCGGGCGGGCGGGAGCCAGCTCGGCTGGGGGTTCCAGCTGCAGTCCCCCGCGTTCGTGTTCGGCCTCGCGGCGGCCATGCTCGCGTTCGCGCTCAACATGAGCGGCGTCTTTGAATTCGGGCTGACGGCCACCGGGATCGGCTCCCAGCTTCAGTCGAAGTCCGGGCTCGCCGGGTCCTTCCTCACCGGCGCCCTCGCGACCGTGGCTGCTACGCCGTGTGCGGCGCCCTTCCTGGCCCCGGCGCTTGGCGCGGCGCTCGCCCTCTCCACGGCCGAGTCGTTCACGATCTTCACCGTGATTGCGATCGGGCTTTCCTCGCCCTACCTGCTGCTCTCGGCGTTCCCGGCGGCCGTGAAGGTGCTTCCAAGGCCCGGGGCGTGGATGGAGACCTTCAAGCAGGCCATGGCCTTCCCTCTCTACGCCACGGTTGCCTACCTCATGTGGGTTCTCGCCGGGCAGGTCCAGGAGACCGGTCTCCTCTCGGCGCTGCTGGGTCTCGTGCTGGTAGCGATGGGCGTCTGGTTCTACGGCCGGTGGAACGCCCCGGGAGCCTCGCCCGGGCGGGTCCGGTTCGGAATGGCGGCGTGCGTGGTCCTGCTCGCCGCCGGCGCGTGGGCGGGCTGGCCGGTGCCCGCGGCGCCAAATGACATCGTCTGGGACAAGTGGAGCCCCGAGGCCGTCGAAAAGCTCCGGTCGGAGAATCGGATCGTATATGTCGACTTCACGGCCAGGTGGTGCGCCACATGCCAGGCCAACAAGCGCCTCGTGTTCCATTCGGATGATGTCCTGCGCGCCTTCCGCGAGAGGCACATCGCGACCCTCAGGGGCGACTGGACCAACAAGGATCCCCAGATCACCGCGGAGCTCGCCAGGTACCACCGGGCCGCCGTGCCCTTCAACCTCATCTGGCTTCCCGGCCGCGCCGAGCCGGTGATCCTGCCCGAGCTCCTGACGCCGTCGGCCGTGATGGACGCCATTCCGAAGTAGTCGGCGCCGGGCGGCAGGAGTGGGAGATCCCTGGCGGATCAGCCGTTCTTGGCAGCGGCCGGGGCCACGCAGCAGGACACCGTGACTTGGCCGCAAACGACGCAGTTGTGCGCCATTGAATTCGTTGTCGTGCCGTTCATGGTGGTGATCTCGCCGCCGCACATGGCGCACTCGTGCCTGGAGCCTACGGCGAACAACGCCGTCCCGGCCTTCGCACCGGGCAGGAGTCTGCGTTCGGTGATAGCCGTGGTTTTGCAGGCGCCGCACGCCATGGCAACGGCGTCAGACTTCACGGTGCTGACGTCATTGGCGCTTACAACGGCTCCGACACGGTGGTAGGCGCCCGAAGGAAGAGGCGCGCCGGCACGAAGTGTCGGCAAGGCGAAGGCGAGGGCCGCAGCCAGGATGGAACCCAGGCTTAGGACATTGGTGCCAGACTTTTGTGTATTCATTGGAGATGTGATCTTGAGGGTTGTTAATCTAGAGGTGGTCCGTTCAGGGGGTGATACACGCGCCTCCGCTCCTTACGCCCGCAGTTCTTGTCCAAAATGCCGCAGATATTGCCGTGCCGGCATCGGCCCGGCCCGGGGCGGTTCCCCCGAGCCTGCCTAGCCGTCGTGCAGCTTGAGCGCCCGCTTCAACAGACGCCGGGCGCGATAGAGCCGGGTCTCGACCGCCTTGGCAGTGCAGCCCAGCGCGGATGCGATCTCCGCCACCGGCTGGCCCTCGTATTCGAACAGGACCAGGGCCGTGCGCAGGTCGAGCGGAAGCTCCGATACCGCGGCCTGCACCGCGGCGATCCGCTCGCGACGGACCGCCCTTCGTGACGCGGCCTCGCCGTCACGCGTCTCGTCAGCGGCCTCGCCGCCCGCCTCGGTCCATGCGTCAAGCGACACCGCCGGCCTGTGCCGCCACCATCGCAGCCGGTTCTTGGCCTGGTTTGCGGCGATGGCGAAACACCAGGTGGAGAATCTTGCGCCCGTCCGGTAGGTCGCGCGCTTGGAATAGACCCTCACGAACACATCCTGGGCCAGATCCTCGGCCTCGGCCGCATTGCCGACGATGCGAAATATGAATCTCTTCACCGGCTCCTCCCAGTTCTGCATCAGCTGGGCGAGCGCGCCGTCCTCGCCCCCCTGCAGGCGCCTCATAAGATCCTCGTCACTCGGGCCGGAGCCGGCCTCGGATTCCATGGGGTCAGTTCGGGCGGTTGAGGCGCAGGTCGGGCGCGCCCGCGTGGTCGAAATTGGCGATCCTCGGGACGACCAGCGCAAGGTAGCGCCGGCCGTCCTCGGGGGACATAAGCGCCGCAACCCTCCGCACGTGTTCAGCGATGGCGCCCTCGCAGGCGGCGCGCATCTTCTCGAGGCGGGCATTCGCGGCGTCCAGGGCCGCCTTGTCGCCGTGGGCCTCCCTGAGCTCATCGCGCGCATGCGTCATCTCCTGGATCATGCGGCAATGCTCCTGGCATGAGCCGGCGTAGGAATCGTGAAGGCGGCGGACTTCGGCGAGCTGGGCGCCGGTGAGATGAAAGTCCGCGCGCAGCCATTCCATCGTGTCGCCCTTCGCCGCGGCGGCGTGCAGCGCGGGATCCCGGCTCAGGCTGTAGCCGGCAAACCCTGCGCCGGCGGCCAACAGGGCTATGATTGCCGCGATGCCCGGGATCAACCTCACGGCTTGAGCGCGGCCTGCGCGCGTGGATCAAGGTCCATCAGGTAGGCCACGACAATGGCCTCGCGGTCGGCCCGCACCTGGGAGTGCGCCATGACGCTGCCGGTGTAGGCGGCGGCACCCGCCGCTAGGAATGCGGCCGCCGCCAACGAGGGTGCATGCGCACGAATATAGCCAGGCCAGGCGGGTTCGGCCTTCTCCCCGATGCGTCTCCAAACGCCCTGCCGGAAGCCCGGATCGGCCGGGGGTTTCACGCGCCAGCCCTGCAGTGCCTCCGAAAGCGAGTTTTGGGACGTATTCATATGCCTTGTTGAGGATTATACACGCGCGGTGGAAGAATCCCTCACAAAATAAGGATGGCTTTGGAAAATAATGGGGGGTTCTCTCGGATCCCACAGGCCGCCTCGGGGCCAATGAACGAGACAATCGAATGAAAACCCCAAGCAAATCGGAAAGACACCTCCCGGGCCCCCCCGGTTTCCCGGAAAGGCCGAGGCGGCTTCCCGGCGCGGCGCCCGCCTGCGGGGCGCGCTCCGCGGCATGCCTCCGATGGATGGCCGCCTTCCTGCTCCCCCTGGGGATGGCCGCCCAGCCGCCGCGCTCGCCGGAATACGACTCGGTTCAGAGGGGCCTCGCTAAGGGATGGAACACATGGGACGTCTACAGCGTGGCGGCGCAGGCCCTGCTTCCCGAGGGGTTCACCCTCCGCGTGGGGCTCAAGCACAACTCCACCCTGTACTCCGACGCATTCCTCCCCGACGTCCAGATAGGGCTCCGGGGAAAGGATGAGGCGGATGTCTTCCCGGGGCCCCACACCTGGGACGGTAGCTACACGGAGATGAGACTCTCGTGGCGCGGCCACGACCTCGTGCTGCAGAGCGCGCATGACGGCGAGGATCTCGTCATGCTTGCGACCCCGTCCGGACAGGGGACCTCCCTTCCCCCCACCCTTGTCATATCGGCCGGCATCCTTTGGGGCCGCCCGGGCGGCGCTTCAAGAACGGGGGACCACATCGACTTCACCAACGGGTCGCGCAGGATTCCCGTCTTCTGGACCGGCAAGGAGCAGGAGCCGGCCGCCCTGCCGGTCTCCACGCCCTTCTTCGCGGCGCAGTTCCGGGATCCGATCGGGGTCAGCACGGGCCGCCCCCGCTCGGTTGAGCAGATCCGCGCAATCCTAGGGCGCCAGCGGCCGCCGGTCGGAGGCGTCCCGCAGGCGATAGAGAGCGTCATGGGATGGGACACGCTCTACGACCCGTCGCAGTCGCGCGTCATCTCGCCGGTCAGCCGCCTGTGGTCGACGGGATGGGGCGGCTATGTGCTCTTCGAATGGGACACCTTCTTCGCGGCCTCCCTGGCATCGGTAGGAAACCGCAACCTGGCCTACGCCAACGCGCTCGAGATCCTGAGGGAGTCCACCCCCGAGGGCATCGTCCCGAACTACGCCCGCCAGGGCGGCTGGAAGAGCTCCGATCGCTCCGAGTCCCCCGTGGGCGCGATCACGGTCTTGAATATCTACCAGAAGTTCCACGACGCATGGTTCCTGCGCGACGCCTTCGGCCCGCTCCTGCGCTGGAACCGCTGGTGGGACGGGCACCGGCAGCTCGGCGGCTATCTTGTCCTCGGCACCGATGCGGGCAACCGGCCGGTCAACCTGGATGACACGGCGGTCGGCACCCTGCAGGGTGCAAAGTACGAAGGCCTCGACAACAGCCCCATGTACGACGATGCCCCGTTCGACGCCGCGACGCACAGGATGCACCTGGCCGACGTCGGAATCATGGGCCTGTACGTCGCGGACTGTCGGGCGCTGGCCGAGATGGCCGGCATACTCGGGAGGCATGACGAAGAGCGGGAGCTGCGGGCCCGCGGCGAACGCTACCGCGCCAGTCTCCAGACTCTCTGGAATGAGAGGACGGGGATGTTCCTCAACAAGAACCTCGACACGGGGAGCTTCAGCCCGCGCACGTCTCCGACAAACTTCTATCCCCTGGTGGGCGGGGCTGCGACGCCGCAGCAGGCCGACCGCATGGTCAGGGAGCACCTGCTCAACCCAGGGGAATTCTGGGGCGACTGGGTGATCCCCTCCACCCCCCGGTCCGACCCGGCGTTCAAGGACCAGGACTACTGGCGCGGGCGTATCTGGGGCCCGATGAACTACCTGGTGTACCTGGGACTGCGGAACTACGACCAGCCCGCCGCGCGAAAGGAACTGGCCCGGAAGTCGCTCGCCCTGTTCAACACGGAGTGGACGGAGAAGGGCCACGTCCACGAGAACTACAACGCCATCACCGGGTCGGGCGACGACGTCACCAGCAGCGACCGCTTCTACCATTGGGGCGCCTTGCTGGGGTTGATTGACTGCCTTGAAAACGGCATGGGGGCGGATAGTTCAGACGCGTTGAAACGCAGCCCCGACCGCCAGGCGATGCCAAAGGCAGGCACGAACCCGTGAAGAAACTCTTCCTCGTCATATGCATCGTGTTTGGCGCCTATGCCGTCCTCAGGGAATTCAGGCCGAAGGCGAGGTTTAACACCGCCGACGGCACGCTCCAGGTCAAGCGGCTCCGCGAGGACGGGTCGGTGGTCAGCGAGGAGTTCCAGCCGCGCCTCGCGCCCTACCTTGCGGCTTACCACGGCGCCGGATGGTGCCCGCCCTGCCAGCAATTCTCCCCGCGCCTTGCCGAGTTCTACCACGACGCCGACAAGACGAGGCAGCGGTTCCAGCTCGTCATGGTGAACTATGACCGTTCCGACGCGGACATGGTCGCCTACATGCGCCAGCACAAGATGGAGTTCCCGGCCGTAAGGCGCGGCGAGGCGGGCGCGTGGGGCGCCGCGACCGGAAACGGGATCCCGAACCTGATCATCATCGACACCGCCACCGGCAAGGTCGTGATCTCGTCCTACGACGGGTCCACGTACCAGGGCTGCGACAAGCCCCTAAGGGTCCTCAGGACGATCATGGCCCAGGGGCACCCGTAGCTCCGAAGCATGTGCCTGCCCTGCGCCCTTCTTTGTCACGGCACGGCGGGTCGGAGCGGGACGGACTGGGTCGTCACCTGAGCCTCGGCCGGGATTAGATTCTGTGCCTGCGCTGTCAGCCGAATCGTCCCGGGCTCCCTTGTGCCCTGCACAAGCACCTGGGCCAGGCCGTTGAACAGGTGGCGCTGCCATTCGGGCGCGGGAGTAACGACGCGGACCGCGCCAAGTCGGGTGAGCTCCGGCATGTGGTTCCGGCCATCGCCATACGGGGTGACGATCAGCTGAACACGATTCGAGCCGATGACCAGCTGGGCCGGATCGAGGCTCAACGCCGGGCCGGCGGTGGATGTGTCCAGATTCCGGGCCAACTCGCGACCGTTGAGCCAGAGCGTGGTCCACGTCCCAAGGGCCGGCAGGAACAGATGCCACTCGACCCCGGCGGGAACAGCGTCGACGGAGAACGTGCCCGAAAGGTCATACACCTCGCCGGGCTTCGGAAGGGGGGCCTTCCAGTTCCCCAGCCTGGGAAATGGCGGCAACGACTCTGGTGCGGAGGGACTCGTCGTGCCCTGAGGCGCGATGCGCCCGCGCCAGTCCTCGACCGTGAGGAGGCCGTAGGCGTCGACGAACCTGTCGGATTCGTGGCTGCTGGGATCGCCGTTTCCAACCCCGATGATCCGGCCGCCGGTGACCGCAAGCTTTACAAGGTTGTCCGCAGTCGGCACGACGCGTCCCCGCGCGTCGAGCGCCGAGACAGTGAAGACGGCCACGTCCTCGCTGTCGGCCCTGATTGCCGTGCGATCCGGCGCGAGCGAAATTCTTGCGGGCTCTCCCGTCGTCTCCACGCGGTCGATCGCGGTCACGCGGCCGCCGGTCGACCCGCGGGCCTCGAGGACTCCGGGCGCGTAGACCACCGGCCACTCAAGGTGCGAGTTCCGGGGCATGGCCTTTGCGCCGAGCGACCGGCCGTTCAGCGTGAGCTCGACCTCATCGCAGTTGCTGTAGCACCATGCTTCTATCTTCTGCCCTTCCCTGCCGGGCCAGTTCCAGTGCGGAAAGATATGCACGACCGGCCCGGGAGTCCACCAGGCCTTGAGGTAATAGGCTCCGTCCTTGGGAAATCCGCAGAGGTCCAGGATGCCGGACTGCGAGCTCACCTGCGGCCAGTCGAATGGATTGGGCTCGCCCCGGTAGTCGAAGCCGGTCCAGTAGAACAGGCCTGCAAGAAATGGGCGCGCGGAGTAATGCTGCCAGCCCTGCTCCATGTTGCCACCAGAGGAAGCGTCCATGAGCGGCGCGAGGTGCCCGCTCTGCCGGTCGTCAAAATAGACGCCGCGCGTCTGCCGGGTGGTCGATTCCTCAGTGCCGACTCCCGGCTGGCGCGGGTAATCGGCGTGCTGCTTGTCGGTGTCGCTCTGCCTGATGTAGTTGTAGCCGACGACGTCGATCACGCTGGAGATTCCGCCCCAGCCGCCGCTGTTCGCCACGGTGATCCTTCGGGTCGGGTCGAGCCGCTGCGCGAACGCCTGCATCGACCCCGCGATGCGGGCTCCCTTGATGTTGCCCTCAATGGCCCATTCCTCGTTGCCGAGCGACCAGAGGATGACGCTTGGGTGGTTGCGGTCGCGCCGGATCATCCCCTCAAGCTGGCCCAGCTGCTCGGGGCTCGGGCCCATCAGGCGGTTCTCGTCGAGCACCAGGAGGCCGAGCCGGTCGCAGGCGTCGAGAAGCTCGGGCGCTGGCGGATTGTGCGAGCAGCGCAGGGCGTTGCAGCCCAATTCCCTCAGGCGCTCGACGCGGAAATCGTAGAGCGCATCCGGCAACGCGACGCCGACTCCGGCGAAGTCCTGGTGGAGGTTCGCACCCTTCAGCTCGACGCGCCTGCCGTTTAGAAAGAACCCGTGGTCAGGGTCGAAGCTCACCGTGCGGATGCCAAATGTCGTCTCGTACCGGTCAACGACGGCGCCGCCGGCACGCACCGTCGTGACGAGCCGGTGCAGAACAGGGGATTCGAGTGACCATAGCTGCGGGTGCGGAACGCTCATCACGCAGGAAAGGTCCCGCTCCGCGCCTGAAGACAGAACGGAGTTGCGCACGGCGCCCGTCGCGACCACCTGACCGCCGGCGTTCACGACGCTCTGCTCCAGGTCAAAGGTTGCATTGCCCGCGCCCTCATTGACAACCGTCGTGCGGGTCGCGATGACCGCCGAGTCGCCCTGCACCGCGGCGGTGACGAAGGTGCCCCAGTGCGCCACGTGCACCGGCGAGGTCTTGGTCATCCATACGTGCCGGTAGATGCCCGCCCCCTCGTAGAACCATCCCTCCTCCATCGTGGCGTCGACCCTCACGGCGATCGTGTTGTCTCCTCCGTAATTGAGGTAGTCGGTCAGGTCGTAATGGAAGCTAGTGTAGCCGCTCGGCTGGCGGCCGAGGTAGAAGCCGTTGACCCAGACCACCGAGTCGCGAAAGACGCCGTCAAATTCCACGCCGATCCGCCGGCCGAGGTCGGACGCCGGGACAGAGAACGTCTTCCGATACCAGCCGACGCTGCGTTCGGGGAATTTGCGACCGACCGCCTTGTAGCCGTGACTCGGACTCGCGTTTGCGGCAAATGGCGCCTCGACGGCCCAGTCGTGCGGCAGGTCGAGTCGGCGCCACGCGGAATCGTTGAAGTTCGCGGCGGCCGGGCCGTCGCCATAGCCCGCCTTGGCAAAATACGAGAAATAGCCCGTGGCGTGGTCGAAATCCTTCGCCGGGTCGGAGGGATGGCCGAAGGCGAACCGCCAATTGGCATCCATGAGCAGCCGCTCCCTCGGCAACAGTGCGGCCGCGGAAGGCTGCTCCGGAACATCGGCAGCCGGGGCGCCCGCGAGGACCAGGGGCAGCAGCAACACCATCCAGGAACGGGAGCGCGAGCGTGGGGAGGACATAGGGTTTGAAGATGCAGTCGGGTTTCTCCGGTCGGGAGCTGCCTGGCCTGATTTGCAGGAATCACTCCCCTTCAAAACGATAGCCGACGCCCAGAACCGTCTTGAAGAACTTGGGCCGCTTCTGGCTGTCCTCCAGCTTGCGCCTAAGCCGGTCAATGTACACCCGTAGGTAATGGGTCTGCTCCTCGGCGTTCGGCCCCCAGACGTCCCGAAGGATCTGCCGGTGGGTGAGCACCTTGCCCCTGTGGGTCACGAGCAGCCGCAAAAGCGCGTATTCCTTCGCGGTCAGCGTCTCCTCGGCGCCGCCCTTGGTCACGATCCGGCGGGTAAAATCAATCTCGATCGCGCCGAACCGGACGATGCTGATGCCGTCGTCCGGCTTCGCGTGGCGCAGCATCACGCGCAGGCGCGCGAGCATCTCCCGGCCGTTGAAGGGCTTTGTCAGGTAGTCGTCGGCGCCAGCGTCGAGCGCGGCAACCTTGTCGTCCTCGTGGTCCCGGACGGACAGGATCAGCACCGGCACCTGGGTCCATTCACGGAGGCGCCTGAGGACCTCGACCCCCGGGATATCGGGTAGGCCAAGGTCGAGGACCACGATATCGGGGCGCCTGAACGCGATCTCGCTCAGGCCCACCTGGCCGCAATCGCAGTCCCTCACCACGAATCCATCGGATTCGAGCGTAACGCGCAGGAGCCGGCGGATCTGGATCTCGTCGTCTACGATCACTACCTCGGGTTTTCTCGGTTCAGCGGCCATCCGTTTGGCCCATCCTCGGGCATTTGGCGCGCGAGGTAAACCGCGAATACGGCGCCGTCGCCGGGACCCGTGCGTGACGCGACATCGCGATGCCCGGCCGCAGGTTGGCCCAGAAGTCGGCTCGCCAGCCCTAGGCTGAAACAAGGGAGAGGCTGTAGCCCGCGCCTCCCTCCCCCCTTATCAGATTGGAACCGGATCCCGTCTCCAGCTTCCGGCGCAGCCGGGCAATGTGGACCTGGAGGTCGTGAACCTTTCGGGTGGCGTCAGTTCCCCAAATGGCCCGCAATAGGCGCTCTCGCGGCACCAGTTTTCCCGCATGGCGCGCAAGAATATACAGCACCGCCCCCTCGGTGGCGGTAAGCTCGAGTGGTCGTCCATGGAAGGTCATCTCTCGCGTCACCATGTCGATCCTAAGGGCGCCGCTGACGAGCAGCGGCCCGTCACCGGCCGGCGGCTCGCAGCGCAGCAGCACCCGGAGCCGTGCCGCCAGTTCCTCTGGGGCGATCGGCTTGACCATATAGTCATTCGCGCCGCCATCCAGGGCGCGGACCTTGTCCCCAACGCCCGAGCGCCCCGAAAGAATCAGCACGGGTGCGTCGCACCATTCCCGAAGCTCCCCAAGGACGCCAAACCCGCCGCTGTCCGGCAGGTCGAGTTCGAGGACGACTGCGTCCGGTCGGCCATTCACGGCCTCCACCACGCCGTCCGCGCCATTCTGCCTCCATAACACCCGGTATCCATCGCTCTCGAGCACGATCCGCAACATGCGCCCAATTGCCGGGTCGCCATCGATGATCAGAACTTTGGGGTGAGGCTTCAACGGGCCGGGAAAGCCGCAATTCGGCACGGCCCCGGCGTTGGAGCAGGGGCCAGCCATGCTATCCGGCCTTCTTGGTGTCGGCCGCATCCAGAGCCAGATTCAGCAGGAGCACATTGACCCTTGCCTCGCCAAGGAATCCCCATTGGGGCGGCTCGACGAACTTCTCCACGAGCGCCCTCACCTTGTCCTCGCCGATGCCCCGCGCCGTTGCGACGCGCGCAACCTGGAAGCGGGCCGATTCCGGACTGATGTGCGGGTCCAGGCCGCTGGCCGACGCGTAAACCAGGTCCGCGGGCACCGGGGCGTCAGTCGAAAGCTTGTGCGCGTCGCGCAGCGCCTTCGCGTTGCCGCGGACATTGGTCTGGAGCTGCGCGCTCGTCGGCCCAAGGTTGCTGCCGCTCGATGCGTTCAAGCCAGACGGGCCGCTGCCGTAGCTGTTCGCCGACGGCCTCGGCCAGAAATACGTCGGGCCCTGGAACTGCTGGGCGAGAAGCTCCGATCCCACGACCTTTCCGTCGCGCTCGACCAGGCTGCCTTCCGCTTGGTGTTTGAAGGCCAGCTGTGCGAACGCGGTGATCGCGATGGGATAGAGAATGCCCGTCGCCAGGGTCCATACCAGGGTCTGGCGTATCGCTTGTGTGATGAGTTTTATCATGGCGGTTTCCTTTCGTGGCGGGCCGGCTCAGGGCGCCAGGTGCAGCGCGACGAGCGCGATGTCGATCAGCTTGATGAAGAGGAACGGCACGAGGATGCCGCCGATGCCGTAGATGAGCATGTTCTTGCGCAGGATCACCTTGGCGCCGAGCGGCTCGTACTTGACGCCGCGAAGCGCCAGCGGGATCAGGGCGACGATGATCAGGGCGTTGAAGATCACGGCGCTCAGGATCGCGCTCTGCGGCGAGTGCAGGAACATGATGTTGTAGGCCTGCAGCGGGCCGAAGCCCCCTTTCTCGGTCGCGTAGAGAAGGCCGAACATGGCCGGCAGGATCGCAAAGTACTTCGATACGTCGTTCGCTATGCTGAAGGTCGTGAGGGCGCCGCGGGTCATGAGCAGCTGCTTTCCGATTTCCACGACCTCGATCAGCTTCGTGGGATTGCTGTCAAGGTCCACCATGTTGCCAGCCTCGCGCGCCGCCTGGGTGCCGGTGTTCATCGCGACCCCCACGTCGGCCTGCGCGAGCGAGGGCGCGTCATTGGTGCCGTCGCCGATCATCGCTATGAGCTTGCCGCCCTCCTGCTCCTTGCGGATGCGCGCGAGTTTGTCCTCCGGCTTGGCCTGGGCTATGAAGTCGTCCACGCCGGCCTCCGCCGCGATTGCGGCCGCCGTGAGCGGGTTGTCGCCCGTGATCATCACCGTGCGGATGCCCATGGCTCGGAGCTGCTCAAACCGCTCCTTGATGCCGCCCTTGACGATATCCTTGAGCAGGATGACTCCGAGCACCCGCTTGTTCTCGGCCACGACAAGCGGCGTTCCGCCGTCGCGCGATATCTTCTCCACCACGGCCGCCACCTCGTCGGGATAGGTGCCGCCCTGCGAGATGACCCACGCCTTCACGCTCTCCGAGGCGCCCTTGCGGATCCGCCGGTCGATCAGATCGACGCCGCTCATGCGCGTCTGCGCCGAGAACGGAACGAAGGCCGCATGGGGCTCGGCCACCTCGCGGCCCCTCAGGCCGAACTCGTCCTTGGCAAGCGTGACAATGCTGCGCCCCTCGGGCGTCTCGTCGGCAAGCGAGGCGAGCTGCGCTGCGTCGGCAAGCAGCTTGAGGTCGACCCCGGGCGCCGGGATGAACTCGGTCGCCATGCGGTTGCCAAGCGTGATCGTCCCTGTCTTGTCGAGGAGAAGCACGTCGACATCCCCGGCGGCCTCCACGGCCCGCCCAGAGGTCGCCAGGACGTTTCGGCGCATCAGCCTGTCGATTCCCGCAATTCCTATGGCGCTCAGGAGCCCGCCGATCGTCGTCGGGATCAGGCAGACGATCAGCGACAGCAATACGGGAAGCGACGTGAGAACGGCGCCGGTCTGGCCCGCGGCCTTCTCGTCGTAAATGGCCATTGGCGGCAGCACGAGCACGACGACGATGAAAAGGGCCGTAAGGCTGATGAGGACGATGTTGAGCGCGATCTCGTTTGGCGTGAGCTGGCGACGCGCGCCCTCGATCATCAGGATCATCCGGTCGAGGAACGAATTGCCCTCCTCAGCCGTCACGCGGACGACGATCCGGTCGCTTGTCACGCGCGTGCCGCCGGTGACCGCGCTGCGGTCCCCGCCGCTTTCCCGTATGACGGGCGCGGATTCGCCGGTTATCGCCGACTCGTCGACCGTCGCGATGCCCTCGACGACCTCGCCGTCCGCCCCGATGAGGTCTCCCGCCGTGCACACGATGCGGTCGCCAATCCTAAGCTCGCTGCTGGAGACGGACACCTCGCGGCCGTCGACCAGCTTGCGGACGGTGGTCTTCGTGCGCATCTTGCGCAGCTCATCGGCGTGGGCCTTGCCCCGGCCCTCCGCCATCGCCTCGGCGAAGTTCGCGAAGAGGCACGTGAACCAGAGCCAGATGCAGATCTGCAGGTTGAAGCTCGAGAAGTCGACGAACAGCCAGCCCGTCGTCAGGATCGAACCGATCCACACGACGAACATGACGAGGTTCTTGATCTCATCGCGCGGGTTCAGCTTCCTGAAAGAGCCGATCACAGCCTGGCGGACCAGCGATGAATAGTTGATGGTAAAGGAGGTGCTCATGGTCGCAAGTGCTCGGTTTTGGTCAGAACGCGCGTCCGGCCTGCATGAGTCCGTGTTCTATCAGCGGCCCAAGGCACAACGCCGGGAAGAACGTGAGCGCGGCGACGACGATGATGACGCCGGTCAGGGTGAGGCCAAAGGTCCAGCCGTGGACCGGCAGCGTGCCGGCGGAGGGCTCGACCGTCTTCTTCGCCGCGAGTCGCCCAACTATTGCGAGAGCCGCCGCAATAGGCGCAAAGCGGCCGATGATGATAGCGACGCCGAGCAGCACGTCGTAGATGGGCACATTCGCGTTGAGCCCCGCAAAGGCGCTGCCGTTGTTGTTTGCAGCCTCGCCGTACGCGTAGAGCACTTCACTTAGGCCGTGCGGCCCGGCGTTGTTCATGCTTGCGATGCCCGACGGGAGAAAGACGCAGAGTGCGGTCGGTATCAGGCATGCGGCGTTTGGCCCAAGCACGCCGATGACGGCCCAGGTCGCCTCCCATGCGCCGAGCTTCTTTCCGAGGTACTCCGGCGTCCGCCCTATCATGAGCCCGGCGATGAACACGGTGATGAGGACGTGGAACAGCATGCAGTACACGCCGCAGCCAATGCCGCCGAACATGATCTCTCCGATCAGGATGTTCCACATCGGCATCATGCCGGCCAGAGGCATCCAGCTGTCATGCATCGAGTTCACGGAGCCGTTGTCGATGGCCGTGCATGAAACGCCCCAGAGGACACTGTTCATCACCCCGAAGCGCTGCTCCTTGCCCTCCATGTTCGGCATGATGTTGTCGACGACGGGATTCGGCTGCGCCTCGTAATGCCATGCGACGGCGAACGACAGCGCGTAGAGGGCGAGCATGACGAAGAACAGGCACCACGCGTGGCGCTTGTTGCCGATAAGAAGGCCGAACATGTAGACCTGCGCCATCGGCACCACTATGATCGCCAGCATCTCGAGGAAGTCTGAGAGAGGCGTGGGATTCTCGTACGGGTGCGCGCTGTTCACACCGTACCAGCCGCCACCGTTGGTGAAGAGCTGCTTGCAGGACTCGAATGACGCGACGGGCCCCACGGGAAGGCTCTGGGTCTCAATCTTCTGGTCCACCATGACGGGTTGGTCGATCATCACGGGCTTTCCGTCCGGCCCCACGACAGCCTTTCCCTTGTCGTCGACCTTCGGCACCGAGGTGGTTACCGCATTGCCCTTGTCGTCGACCTTCGGCACCTGCGTTGTGTAGGGCTCGACGAGATTGGCCGTCGAGTAGGCCTTCCAGGTTTGCGGCACGCCCTGCCAGGCGAGCGGGATCGCCCACAGCACCGAAAGGGGAATCACGATGTAGAGCGTGCAGCGGGTGAGATCGACCCAGAAGCTGCCTATGCTCTTCATGGACGCGCGAGCCAGCGCGCGTCCAACGGCGACGAGGACCGAGAGTCCCACGGCGCCGCTTATGAACTGGTGCACGGAGAGTCCCAGCGTTTGCGAAAGGTAGGTCATCACCGCCTCGCCGGAGTACGATTGCCAGTCGGCGTTGCACGTGAAGCTCCAGGCTGTGTTGAATGCCAGGTGCCACGAAAGGTTGTCCAGGCCCTGCGTATTGAGCGGCAACCATTTCTGGGTCATCAGGATCGCAATGAGCGAGGCGAAGCCCACGGAGGTCATGACCACGACCGCCCACAGGTACCTCAGCCACGTCATTTCCTCCGCCGGATCGACACCGGTGAGCCGGTAGACGAGCTTTTCGACCGGGAAGAGGAGCGGGTGTAGGAACGTCTTCTCTCCCTTGAAGACGCGGGCCATGAAGCGGCCCACTACCGGCGTCAGGGCGATTCCTATGCCGAAGAAGAGAACAATCTGGAATATTTCGGTTGGTTTCATGGCGAGGTTCCGGGCACCGCGCCATAGTAGGGATTCCCCGTCGACCTGGTTAATCAATGCTCGGGCGATTCACCTCAAAAGTGTATCAACAGGCGCGAGGGCGCGGGGCCCTTCCCCGCCAGGGCAACCAGGGCGGACCCTCTATCTCTGCCCGTGAAAATTATGCCCCGGCAAGCACGCGGGCAAACGTGCCGGCATCGACATTCCCGCCCGTGAGCACCACCCCGACGCGCTTTCCCCTCAGCGCCTCGCGATCGTTCAGGACCGCGGCAAGCCCGGCGCCGGCCGCGCCCTCGGCGACGTTGTGCGTGTCGGAGAAGTACGCGCGCATTGCCGCCTCCGCCTGGTCATCCGACGCCCGGACGACCCGGTCGGCGCCATGGAGCACGTGCTCGAGCGCCTCGCGGTCGGGGGTGGAGCAGGCCATCCCGTCCGCAATCCTTGTTGCGGCCGCAGCCGTGACCACGCGTTTCTCGTCAAACGACAGGGCGATCGCCGGAGCCTGTTCTGAGGCGACGCCGACGATCTTTGTCGGCAGCTTGAGGGCGTCGCGCGCCGCGATGAGCGCGCATATGCCGGTTCCCATGCCTATCCCCACGTAGACGCGGTCAAGCGGGGGCGTTTTCCTGAGGAAGTCGAGCACCGAGACCGCGTTGCCCCATGCAAGGTCCCGGTGGTACGAGGGGACCCAGTGCAGGCTCCGCTCGGACGCAAGCCCCCGCGAATACTCCAGGGCCGCCTGGAAGTCGTCGCCATGCTCGAGCAGCTCGGCGCCCAGCGCGCGCATCGCCCGGTTCTTCTCCACGCTGTTCCCGTGCGGCACGACGATCGTCGCCGAGAGCCCGAGACGGGCAGCGGCGAAGGCGACCGCCTACCCGAAGTTCCCGCGCGTCGCGGCCACGACCCCGCGCACACCCGCCTCCCTGGCCATGAGCCGGCTCATGTAGTTCACCGCGCCCCGGATCTTGAACGAACCGATCGCCGTGTGGTTCTCGTGCTTCACCCAGAGCTCGCACCCCGCGCGGGCGTTCAGGAGCGGCCACGAGAACTGCGGGGTCGCCGGCACGACCGAGTTGATCTCGGCCGCAATCGACTCGATCTCAAACAGGGTTGGGAGGGGGCGCATGGCAAAAGCGTGCGTTCCATGCTTCCGCGCACAAGCAATTTGGCGCTGGCGCGGCGGCCAGCCCGCGCGGCAACCGGTGAACATCCCCCACGCTACCCAGAGGCGTCCGAAAGGATGGGTCCGGAGGCGGAGCGTTGCGGCGCAGCGGGCGAGACCGCGCGCGCGTCGCCGAGATGTCCCGTGATGGCCATCCCGATCAGGATCGCTAGAAGAAGGCACGCGCAGGTGAGGAGCCTCAGCATGAAGCGCCGCGACCTTGCGGCGATCACCTCGCTGATTTCCATCCACGAGAAGTCCACGAGCCAGCGGACGCCGCGGTGAAATTCCCCTTTGTCCTCCTGCGCAAACCAGCGGTACTCGTCCGGTATGAATCCCTCGGCCGCCAGTTCGCGGACAAAACATGCCTTGCGCTGCGCCGTGAACGTGTCGCGCGACGCGCGGACAATCACGCCGTCATCCAGCACCTCGACCCGCAGAAGCGTGTCCAGCTGCGGAAAGCCGAACTCAAAGCGCCGGGATTCGACTGGGATAGACTTCACGGCAGTCCAGAACGCCACTGTTCAAGTGAAATTGGCGCCGTCCGCGAGTTCAGAACCCCGCTGAGGGCATTAAGATTTGATTAAGAGAAAACGGGCTGCGAAGCATCGCGGCGGCCAGTTTGCTCCGGGAGATAGGAGCCGTGCTTGAATGGGTGGGCCGGCGCCCTGGCACGGACGACTCCTGTGGAATCCGTGGCTGGCAGGTCCCTCCCCATCATCGTCCCGGGGGCATTTGAGAAGGGGCCCTGGGCCCTGTGAGCGCGACAAGGCAACGGATTACGCCTGCCCGGCACATGGGCCCAACTGCGCCGCAATCCGCCCCATAACCCGCCAATATGGGGAAAAATTGGCGCCAAAAGATGCGTTAATATGGCCAAATCAAGCGGAGCCAGATCGCGCGCCAAGCGGCAAAATTGGCCCCATGCGAGAATGCTGGATCCGCGCGCTAGCCGCCAATCGCCGCAAGGTACACCGGCGGTGGGAGGCGCTCCTGCGTCTGGAGCGGGCGGACACCCCGATCGCGGATCCGGACAACCTGGTGCATATGATCGACTGGACGCTCGACAAGGTGTTCGCGGAGCTCCGGAGCCACAAGGCCGGCCACAACGGCACGCTTCCCCCGACGATCGCCACGCTTCAGGCCAAGTGCCCCTGCGGCCTCAATCCCTTCTTCAAGCATTTCATGGCCGGCGAACAGGCTCTCCTCGAGGCCCTGGTCCTGGCGCAGTCCGAAGAGCCTTCGCCGGACCCGGCGCTCCGCGATGCGGCGGTGACGGAACTCTACGTCGTCACCCACGCGCTCGCCCGCTGCGAGGTGGAGGCCTTCTGCTCCCTCTGCCAGCACCGCCCGCGCCAGAAGGCGCGGCCCGCGATGGCCGGCATGACGGAAGTGACCTGAGGGCCCCGGCCCTACGCCGCCGGATGCACGCGCTCCCGGTAGGCTGACGGCGCCTCGCCGGCGACGCGCCTGAACACCCGGTTGAACTGCGAGAGCGACTGGAACCCCGCCTCGAAGGCCGCCTCGCTCACGCGTTTGTGGGGGTTGAGGAGGAGGTTCTTCACCTTCTCGACGCGCACCCGGGCCAGATAGTCCGTGAAGGTCATGCCCGTGGCCCTCTTGAACGTCTTGCAGAAATAGAAGGCGCTCATGTTTACGGCCTTCGCCACGTCGCCAAGGGCGACCTCGTCCGAATGGTGCTCCGCAATGAAGACCCGGGCCCGCGCGACCGCGGGCGACTCGGCGGCGTCGTTGCTCACCATGAGCTGGTTGCCGAGGCCCGAGAGGTGCTGGGCAAAGACGGAAAGCAGCCGAAGCACCGACTCGAGCTGCTTCTTCGTAACCACCCGCGTCTGGAAATAGGCCTCCTCCATGCGCTTCAGGTCCACGTCGGTGCCCCACTTCAGGAGCGAGCGGGTCGTCTTCGCGAACATCTCGCGGGTGGGCTTGTGCAGCATGATCTGCCCCGTGTTCAGGAAGGCTATCAGGTTCTCGCCCACGCGCACCGGAACCGCGGAATCGCACAGCCCTGCGAAGCACTTGAGCGTCTTCGGCTCGAGCTTCGCCTGGTCCTCGATCTTGCGCTGAAGCTGGAGGCAGGCCGCGCAGGAGTGGTTGCTCTTCGCCATGAGCATGCAGAACGGGCTCTCGTTGGGGTCGCCGTGATGGGGCAGGTCGAAGGCCTCCACGGGACGCAGGCTGATCGGGAGCCCGGTCGTCTCGCGGAACGCACTTTCGTAATCGCGGTAGATCTGCGACCTCTTCAACTGGTCCACCAGCGAGCGGCTTTCGGCGGACCGTGTTTTCTCAATGCGCATGACGTCAGCAATCTAGGTAGGACATGCGCCGGGGCAACCGCGAAGTCTCCGGAAATGCGCAACCGGGTGCGTTCCCGACTAGGACGCAACGGCTTATGGAGCCGCAGACCTCGGTATCCGCACGACGCACGATCGATCGCAGGCCGGGTGGAAGCCGGCGCGGCCATCCCGGCAACAATGGCATTTCTGCGGTTGACGGAATCAAAGAACTCGCGACCTTTTGGACCCCAATGGCCCTGCCAGGACCTTCTCGCCCATCGTTGCTTTCGAGGACAACCGCGCTGCTAGCGATTGTCCTCGTCCTGGCGCTTTCGGTCCTTGCCGCCAGCCCGGAACTCCATGATCGGCTTCACGGGCGCGGACCGAGCGCCGCTGGCGCCGTGCACGGGGACGGTGCCCCGGCGAGTCACCCGCAGGACTCGCAGGACGATGACGGGTGCGTCGTGACCCTGTTCTCCCAAGGCGTCGTGTTGGCGCTCGCTGTCGCCGCCCTGCCCTTCACGGGGGAGGTCCTGCGGCTTTCGGATTTCGAGCTTGTCGACCGGATAATCCCGGAGGCTCCGCGTTACCTGCTCCTGCCCACGCAGGCCCCTCCCTTGGGATTGAGCTGAACCGCCCGCGGCCTGGCGCGCACCCACGTGGCGCGCCATGCCCCGGCACGCAGGGCGGCCCGTTATCGGCCCCCAAGCGTCCGCGCAGCCCCCGGCTCGCGCCGCAGCAACGGTCCCGCGCCCTTTGGCGCCGCCGCGCAACCGCAAGTTGATCCCACACTCATGAATCTCCTGAAGTCACTCGTCCCACTCACAATCGCGCTCGCGACCTCGCCGGCCCACGGCCAGTCCGCCCCGCCGCAGGCATCCGAAAACAAGGCGACCCAGCTCGACCCGGTCATCGTGACGGGTGAACTCGATGAGACGCGCGGCCTCATCCAGCCCAGCCTTGGCGCCACGTCCTTCATCATGGACCAGCAGCAGATCCTCAACTTGCCGCAGGGCGCCGACGCGCCCTTCAACCAGGTGCTCCTGCGGGCGCCCGGAGTCGCCGAGGATTCGGCGGCCAACGGCGACCTGCACGTCCGGGGGGAGCACGGAAACCTCCAGTACCGCATCAACGACGTGCTGCTGCCGGAGGGCATCACGGGCTTCGGCCTGGAGCTGGACCCGCGCTTTGTCCAGAGCATGCAGCTCATCACCGGGTCGCTGCCCGCCCAGTACGGCTTCCGAACCGCGGGCATCGTGGACATACAGACGAAGACCGGCGCCTTCGACAAGGGGGGAGAGGTGTCGCTCGAGGGCGGCAGCTACGGGACGGTGCGCCCGGGCTTCGAGCTGGGCGGCTCGAAGGAAAACCTGAGCTACTTCACCGACGGCAGCTACGACCGCAACGCGATCGGAATCGAGAACCCCACCTCCAGCTCCACCCCGGTCCACGATGAAACCGCCCAGTACAAGGAGTTCACGTACCTGTCCTACATCCTGGACCGCACCAGCCGGCTATCCTTCATGGGCAGCGCCTCCTACAGCAATTTTCAGGTGCCCGACACGCCGGGCCTGCCCGCGGGTGCCTCGCCGGACGGCGGGCCGTGGCTGCCGGATGTGTTTGATTCATCCCGCCTGGATGAGAACCAGAACGAGCAGAACTACTACGGCGTGGCCACCTATCTGAAGGCCGCGGGCGACCTGAATTTCCAGATTTCCGCGTTCGGCCGCGAGAGCAGCGTTCATTTCAGGCCCGATCCCGTTGGCGACCTGTACTTCAACGGCGTGGCTAGCGACGTGAAGCGCACGCTCTACTCCGGGGGACTTCAGGGCGACGGAAGCTGCCGGCTTGGCGACAATCACACCTTGCGGGCGGGCCTCTCCCTCCTGGACGAGTCGGTCGACGCCAGGTCCGTGTCCACCGTGTTCCCGGTCGACGCCAATGGGGATCCGACGGGTATGGCATTTCCGATTACAAACGACGAGAGGCTCCACGGCCTCTTCGCGGGAGCCTACCTGCAGGACGAATGGAGGCTGGCGGCCGGGCTGACGCTGAACTACGGCGCCAGGCTCGACGGGTTCAATTCGTCCTTTGACAGCGAGGACCAGCTGAGCCCCCGCGTAAACCTCATCTACCAGGCGTCCGACTCGACGACAATGCACGCAGGTTATGCGCGCTACTTCACGCCGCCGCCAGTTGAGAATATTCCGGGAAGCACAGTGGTGGAATTCAACGGCACATCGAACGCATCGCCCGACACCCTGGACGACCCGGTCAGGGCCGAGCGCGCGGACTATTTCGACGCGGGCGTCACGCAGAAGCTCGGGCCCGGGCTGCAGGTGGGGATCGACGGCTACTATAAGAGCGCCAGGAACCAGCTCGACGACGGCCTCTTCGGGCAGACGCTCATTCTTTCCGCGTTCAACTACGCGCGAGGCGAGGTCTACGGCCTGGAGTTCACCGGCTCCTACTCACTCGGCGGCTTCACGACCTACCTGAATCTGGCCCACTCGGTCGCGAAGGGCGAGGACTGGAGCTCGGCTGAGTTCCTCTTCAGCCCCGGCGACCGCGCCTATGTCAGAAATCACTGGATATTTCTGGACCATGACCAGGAGCTGTCGGGCTCGTTCGGCGCCGCCTATGTCTGGAAGGAGACCGCAGGCGACACCCGGGTCTACGTGGACTCGCTCTATGGAACGGGCCTAAGGACCGATGGAACGGCGCCCGATGGCACCACGATACCCAATGGGGCGACCGTCCCGGCATACTACTCGATCAGCGTCGGGGCCGAGCAGAGCTTCAAGGCCGGCCCGCACCGCCAATGGAGGCTTCGCCTCGATATCGTCAACATAACGGACAAGTCGTACGAGCTGCGCGATGGTTCGGGCGTGGGGGTCAACGCGGCCCAGTACGGCATGCGGCGGGGGATATTCGGCAGCACCTCGTATTCGTTCTAGGCAAGGGCCCCACCATGCGGCGCCGCACCCTCCGGCAACCGCCGCTAGCTCAGCGCGAATTCAAGAAGCGGTGCCACATCGCCCGACTCGGCGACCCTCATGGCCTCAAGGTAGCGTGCACGCGTCTCGCCCGAGCCGCCCTGCGCGGAGCGGAGGCCCCACGTCAGGGGCTTTTCCTCGTTTGCCGCCACGACGATGTCGGCGATCAGCCGCGCGTGCCGGCCGTTGCCGTTGAACCAGGGTTGGACGGCGGCCAGCCTGAAGTGGAGGCGCACCGCAGCCTCGTGAACCGGGTACGTCGAATACCTCAGCCAGCCCTCGGCATCGTCAAGGAACATCCTGACACCGGTGGCTATGTGCTTAGGCTCCCAGCCGGGATTGTGCGGGGTCGTCCGAAACCTGCCGGCGCCGCGCCAGATGCCGCCGAACATCCGCCGATGCAGCCCGCGGGCGAAGGCCTCCGTCATGAGGTCGCCTCTCTTCAGCACCGCGACCCGCATCGCCCACATTCGCGTGGCATTGATCCGGCGGCGCTCGATCTCATCAAGCTGGGCGCGCGACAGGAGGCTGGGCAGAAGCAACGCCCGCTCATCCGACGAGATTGGCGCATCCGCCGCGAATGCCTCAACGGACATCTTCCTGGGCGCCCCGGCCTTTCAGCGCGATCGACTGGTCCGTCGCCCTGAGGTGCGCCGCCACCGGATCATTCAGCCGGGCGAGTCCGGAATACGATCCGGCGACCGAATCGCGGGGAACGATAAAGTAGACAAGCTCGCAACCCATCGCCTCCGCGGCGCGGCTCATCGAGGCCACGCTGATCGAGCCACGCTCCTCGGCAGCCTCGAACTGGGCATACGACTGGCGCTTCACGCCGATCCTGGCGGCCACCTTGTTCTGCGTCAGGCAGGTCGCCTCCCGAACCGCCCGCAGCCAGCCCTTGGCCGGCTTCGCCGCAGCCGAACGCGCCGCATTCAAAGCATCAATCCGACCTTGAAGCCCTTCGAGCAGGATCTTTCTGATTTCGTAGCTAATTCAGTTTTTAAACTGCACTATTTTATGAAAAGCAAGTTTTATTGTGCATAATATCTGTTAAAGCAGTATTTACAATGCATTTTATGAGTTCTGGATGGACCGGCGGTTCTCGCGCGCCACAGGAGCCATTTGAACCAGCACGTTCGCGAGCGTGATAAGGCCGCCGCCGATTACCAGCGACCAGGTGGCATGCTCATTGGGATATTCGATTCCTGCCCATCCGGAAAAGATCGCCGGCAGGAAAAGGACAAACACCGCGGCAAACAGCGGCTCGACGCAGTAGATCAGGCCGGCCTCGGTGGACGTGATCCTCGGCTGCCACTTGTTCATGATCGAGAATGCGCCAATCGTGCAGATCATTGTCAGCGCCAGCGTCATGCCCAGCCACACCGGCGACTCCCAGGGCACGACCAGCGCCCGCGCACGGGGCGCAGTGGCCGCTGCGAGCGCCAGGAAGGCGGCGCCCTGCAGCGCAAACAGGACGAGCGTCACCGGGCCCGGGCGGTTGGCGGAGAACTCCTTCTTCCCCACCCAGAGAATCTGGCCCATGAAGAACACCGAGCAGAGGATCGTCTCCCACTCGCCGCGGCCGAACCTGTGCGTTCGCAGGTCGAAGTGGCCCAGGATTCCGACTCCCAGGAGGACCAGGACGCAGCCCAGCCAAACGATCGCGCCGGGGCTTCTCCTGTGGCGCAGAGCGAGCCATGCCGGGATGAGTATCGCGGAGAACTGCGTGAGGAAGGCCGACGTGGAGGCGTCGGTGAACTGCATGCCGTCCGTCTGGAACAGGGTTCCCGCCGTCGAGAAGATCCCGATCCCCATCCCCTGCCTCACCTCCCCGGGCGTCGCGAGGCGCTCCCCGCGCCTCCGGAAGAGGAACATCAGAGCGGCCGCGAGGAGGAACCGCGGCGCCAGCGCCGCCGCCGCGAGGAACCAGGTGCCGGCGCCGGGAAGGAGCTCCCGGTTCAGCGCGGTGACCGTCTTGATGAGGGGAAAACTGAGGCCCCAGTACAGCGTCGCCAGCACGAGCATCAGGACGGCGCGCCCCCGCAGGGACTTGGGTTCATCGGTCATGGCGGCGGCTGGGTGTGAACCGCCGAGACTGCCCGCGGGGCGCCGCCCAGCCAAGAGGGAACGGCGCCAGATTTAACACAGGCCTTTCCCATACGTCTCGACATCGGCCGCCGCTGCGGGCAGTTCTCAAAAGCTAACCCCTGAAAAATGGCCAAATCGGGAGACGACCGGAGAATGTCGAAGAAGGCCTACGAGGCCAGGCTCCCGGACATACGCGCCGCGCTGGTCCGGATGCAGGTCGAGCTCAAGTCCGCGAAGTTCCCGGTGGTCCTGGTGATCGGCGGGGTCGAGGCCTCGGGAAAGGGCGACGTCGTCAACATCCTGAACGGATGGCTCGATCCGCGCGGATTCGAGACGTTTGCGTTCCACGAGCCCACCGACGAGGAGAGGGAGAGGCCCGCGATGTGGCGGTACTGGCGGACGCTTCCCCCGAACGGCCGCATGGCAATCTATTCCGGGGGCTGGCACGCCGACGCTATGGGGCAGGATCCGCGCACCGCCCGCGAGCTCGCGCAATTCGACGCCATGCTGCGAAGGATCTCGTGGTTCGAGGGCCAGCTCGCGGCGGGCGGCGCCCTGATCGTGAAGATCTGGCTGCACCTGTCCAAGTCGGCCCAGAGGGCCCGCCTGCGCGAGATCGAGTCGGACCCGCGCACGGCCTGGCGCATCAGTCCCGAGGACTGGAAGAGCCAGCGCGACTACGACAGGCTGGCGCGACTCGCGGAACGGATGAGGAGCGCGACCCACCAGGCCGGGGCGCCCTGGTACCTCATCGACGCAGAGGACCCGCGGTCCCGAAATCTCGCGGTCGCGGACGTCCTGCTCTCGCGCTTCCGGATCCACATGCGGGCGAAGAGCAGGGTCGCCGCGGCCAGGGGCCGCGGCCGCAGGAGGATCGTTCCGCTGCGTCCCGCCGGCCTTCGCCGCCTCCTCTCGCTGTCGCTCGATAACAAGCTTTCGCAGGCGTCGTACGAGAAGAAGAGGGACAAGTGGCTCGGGCGGCTGAACAAGGTGGTGCGCGCGGCCGGGCAGGAGCGCCGCTCGGTCGTGTGGGTCTTCGAGGGCTGGGACGCCGCCGGCAAGGGCGGGGCCATCCGGCGGGTCACCGACGCGATAGACGCGCGCGATTTCCGGGTGATACCGGTCGCGAAGCCCACCGACGAGGAGAAGGCCCACCATTACCTCTGGCGCTTCTGGAGGCACGTGCCCAGGGCCGGGCTGATCACGATCTATGACCGCTCGTGGTACGGGCGTGTGCTCGTCGAGCGCCTGGAGGGATTCGCCACGGAGCCCGAGTGGAGGAGGGCCTACCGCGAGCTCAACGAGTTCGAGCTGGAGCTGGCCGAGCACGGGGTGATCGTCATCAAGTTCTGGCTGCACATAAGCAAGGAGGAGCAGCTGCACCGATTCCGCGACCGCGAGGCCACGCTCTACAAGAGGCACAAGATGAACGCCGAGGACTGGCGCAACAGGCGCAAGTGGGGGTCCTACGAGATAGCCGTGGGCGACATGCTCGCCCTCACGAGCACGCACCACGCCCCCTGGCACCTTGTCGCGGCGGACAACAAGCGGCACGCGCGCCTCGAGATCATCAAGATCTCCTGCCGCCAGATCGAGGCCGCGCTGGGCCTGTAGCCCCGGCGGGACAAATAGAAAACGCCGCGGATGTTATCCGCGGCGTGAAATATTCGAAACGCTTCCCCAGTCCTTAGGAAACGTGGCCCGAGACGAGCTTCGTCATCTCGAACATGCTGACCTTCGACTTGCCGCCGAACACCGCCTTGAGGGATGCGTCAGCGTTTATCATCTTCCGGTCCTTCTTGTCCTGGAGCCCGTTCTTCTTGATGTAGTCCCAAAGCTTCTTGGTGAGCTCTGTGCGGGGAAGCGGCTTGGAGCCGACAACGGCGGAAAGTGCGCCATCGGGAGTTACCGGTTTCATGAACGCGGCGTTTGGTTTACGAGCTGATTTTTTGGCCATATTGAATTTTGTTTTAGGGTTCTTTGCTGCGATAGCAATGCCTTTCTAGAGCGAAAACGGCCTGTTTTCCGAGAAAAATCTTTCGAATCCTGCGGACCGGGCGGTCAGCGCCGGTCGTCGACCTGCACGAACTGCCGGTAGAGCGCGGCATAATGCCCGCCCTTTTCAAGGAGCTCGGGGTGCGTGCCGCGCTCGATTATCCGCCCCTGGTCGAGCACGAGCACGAGGTCGGCGCCGCGGATCGTGCTCAGACGGTGCGCGACGACGAAGCTCGTGCGCTCGCGCAGGAGGGTCGCCAGGGCCCGCTGCAGACGGGCCTCGGTGACGGCGTCTATCGAGCTGGTCGCCTCGTCGAGGATCACGATCCTCGGGTCGGCGAGGAGGGCGCGCATGAAGCAAACGAGCTGGCGCTGGCCCACGGAGAGGCCGGCCCCGCGCTCACCCACCTGGGTATCCATACCGTCCTGAAGCTCGGCGAGCACCTCGAGGCATCCCAGCCTCGCCGCCGCCCCTCGCACGTCGTCCTCGGTCGCGTCGGGCTTGCTCAGGCGGATGTTCTCCATCACCGACCCGCTGAACAGGAAGTTCTGCTGGTGCACCATCCCCATCTGCCGGTGGAGGGAGCGCCCCGTGATCGAGCGGACCTCCCTGCCGTCGACGAGGATCTCCCCCGCGGTCGGAAGGTAGAACTTGGAGACAAGGTTTATGATCGAGCTCTTTCCGCTGCCCGTGTGCCCCACCAGGGCCACCGTCTGGCCGGGCTCCGCCGTGAAGTTGACATCGTGGAGGACAAGCCGCGCCGGATCGTATCCGAACGAGACCGCGCGGAACTCGATCCGCGCGCCGGGGGGGCCGGCCCCGCCCCCCTTTTCCCTCGGGTCCGGCAGGGCCCACGCTTCCGGGGCGTCCTCCCAGTCGGGCGGCGTGTCGATCAGCCGGAAGATCCGCTCCGCGCCCGCCATGGCGAGCAGCCCCTGGTTGTACTGGTTCCCGATGATCGTGATCGGCGAGAAGAAGATGTTGGCCAGAAGGAAGAACATGATCAGGTCGTCCGCGTGCAGCGTGCCGTGGAAGACGCGCCAGCCCCCGACGACGAGCAGCGTCGCGACGAAGAACTGGCTGTTCAGCTCCAGGATGGGCGCCAATACCGCGGAGGTCCTCGCGAGCGCGATGTTGTACCTTGAATGGTCGGAAAGGAGGCTCCTGAAGAGCCCCGCGTTCGTGTCCTGCCTCACGAACCCCTGGGTCACGCGTATCCCGTTGACCGACTCCGCAAGGGTCGCCGTCACGCGGCTGAAGCTTTCCTGGGAGGCCCGGGTGAGCCGGCTGAACTTCATCCTGAAATGCTTGTTCACGACCCAGAGGAAGGGCGCCATGCACACGATGACGAGGAACATCCTCCAGTCGCTGTAGGCCAGCACCACGCCCGTGAAGACCATTTGGCCGAACTGGATCGCGCTCACGAACCCGACGTCCTGGATGCCGACCCTCACCGCCTCCACGTCGCTCGTCACCCGGCTGATGATCCGGCCTAGCTTCACTCTGTGGAAGAAGCTCATGGGCTGCCTCTGGGTCTTTGCGAATATCTCGGAGCGCAGCCCGTTCACGACCGTCTCCCCGATCTCGAGCGCGTAGCGCTGCCGGAAGTGGAACATCAGGTCCGTGACGACCGCGAGCGCGACGAACCCCACCGTGCCCATGAGGATGCCATGGAGGTCGCCGCGCGCGATCGGCCCCTTGATCACGAGCGCGGTGATCAGCACGAGCGCCGGCAGCTGGGCCGACCGGATCACGGTCAGCGCCACCATGACCGACAGCTTGCGCCGGACGGGGGCGGTGTAGGCCAGGAGCCGCCGGATGAGCCGCCAGTCGAGCGGCTTGAACTGCTCCTCGTCGTCGTCCTCGTCGCGGATCCGGTGGACGAGGATGAGGTCGCGCGCGCGGTCGGCGCCCTTCATGGCCCCGCCCTCCCCAGGGGCTCCTGAAGCTCCCTGCTGTCGACCAGCTGCAGGTTCGCCACGTGCAGGTAGGGGCCGGGCACGCGGATGAGGTCCGCGTGGGTGCCGCGCTGGACGATGCGCCCGTTCTCCAGCACGATGATGAGGTCCGCCCTGCGCAGGGTGCTCAGCCGGTGCGCGACGATGAAGGTCGTCCTCCCGGCGATCGCGCGGTCGAGCGCCTCGAAGATCTCGTGCTCCGTCTCGCTGTCGATCGCCGCCGTCGGGTCGTCGAGCAGCAGGATCGCGGGCTCCAGCAGGACCGCCCTGGCGATCGCGAGGCGCTGCCGCTGGCCCCCCGAGAGGCTGTTGCCGCTCTCGCCGAGCACGGTCTCGTAGCCGTTCGGGAGCGCGAGGATGAATTCATGGGCGGCCGCGATCCGGGCGGCCTTCTCTATCTGGGCCTGCGTCGCGCCGGGGTGGCCGAACGCGATGTTGGCCGCGACCGTGTTCGAGAACAGGAAGCTCTCCTGGAAGACCGTGCCAATGTTCCGGCGCAGGTCGTCAAGGTGCAGGCGGCGCACGTCTATGCCGTCGATGAGCAGCCTGCCGGCGGACACGTCGTAGAACCTGGGGATCAGGCTCATGAGGACGCTCTTGCCGGAGCCGGTCGCGCCGAGGATGGCAACGCACTCGCCGGGCTTTATCTCCAGGCTTATGTCCCGGAGCACGGGGTCGAGCCGGCCATATTCGAAGGAGACGCCGTCGAATCGCACCGCGCCGTCGAAGCGGGGCCGGCGCACGGCGTCGGGCGGCGTCCGGACCTCGACGGGGGCGTCGAGGATCTCGAACACCCTCCTGGCCCCGATCAGCGACTGCTGGACCGAGTTGACGATCGAGGCCACGTTATTGACCTGCCCGGCGAACTGGTCCAGGAGCCCGGCGAACACGACCAGGCCGGCGCCGAGCGGCAGGCGGTCGTGCGCGACCAGCCATCCCCCGTACCCGAGGAGCACCGTGGTGTTGATGCGCGTGAGGAAGCCCGCCGTGGGCGAGAAGAGGCTGACCCACCAGAAGATGTTGTACTGCTGGGTGAGGACGGACCGGTTGAGGCCGTCGAACCTCTCGCGGTTCTCCTCCTCGCGGCCGAACCCCTTCACGACCGCTATTCCCTGGACGCTCTCGGCCAGGTACTGCACCATCTTCTCGACGAGCGAGCGGTTCACGGCGTACTCGGGCTGGATCTTGCGGGAAAAGAGGGCCGAGAGGGTCCACAGGACGGGCGTCGTCGCAAGGCAGGCGACCGTGAGGCCGGGGCTCAGGCTCGCCATGTAGATCGCGTAGACCGTGAGCGAGATCACCATGATGACGCTCTGGATCAGCACCTGGTCCACGAACATCCTCACCGACTGCACGTCGCCGGTCACCCTCGTGATGATCGATCCGGTCGTGTTGGCGTCGAAGAACCGGAAGCTCAGCCTCTGGAGCTTGTCGTAGATCTCCGCGCGCAGGTCCACGACCAGGTGGCGCTGGACAAGGATGTTGACCCTGACGGCGTAGACGTAGTTGAGGACCGCCCTGAAGGAGGAGAGGACGAGGATCAGCCCTCCGAGGACCCCGAGCACCTCCATGGGGGGCATGTCCCGCGGGAGGCTCATGTGCAGGAAGTGGACCGGCTTTATCGGCGCCGGATCGGACGCCGAGCGGGAGGCGACCTGGCGGATGTAGTCGATCCCTATGCCCGTGAAACTCAGCCCGAAAAGGCCCATCGTCAGCAGGACGAGCTGGATGCCGAGCACCTGCAGGCACCTCAGGCGGTAGCGCCAGGCCAGCCCGAACAGCCGGCGGATCAGCTCCGGGTTGGACGGCCCCGTGTCGTCCCGTTTCTGCGATGGTCCCATTTGGGACTCACCCTACGTGGACGACCGGCCGGTGCACGAAATTTCGGCTTCCCGGCTAGCGGTTCGGCGCAGGGGGCGGCTGGCCCGGGACCAAGCCGTTCTGCGCCCCCATGGCGGCCCTCTCGCGCTCCATCCTGCGCCTGCGGACCTCCTGCGCAACGGCGTCCAGACGCCTCTGCTCATCGGCCGCGGTGGGGTTGAGGACCACGGTCGAGGCGAGGGAGGGATTGGGCTGCGGCCCGCGCGCCTCGGGCGCGCCGGTCGGGGGGGAGCCCGACGAGGCCACCTTGGCCGTCCGCAGCGTGAGGAGGAGGCTACGCCCCTGGTAGTCCACCGTGACGCTGTCGGTGGCGGGGTCCGCCGTCTTCACCACAAAGTCGTGCCCCGCCTCGTTCAAGCCGACCCAGACGTCCTTCTTCTTGGCGGTGTCATAGATGCAATAGGAGGCGCCCTCCGAGGTCGCCATCTCCCCCCGCAGCTCGACGGGGCTCGACGGGCCGGCCTGGGCGCTGGCCGCCGCCGAACCGGCCGGGATGAAGGGCGAGGACGGCGCCAGGTCCGCCCGCGCGGTCGCGGCCCACGCGAGCGCCGCGAAGGCCCAAAGGTCCGCACAATGCCAGCGAGTTGGTAGCCGCATGCCCATGATGTCTCCTACAGACCACTAAAATGACGCACGGCGGAGCGTCAAGTGACGTCCCGATGCGCCTTATCCGGCGTTTCTCTTCCTGCGGCGTATCGCGATCCCCACGAGGGACATCCCGATGAAGATCGCCCCGTAGGTCGCCGGCTCCGGCGCCGGGGTTATCTCGTGGCCGAACCCCGGGCCCGTCGGGTTGTTGTTCCAGTGGGTGTAGTTCCCCGGATCGCCGGTGAACACGATCTGGTTGATCGGAGGCGAGCCCTGGGCGCCCGGGCTCGAGCTGCTGTAGAAATAGTCGACCATGTTGGCCCAGTTGGTCACCGAGAGCTGGGCCCCGCCGGAAAGCGTCACGCCGCTGACCGAGATGATCGAGGTCGCGAGATTGGCGAAGTCGATGACCGAGGAGGAGCTGACCGTCAGGCTTCCAAACGTGTCGGTGGTCCCGTTCAGCTTCAGCGTGCCGCCGTTCAGGACGATGTTGATGCCCGAGTCGCTGAAGTTGGCCCCCAGCGTCAGCGTGGAGCCGGAGTTGAGGGTGATCGTGCCCGTTCCCGAGAGGGTGCCCGCCAGGGTAGCCGAGCCGAGGAGCGTGAAGCTGCCGCTGCTCCCGAGGTTCAGGGCGCCGGCGCTGGTGAAGGCCCCGACAGACTGGCTCGTGCCGTTGAGGTTCAGGGTGCCCCCGGAGGCGATCGTGACGGCGTTTCCGCTGATCGCGCTGCTGACGTTCGTCTGGAGCGTGCCGCCGTTGATGGCGACGGACCCGAGGAACGCCGGATTGGCCGCCGAGAGGACCAGGGTGCCCGTGCCGTCCTTGGTGATGCTGCTCGCCGCCGTCCCGGTGATGGCATGGCTGATCGTCGTGTTGCTGTTGCCGCCCACGTCGAGGCCATGGGCCCCAAGGCCTAGCGCTCCGGAAATGGTGAGCGTACCTGAATCAGACTGGATGCGGCTGGCACCAGAGACTGTTACCGGGCCGCTCACCGTGTTATTTCCGGAGATGTTCTCAAACGCACCCGCAAACGCCGTGCCGGTGCTGTTGATGTTAAAGGTGTTCGCCAGCGTCACGTTGTTCTGCAGCTGGACGTTGCCGCCGCTGTTGACGGCGACGGCCCCGGTTCCGAAGCTCGAGCTGCTCAGGACATTGACGATGTTCGTCGCCGTCGTGCCCCCGCTGTAGGTGTTGGCGCCGGCCAGGACCGTTGTCCCCGTGTTGCTCGTGACGAGCGATCCGGCGCCGGAGACCACGCCGCTGAGCGTGTCGGTGCCGGTCCCGTTGAGCGTCAGAACCGCCCCCGTGCCGAGGCTGACGGTCGACCCCGTCGCGGTGCCGAAGGTCCCGCTGAAGGTCTGGGCCGTCCCGGCCGAGAAGTTGAACGCGCCCCCGTTGATGTTGACGGCCGAGGCGGCGTTGATCTGGTTGCTCGTCGTCTCGTTGACCGTTCCCGCGCTTTCCGTCAGCGCGCCCTGCACCGTGGCGCTGGCGCCGGAGAGATTGAGGGTGCCGGCGGCGACCGTCGTGGTCCCGGTGTACGTGTTCGCCCCGGTGAACGTGACGGCCCCGGGCCCGTTCACGTTGACGCTGCCGGTCCCCGTCGCGATCACGGAGCCGACGGTGGTGTTCCCCGCCCCCTTAAGGGTCAGGTCCCCTGTCCCGGCAACCCCGCCGCTGATCGCAAGGGTGCCGCTGTCGGAGCTGACGCTGCTGCTGCTTCCGAGGGTGAGGGCGCTGCTGAGCGTGGCGGTGTTCCCCGCCCCCGCATTCGAGTCCAGGGCGCCGTTCACGGCGCCGGTGCCGTTGATCGTGATAGCGTTCGCGAGCGTGCGGCCGTCGTTGATCTGGAGCGTGCTGCCGTTGCCCACGGTGACCGCGCCGGTGCCGAGGGCCGCGTTGCTCACGCTCACCCCGACGACGCCGGCGCTGATGACGGTCCCGCCGGAGTAGGTGTTGGCTCCCGAGAGGTTGAGGGTGCCCGCGCTGAGCTTCGTGATCGAAAAGGCCCCGGAGACCACCGAGCTGATGTTGAGGGCACCGGCGCCGCTCACGTCGGCCACGAGGTTTGCTCCCAGGGCGACGGTTCCCCCGCTGATCGTCTGGGCGCTGGCGGACTGCTGGATGATCGAGGGGGCTATGCCGGACAGCGTGAGGGTCCTCCCCGCCTCGGTGATCGTGAACGCGCCGGCGGTGTTGTCGAAGCGCATCGTGTTGTACGTCTGCGCGGCGCCAAGCGTGGGCGTCAGGCGCGTCACGCCGGCGAAATCCACCTTGGTCGTGTTGGCGCTCGGCGGCGTCACGCCGCCGAACCAGTTCCCTGCGGTCGTGATGGTGTTGTTCCCGCCCAGGCCGTTCCAGGTGTAGTAGTTCGCGTTCGGGGTGATCTTGAACGACACCACCCCGTCGTTCGTGGTCGAGCCACCCGCCTCGACCGTGCCGGATCCGGAGCCCGAGAAGTAGATGTCGTTGAGAAGGCCCGCCGCCAGGCCCGCCGTGGTCGTCGCGAGCACGTTCGAGCCGTTGTAGTTGTTGATCGTGAGGACGTTGTTCGCCGCGTCGGTCATCGTCTTGAAGACGAAGGCGTTTGATCCTCCGGAGCCGAAGTCGAGGGTGCTGTTCGCGTTGATCGTGAGGTTGCCGACCGCGTCCGAGAAGTTGCTCAAGTTGAGCGTCCCGCCGCCGAGCGTCAGGTTCGAGCTGGACGAGATGGTGTTGTTCGCGCCGAGCTGGAGCGTGCCGGCGTTGAGCGTGGTGGCCCCGGTGTAGGTGTTGGCCCCGGAGAGCACCAGGGTGCCCGCTCCGGCCTTGGTCAGCGCGCCGGCGCCGCTCCCCCCGTTGGCGATCGTCCCGGAGATCGTCGACGAGCCGGAGGCGGTGTTTACCGTCAGGGTCTGCGGCGTGTTGTTGTTGGAAAGGTTGAGCGCGCCCGACTGGGTGGCGTTCAGCATGTTCAGCGCGTAGCTGCCCCCGGTCTGGGTCAGCGTGCCTCCGGAGTTGATCCCGGAGAGCGTCGCATTGCCCGTGAGGGCCACCGCGTTGGTTATCGTGTTCCCGCCCGTTGACCCGAGGGTGCCGCCCGAGAGGGCGACCGCGCCGGTGCCGAGCGCGGAGTTGTTGTTGGCGTTGAGCGTCCCGGAGGAGACCTGCGTCCCGCCCGTGTAGGTGTTCACGCCGGAGAGCGACGTGGTCCCCGCCCCGCTCTGGACGATCGAGCCCCCGGTGCCGGAGACGATCCCGGTGGAGGTCACGTTGCCGCTGCCGTTGAAGGTGGCGGCGTTTGCGCCGAGGTTGACGCTGCCCCCTAGAGTCAGGAGGCCGGTCGAGTTGTTCTGGATCAGGATCGCGTTGTCCGCGCTCAGGTTCGAGTTGACGGTCTGGTTCGCCGTTCCGTGTATCTGCGAGACGAGGATGCCGGAGGGGCCGATGGCCGAGGACCCGTTGAACTCGAGGCTTCCCCCGTTGAGCGTGTAGGAGAACGGGGCGTCGACCTGCAGGTTCCGGATCACCTGGTTGCCGGTGACGCCGATCGTCTGGGCCGTGCTGACGAAGGTGTTGTCCAGGAGGATGTCGCCGCCGACGGCCGGGTTCGAGGCCGGGCTGTTCGCCCAGTTCGTGTTGTTGTTGGCGGTGCCCTGGGCGCCCCAGGTGCTGGTGCCGGCCGTGTTCGTCCACAGGTTCGAGACGACGCTCGTCAGCGCGACATCCTGGACCTGGTGGATGTCGGTGGCCCCGCCGGTGCTGCCCGTGAAGCCCATGATGAGGTTGTTCGGCCGCGCGTACCCGGAGAGGTCCGCCGTGAACTCGGTCACGAAGACGCCGCTGTTCCCGAATTCGACGGACACCGTGAGCTGGTTGGTCGACGTGAGGACCATCTGGATCGTCTCCGTCTGCGAGCCGCTGGGCCGCGTGGTCTGCCCGGGGTAGGTAAGCGGGGTGGACAGCGTGCCCGTCCCCCCAAGGTAGTTGTATCCGGTGAGCCCGGATCCGGGGCCGCGGACGGCGATCGAGTTCGGCGTCAGGCTCGGCGTGTTGATTCCGCCGATCCGGCCTTCCGTGCCATTGGAGTAATTTCCCCATTCGTCGACGCCGATGCCGAGGTAGCCCCCGTTCATCCCGTTGATGTCCGAGCCGCCGCTGACGCCGCCGGTTCCCGCATTCGTCTTCTGCGCGTAGCCCAGGCTGCCGCCGTAGGCTCCGACTCCGAACGTCTGGCTCGCGTCCGCCAGGAAGAAGGTGATGCCGTCGGCCCCGGATCCGTTGTAGGCCGCGTAGTTGAATGTCGCCGTGATGGTCGCGTGGGCGCTGGCGAAGGAGGTCGTGTCGTAGGCGTACGTGGCCTCGTTGCCGGCGCTGCTGGTCAGCTGCAGCCAGCCCGATCCCGGGCTGTCGCCGAGCCCGTTGGCCGTGAGCTGGGGCGTATACCCCGTGCCGCCCGAGGACCAGCCCGCGTCCAGCGTGGTTCCGGTGAAGCCGCCCGTCAGGGTGGTCGTCTGCGCCCGCACGAGGCCCGGCAGGAATGCGGCGATTCCAAGGGCCAGGATCCTAAGGGTGCCTGTCGGGCGGTGTTTCAATGCGATGATTAGTATCCGCCCGGCACCCCGAATTCGCAATAAAAACAGGCCGGTGTACGTAGTTCCCAAGCTACTCGCTGCCAAGGCCTTGTGTCTGAAATATCCATCCCGAGATTTAACCGCCAAAACCCGACAAAAACCCGGGTTTTGCGGCGTCGGTGAATCCCGAGAATCCAGGCCCTATTGGTCTCTGCTGGACGGCGTTTCCAAGTGATGATTATAACTGGGATAGGGCCGCCATCCCCCGGGAGGACAGGCCGGGCTACGAGGCTCCCAACAATTTAGCTGTCAATTCCTTATCGAGCCAACGTTTCACCCTGAATTCCCGCCCGCCGGCTGAACAAGAAGAAACAATGCGACCGAAGCGACCCATACCCGCTGATCTCATCACCGTCTCGCTGATCGCGGTCCTTGCGATCAGCGGATGCTCAAAGGGAGGCCCGAGGGCCTGGCAGGGCTACCTTGAGGGCGACTTCGTCTACGTCTCCTCGCCCCTCGCCGGGCGCCTGGACAGGCTCCTGGTGGCCAAGGGGGCGCGGGTCGAGGCAGGGGCGCCGCTCTTCGAGCTTGAGCACGCGGCGGAAGTCTCGGCGCAGCGCCAGGCGTCCCAGGAGCTTCAGGCGGCGACGGCCCAGCTGGAGGATATAAGAAAGGGATCGAGGCCGGAGGAGATCGCCGCGCTCGAGGCCCGCCTGGGCCAGGCGCGGGCGGCAGCCGAGCTTTCCAGCCTGGAGCTCGCCCGCCAGGATACGCTGTTCAAGACGGGGGCCATCTCGGCGAGCGATTTTGACCGCGCCCGCCTGACCCACGAGTCCAACAGCCGCGCCGTCGAGGAGGACGAGGCGCGGCTCGGCACGGCCCGCCTCGGGGGGCGGACCGACGCCGTCGCCGCGGCCGCGGCGGCAGTCCGGGCGGCCTCGGACGCAGAGGCGCACGCCCGTTGGGGCGTCGACCAGAAGGCCCAGGCCGCGCCGGCCGCCGCCCTCGTCTACGACACCCTCTACCGCCAGGGCGAATTCGTCACGGCCGGCAGCCCGGTGATCTCGCTCCTCCCCCCGTCGAACATCAAGGTGAGGTTCTTCGTCCCCGAGGCCGAATTCGCGCAGCTGAAGGCGGGCGACCGCGTGGCCGTCTCCGTGCAGGGCCTGCCCGCGCCGCTCGACGCGACCGTGAGCTATCTGTCACCGCAGCCTGAATACACGCCGCCCGTGCTGTACAACCAGGACAACCGCTCGAAGCTCGTCTTCATGGTCGAGGCCCTCTTCGCCCCCGGTGTTGCCGCGGACCTGCACCCTGGCCAGCCCGTCGGCGTCAAGCCGCAGGCTAGATGAGCGCGAAGGCCGAGTTCGTGATCGACGTGTCCGGCGTGACGAAGCGCTTCGGCTCGAAGACGGTCGTCAACGGGATTGATCTGCAGGTCCGGCGCGGCGAGATCTACGGGTTCCTGGGGCCGAACGGGAGCGGGAAGACCACGTTCATCCGGATGCTGTGCGGCCTGCTGACGCCCGATGGCGGGTCCGGCACCTGCCTGGGCCACGACATCCTGAGGGATCAGCCCCTCATCAAGCGCGAGGTGGGCTACATGACCCAGCGCTTCAGCTACTACGAGGACATGAGCATCCGCGAGAATCTGGACTTCATCGCGCGGATCTACGCGGTCCCGGGCCGCGAGGACGCGGTCCGGCAGAGCCTCGAGCGGCTGGGGCTCGAGAACCGGAGCCACCAGCTGGCGGGCGAGCTCTCCGGGGGATGGAAGCAGAGGCTGGCGCTTGCGGCGTGCCTCATCCACAAGCCGCTGCTGCTTCTGCTCGACGAGCCGACGGCGGGCGTGGACCCCAAGGCCCGGCGCGTGTTCTGGGACACGATACACGGGCTGTCGACCGAGGGGATCACGGTGCTCGTCACGACCCACTACATGGACGAGGCTGAGCGCTGCCACCGGATAGCCTGCCTCGCCTACGGCAACCTCCTCGTGCGCGGCACGGTCGACGATGTCATCGGGTCCTCCGGGCTCGCGACCTGGACCGTCACCGGCCCCGACCTCGGCACGCTTGCCGGGTCGCTGCGCGGGCAGACGGGCGTCGAGCAGGTGGTGCCGTTCGGGAGCACGATCCACGTGAGCGGCAGCGATGCCGCGAGCCTTGAGGCGACGCTCGCCAGGCTCTGCGCGCCCGGCCAGGAATTCACCCGGACGGCGTCCGGCCTCGAGGACGTCTTCATCAGCCTCATGGACCGCGCAAAGGACAACTTTGGCTGAGGAGACCCCCATGCCGCGCTTCACCTTCCATCGCCTCTGGGCCGTCGTCATGAAGGAGTTCATCCAGATGAGGAGGGACAGGGTCACCTTCGGGATGATGATCGGGATCCCGCTCCTTCAGCTGATGCTCTTCGGCTACGCGATAAACTCGGACCCGAAGCACATGCCGTCGGCCCTCCGCCTGGCGGACCAGGGCCCGTTCACCCGGACGCTCGTGGCCGAGATGCAGAACAGCGGGTATTTCGACGTCGTGCGGATCACCGATTCCGAGGCCGAGGTCGAGCGGCTTCTCCGGGTCGGAGACGTCCAGTTCGTCGTCAACATCCCGGACGACTTCACCCGGGACGTGCTGAGGGGCCGGAGGCCGGCGGTGCTCGTCGAGGCCGACGCGACCGACCCGGCGGCGGTGGGACCGGCGATCAGCGCGCTGCGCGCGATGGCGGACACCGCCGTCGACCGCGACCTAACGGGCCCGCTTCGCCGGCTGCGCGGGGTCCCCGGGGCCGTCTCCTTCGAGGTCCACGCGCACTACAACCCGGAGAACATCACGCAGTACAACGTGGTGCCCGGTCTCATGGGGGTCGTGCTCACGATGACCATGGTGATCATCACGGCGCTCGCCATCACGCGGGAGCGCGAACGCGGCACCATGGAGAACCTGCTCGCCACGCCGGTCCGGCCGTTCGAGGTCATGGTGGGGAAGATCCTCCCCTACATCGCCGTGGGCTATGTCCAGGTCACCCTGATCCTCATCGCGGCCCGCGCGCTCTTCAACGTCCCCATGGTCGGCAGCATCGGCCTGCTGTACCTCATCTCGCTGCTGTTCATCGCGGCGAACCTAGCCATGGGGATCACCTTCTCCACGCTGGCGGGGAACCAGCTCCAGGCGGTGCAGATGGCGTTCTTCTTCTTCCTGCCGTCGATACTGCTCTCGGGCTTCATGTTCCCCTTCCGCGGGATGCCGGGGTGGGCCCAATGGATCGGCACCTGCCTTCCCCTCACCCACTTCCTCAGGATCGTGCGCGGCATACTGCTCAAGGGCAACGGCCTGAGCGAGGTCCTTCCCGAGATTTGGCCTATCGCCCTCTTTGTCGCCGTCTCGATGGCCGTCGGCGTGAAGCGCTACCGCCAGACGCTCGACTAGGCCCTCAGGTCCTCGGGGAGGCCTGCTGCGCCACCGCCGGGTCCATGCGGATCACCGGGTTCGGATACGCCAGGGTGACCCCCCTCGCGGCAAAGGCTCGCAATATCCCGAGGTTGACCCGCTCGCGCACAGCCATGTGCGAGTCCCAGTCGGGATCGGCCGTGAAATACAGGACCTGCACGCGCAGCGAGGCGTCGCCGAAGTCCGCCAGGCTGACGATGATCTGGCCCTGGTGCACGCCGGGGTCGGACCGCAGAAGGCTCCGGAGGTCCGCAAGGGCAAGCTCGACCCTGTCCGGAGGGCTGTCGTAGGTCACGCCGATCGTCGCGTCCACGCGGCGCTGGGGCATCCGCGTGAAGTTGGTGATCACCTCGGTCGCGACGGTCTTGTTCGGGATGACGACCTGCGTTCGCTGGGCCGTCCTAAGCCTTGTCGAGCGCAGCCCGATCTCCTCCACCGTCCCCTCGAACCCGGCGATGCGGACGTACTCGCCGACGTAGAAGGGCTGGTCCATGACGACGACGAACGAGCCGAACATGTTCGCGATCGTGTCCTGGGCGGCGAGGGCGAACGCCAGGCCGCCGATCCCGAGGCCGGTGAGGAACGTCTTCACCTGGAATCCGAGGCTCTCGAAGACCACCAGGACGCTGAAGACCGTGAAGAAGGCCGCGAACGTCCTCTTGATGAGCGGGATGAAGGCCGCGATCTGACGCCTGCGCGCCCGCGCGCCCGCGGCAAAGTGGTCGATCACCGCGCCGCCGGCGCAGCCGATCCCCCAGAGGACCACGGCGGTGAGCGCCCCCTGCTCGCCCAGCCTGACCAGGTTCGGGACCGCCTCCCAGAGCGGGACGACCGAGAGCGCGGCGACTATCCCGCACAGGATCACGAGCGTCGCGGTCGGCGGCTCGAGCGCCGGCACCATGAGCTGGTTGCTGGCCCTCGCCGAGAGCTTCCTGATCCGCGAGAACAGGATGCCGACGCCGAACCTGCCCAGGAGGATCGCGACCAGCAGGATCAGCAGGAACGCGACCCAGCGCGCGGTCGTGGTGTCCATCGCGCCGGGGAAGAACCGCGCCTGCAGCCCGTCGACGAGGTGGCGCAGCACGCCCGGGGGCTCTGCGGGTACCTCGACTGCAACGGGAACGTCCATGGGCGGACATTGCCAAACCCGCACAGAGCCTCAAGGTCAAGCCGCGGCACCGCCGCCCATGAAGATGCCCACCGACACCCCGCCTGCGGCCGAGCAGGGAGCCAGGCCCCTTCGGTCGAGGGACGCCCTCGTCACGCTCGTCTGCGTGGGGCTGGGGCTGGCTTTCGGGGCCGTGGTCCTCCTGTGGCGGGGCTCCGAGCCCGCGCAGCAGTACCTGGCCGGCTACCTCATCGAGCTCAGCCTGAGCGTGGACAACGTCTTTGTCTTCGCCCTCGTCTTCCACCAGTTCGACGTGGATCCGCGCCGCCAGCGCCGCCTGCTCCTCTGGGGGGTCGCCGGCGCAATCGTGTTCCGGTCCCTGCTCCTCATCGCGGGGCTTAAGGCCATTGCGCTCTTCGCATGGCTGGTGCCGGTATTCGGGGCGCTCATCCTGGCCACCGGGATCCGGCTGGCCGCCGCGCGCCCGGGGCGCATGCCGGTCGATCCGTCGGGGCGCGCCTTCCGGTTCGTGACGCGCCACGCCCCGGCGGGGCTCGCGGCCCTGTTTGTGCTGGAGTCGGCCGACCTTGTATTCGCCCTCGACTCGCTGCCGGCCGTCATCGCGGTGACCCATGACGCCGCAATTGCGGTCGCGTCAAACCTCTTCGCGATCCTCGGCCTGCGCTCGCTTTACTTCGTCGTGAGCTCAGCCATGCGCAAGCTCCGCTACCTGCACGCCGGGCTGGCTGCGATCCTCTCGTTTGTGGGCGTGAAGATGATCGCGGAGCTGTGGTACAGGATTCCCACGGCCGCGTCGCTCGCCACGATTGCCGTTCTCCTGGCCGTCTCGATAGGCGCCTCGCTCATTTCTGGGAGGGCCGCGGGCCCGTGATCCCGGCGCGGCCCGCACCGCGTCAAGAAAAGGCCGGGAAACCCAATGGGGTCCCCGGCCTTTGCAGGCAATGGCGACTGTCGCGGAGCCCGGCTGCGGGCCGTCAGCCCACGGAGATCTTCCGCGGCTTGGCCGATTCCGCCTTCGCAAGGGTCAGGTGAAGCACGCCGTCCTTCAGCTCCGCCTCGATCTTCTCGGAATCGATGGTGTTGTCGTGCGTGAGCACGAGCTCAAACGGGGCGTCGGAAGACTCGCGATGGAGGACGCCGGCCTCTTCGGGCAGTGTTGTCGCCCGCTTGCCGGTGATCCTGAGCTCGCCGCCCTCGTCCGTGACCTCAAGGCCCTCCTTGGCCACGCCAGGAAGATTAACTGTGAGGTTGTAGGTCGCGTCGGTCTCGGCGACCTGGTACTGCGGCCTTCGGGTCGGGACGACCTCGCCGCCGGCGTGCGCTCCGCTGAATGTTGGGATTAGTGCGTTGAAGAATGACATGGTGATTGTTTCCTTTGTTTGGGTTCTGCGCGGCCTCAGTTGACCGACACGGTGATCTTCTTCGGCTTGGATTTCTCCGTGCGTGGAAGCGTCACGGTGAGGATGCCATTCTCATAGCGGGCCGAGACCTTGTCGGCCTGGACCTCGTCCGGGATGCTGACCAGGCGGTTGAACGACAGGGTGCTCTCGCCTTCTCCCGACTTCTCCTTGCGGGACGCCTGGATCGAGAGGGAACCGTCGATGATCTCGACGTCGATCGCGTCGCGGGTCACGCCGGGCAGCTCGGCCCTGACGTACGTGTTGTCCTTGTCCTCGTAAAGATCGACGGGGAACTGCCCTCCCAGGTTTGACCCGGCGAGGCCGTTCAGGGCCGCTCCGAACAGCCAGTCGATCTCGTTCTCCATGCCGGCTACGTCGAACCGGCTGCCGAAGGAATTGGCAGGGACGACGGTGCGTGCATTCGGATTGGTGTATTTGATTAGACGCATAGTGAACCTTGTGATGCATGCGGGGTGCCGCCCAAAGGCGAAGTATAAGCCCCTTCCCCCCAATGACTTGATTTTAATGGACTGCGCCATACTGCGCAGATTCTTCGCTGTGTGTGACGCCCGGAGTGCTGGATCTGCACAGCGTCAGGGGCGGATCCCCGAAAAACCTTTGCCTGAACATGCTCCCTCGCTTGGCTCGCTAGCGTGAGATTCCGCCAAAGTGTCCCGATCGCGCTGCTGGCCGGGCTCCTCGCAGGGTGCGCCCACGTGGATCCCCCCGCGACGGGCGCCGCTCAGTTCGACCGGGTGATGACCGCGGAGGATTTCGACCACAGCCTTCTGGCCACGGCCATTTTTGAGGAATCAAACCGCGTGCGCGCAGCAAACGGCGTGCCCGCATTGGCGCACGAGCCCGCTCTCGACGCCGCGGCGGACGAGCAGGCCGCGTACCTGGCCCTCGCGTTGCGCGCGGACCATGACAACCCCTTCCCCGGGGTGCACAACGCCACGGAACGGGTGGCTCGAGCGGGCCTCCGAGGCATGGCTGTGGCAGAGAACGCAGTCATGATGCGCTCGCAACGCCCCGCTGGCGCTCCCGACCGCGAATACACGTACTCGGCCTACGCAGCCTTTCTCCTGCAGGGCTGGATGAATTCCCCGGGGCACCGGGCAAACCTGCTCAACCCCTATTTCAGGCTTTCAGGATGCGCGGCCCGGCTTGGCCATGGCATACTGCCCCGCGACCAACGGGTGTACGCCACGCAGGTCTTCTTCACCCCCCTGCCCAATAACGCGGGGACTCCCCCCTCCAAGTTCGAGGCCTCTGGTATCCCGCCCGGCCGATAGCGCGAGCCGAAGCCTCCTATCGTCTCGCCTCAATCGGCCGCCCAGATCTATAGATTTGATCGTGACCAACGGCGCCGCAGGGCGCCCCGCCTGCGGCCACAACATCTCCCCAGCCATATGAGCCTCACGCGCTTCTCCGTTCCCCCGCTTCACAGGGTCACGCGCACACTGGCGGCCGTCGCAATGGGACGCGAGGCTCCGGACCTCGTGATCACCGGCGCAAGGATACTCTCCACGTACACCGAGAGGATCCACGAGGGGCGCGAGGTTTGGATCAAGAGCGGCCGGATAGCCGCCGTGAAGCCCGCCGGGGCGTACAGACCGCGGAAGGGCGCGGCGACCCGGCGCTTTGACGCCCGGGGAGGGATCGTCGCGCCCGGCCTTGTGGATCCCCACATCCACATCGAGAGCTCGATGATGACCGCGTGCGCCTACGCCGAGCCCGCCCTGCTGAACGGGACGACGACGATCTTCTGCGACAGCCACGAGATCGGGAACGTCTGCGACGCACGGGGCATCGAATGGATGCTTGAGGACGCCCGCATGGCGCCGCTTTCCATCTTCCTCACGGTCCCGAGCACGGTCCCGGCGACGGGGCCGAGGTTTGAGACCGCGGGGGGCGACCTGACGCCGCGCAAGATCGGAAGGATCTTCGACCGGTGGCCCGAGGCGGTGGGCCTCGGCGAGAAGATGGATTTCGTCCAGGTGGCCATGGGCGACCGCCGGAGCCACGCCGTGCTGGCCGAGGCCCTCCGGCGCGGCCTGCCCGTCTCCGGCCACATCTACGGCCGCGAATTCGTCACCGCCGGCGCCGCCTCGGGAATCTCCGACACCCACGAGGCGATCGACCGGGACATCTCCGACGATTTCCTCGAGTGCGGCGTCTGGGTCTTCCTGCGCGGGGGCCCGCCCTCCACGCCGTGGAACTCGCTTCCCCTCGCGATCAGGGCCGTGACGGAGCTTGGCGCAAATCCGAAGAGGGTCTGCGTCTGCACCGACGACAGGGACGCCGACGACCTCTTCCTCTTCGGGATGGACTGGGTCGTGCGCTCGGCGGTGAAGGCGGGCCTGGGTCCTGCGGCGGCCTGGAGCATGGGCTCGCTGCACCCCGCAACGCGGTACGGCATGGACGGGGACATCGGAGGGCTCGCGCCCGCCCGGCGCGCGGATATCGTGCTGCTCGACGACAACCTGAAGCCGCAGTGCACCTGGTATGGCGGCGAACTCGTCGTGAGGAACCGCAGGATCACGCCCGCGCTCGAGAAGGCGCTCTCCCGCAGATACAGGTATCCAAGGGCCGCGTACGGCACGGTGAGGCTGTCGGGCAGGCTCCGCCTTGTGCCGAAGCTTCCGAAGCAGCCTGTGACCGCCAATGTCATCAGGACGGCGCTTCCCGGGATCATCCTCTTCCACGATCGCGTGCCGATAGAGCCGCGCCCCGGCGAGGCCTGGGCGGGGGTGCTGGCGCGGCACAGGCTTTGCTTCGTCACGGTCGTCGAGCGGCACGGCCTGTCGGGCGCGGTCGCGCATGGGCTGCTGAGGGATTTCGGGCTGAGGGACGGGGCGGTCGGCAGCTCCGTCGGGCACGACGCCCACAACATCATCCTCGCCGGGAGGAACGAGCGCGACATGCGAAGGGCGCTCGCCGAGATCAAGCGCATGCGGGGCGGGGTGTGCGTCGTGCGCGGGGGAAGGGTGGTCGCGAAGGTCGCGCTTCCCGTCGCGGGGCTGATGTCGGACAAGCGGGCTCCCGAGGTCGCCAAGGCGACGACGAGGCTCAAGCGCGCGTGGAAAGCGGCCGGATGCACCCTTCCCTACATGGGCTTCAACCTCATCCCCCTCTCGGTCATCCCGGAGATCCGGATCACGGACAAGGGGCTGGTCACGGTTCCGGGAATGAGGATCCTGCCCCTCTTCGAGCCCGCCTGAGCCCCGGGGCCGCGACCCTGCGCGCGCCCTCAAAAAACGTTCGGAATCCGCGGGGCGATGTGGTTCTCTCTGCGCCCCGATGACTTTCAATTTTGACACGCCGCCAGACCGGCTCGGCACGGATTCCCAGAAATGGCAGAAGTACGCGGGACGGGACGTGCTGCCCATGTGGGTCGCCGACATGGATTTCGAGGTGGCGCCGGCGATCGTCGAGGCGATCCGGCGCCGGGCGGCCCACGGGATCTTCGGGTACGCGCGGCCCGTCACGTCGACCGTCGACGCGGTCATCGGTGCGCTCGCGGCACGGCACCGCTGGCAGGTCGACCCGTCCTGGATCGTGTGGATTCCCGGCCTCGTCTGCGGCCTCAACGTCGCGACCCGAGCGTTCGCCGAGCCCGGGGACGAGGTCCTGAGCCTTTCGCCGATCTACCCGCCCTTCACGACCGCCCCGCGCAATTCGGGCAGGGTGCCGAGGAGCATTCCGCTCGCGCTCAACGCGGCGGAGCGGCGCTGGGAGATCGACTGGGACGCCCTCGGGAAGGCCGTCACCCCCCGCACGAGGATCCTCCTGCTCTGCCATCCCCACAACCCGGTCGCCCGGGTGTGGAGCCGCGGGGAGCTTGCGAATGTCGCCGACTTCTGCGCGCGCCACGACCTCGTGCTCGGCTCGGACGAGATCCACTGCGACCTCCTCCTCGAGCCCGGCGCGGCGCATGAGCCCTTCGTCGTCGCCGTCCCGTCGGCGGCCTCGAGGACGGTGACCCTGATGGCCCCGAGCAAGACGTACAACGTCCCGGGCCTCGGGGCATCGTTCGCCATTATCCCCGACCCCGCCCTTCGCGCGCGGTTCTCGAAGGCGGCCGCCGGCATCGTGGCCGAGGTCAATGTCTTCGGCTACGCCGCGTGCGAGGCCGCGTACCGCGACTGCGAGCCCTGGCGCCAGGCGCTCCTGGCCTACCTTCGCGGCAACCGCGACTTCCTCGAGGGCTTTGTCTCCCGCGAACTCCCCGGGGTGCGCATAGAGGCCGCCATCCAGGCGACGTACCTCGCGTGGCTCAATGTCGCGGATCTCCGCCTGCCGAACCCGGTGAGGCATTTCGAGGCGGGCGGGGTCGGCCTGAGCGACGGCGCCCCGTTCGGCGCCGCACCCGGCAGCCATGTCCGGATCAATTTCGGGTGCCCGAGGGCAACGCTTGCGAAGGGCCTCGAGCGGATGAAGGCCGCGCTGGCCGCGCGATGACCCCGGGCAGGGGGCCGCTTGCCCGCAACGCGGACTCGCTCGTCGCCGGCTGAAGCGGGACGCGCGGGCCGGCCGCCGGGCCAATTGCCGGTTGCGGACGGATGGGGGCGGCGCATCGTGCGGGGACGGCCATGCGCATCCAAAAGATCGAGATCGAGTCGAATCTCTTCCTCTCGCCGCTGGCTGGCTACACCAACCTTCCGATGCGGATGACCCTGCGCGAGCTCGGGGGCCTGGGTTGGGCCACGACCGACCTCGTGAACGCGCGCTCGCTGATCGAGCGCAACCCCACCGCGCTCAAGCTCGTCGAGTCGTGCGACGGGGACCGGCCCCTCTCGATACAGCTCTTCGGAAGCAACCCGGACGAGATGCGCGACGCGGCCGTCATCTGCCAGGACATGGGAGCGCAGGCGGTCGACATCAACATGGGCTGCCCGGTGAGGAAGGTGACGCAGATCGGAGGGGGCTCCGCGATGATGACCGAGCTTTCGAGGACCGCCGGCCTCGTGAGGCGGATGGTCGGCGCCATCGGCATCCCCGTCACGGCCAAGATGCGGCTCGGCTGGGACTCCGAGAACATCACGGCCCCGGATCTTGCACGAGCGCTCGAGGACGCGGGTGTCGCGGCGGTCTTCATCCATGGGCGCACGCGCGCCCAGGGGTTCTCCGGGACGGTCAACCTCCTGGGGATCCGCGCGGTCGTCGAGGCCGTCCGCTCGATCCCGGTCATCGGCAACGGGGACGTCACGACCCCCGGGGCCGCGCGCCGGATGCTGGCCGAGACCGGCTGCGCCGGCGTGAGCATCGGGCGCGGGGCCTTCTATGACCCGTGGATCTTCCGCCGGACGGAGCATCTCCTGCGGATGGGCGAGCTCCTTCCGGAGCCCGGCTTCGCCGAGAGGATCCGCGTCCTGAGGCGCCATTTCGACAGGTACTGCGAGTTCTACGGCGAGGCCCGCGGGGCGCGCCTCTTCCGGAAGGTGGCGCCGTGGTACGCGAAGCGCTTCGGCCCCGCGAGGCCCTTCAAGCAGCGGATCCTCTCCATCGAATCCAGGGCCGACTTCGAATCCGCGCTCTCGGAATACCAGGCCTGGCGCGCCGCATTCTGCGATGCCTCGGGCGAGCTCCTTCCGAAGTACCGGCCGGCCCCGATGTCGCCAGCGTTCGCGGACGGCGAGCCCGAGGCGGGCTCGCTCAGCCGCGACGCCATTCCGGTGCCGCGCGGACCAGTCGAGACTTGGTGACGCGGCGCCCGCCTGCGCCCTCCCCGGTCAATAGCTCTTCGAGACCTCGGCGCCGGTCGAGTCCTTGAAATAGATCACCTTCTTGAAGGCATCGATCCTTTCGAACGCGATCCCAAGCGCGCCGCTCACGACCTGGCCCTCGCGCACGATGACGCCGTTGACCAGCGCCCGAGCGGGGGTCCCCTGGAACACGCCGCCGATGCTGGCATTCGCGACGAACGCCCGGAAATCGGCGCTGGCGGCCGGGGCCGCGTCGAGGCGCGTGTTGTTCACCTTCACGTCGGTCGCGAGCTGCGACTTCTCCAGGACCGAGATCGTGGCCGGCGGGGGGGTCGGCTCCTCCAGGCCCGTGACCGCGGCGTCCACCTTTGCCTGCTCCTCGCTGCGGTGGTTCGCGATGGCGTTCTGGCCCTTGTCGACCAGCTTGCCGGGCTCGGTGGCCACCTTCTTCAGCGTCACCGTGGCCGCCGCGACATCGCTCTTGACCGCGGGCTTGGCGATGGCCGGCGGCTTGATGGGCACCACCCTGCTCGGATCCGGAAAGAAGATCCTGTAGCTGAAGACGCCGCCGATCGCGAAGGCGACCACGACGACGGCAATGCCCGCCTTCATGATCGGGCTCAGCGCCGCCCGCTTCCGAAGGACAGCCCCCTTCTTGCCCGGCGGCGCCACCGGCTTGCCCCCGATCTTGATCGGGGCCTCAGCGACGACCTTTATGTTGAGGCCCGCCTTTTGAGGCGGCGCGGCCGGCTTTTCGTGTGGCTTCGCCAGGGAAAGGCGGGGGACCGCCCCCGGGACCCCGGGCGGTTCGGGAGCCCCGCCCGGGGGTGGCGGAGGAGGCGCGGAAAGCACCGACATGGGCGGCATCGAACCCGAACTCCGGGGGGGCGGAGGAGGCGGAGGAGGCGGAGGAAGGTCGGCCGTCGGCTCCGGCGGGGGCGGAGGGGGCGCATCGGAATACGATTGAGGCGCCGGGGGCAGAAACTCGGGAGGCGGGGGCGGAGCATACGCAGGCTCCGGAGGAGCGAGCGGCGAAGGCGAGGGCGGAGGAGGAGCCGGGACGCCCTTCGGCCGGAGCTTGAACTTTGGAATGTCCTCAGTCTGCGCCTCACTGGGGGCGGGCGGTTCCGGGGCTGAGAATGCCGCGGGAGGAGGAGGCGGGGCGAAGGACGGCTCCGGCGGGGGCGCGATGTGCGCGGCCTTGGGCTGCGGCTCGTCCCCAAGGTTGAGACGCGGTTTCAGGCGGAGACGCCCGGTCCCCTCGCCCTGTTCAGAGACCGGAGGGGGGGGAGGAGGCGGGGGCGGGGCGGCCGGCGGAGGAGGAGGGGGCGGCCTCGGGGGAGACGACGACTCGCCGCCTGATTGCAGGCGCGGCTTCAAACGAAGCGGTTGCGGCTCGTCGCTCATCGACAGGCACGTAAACTACTTACCGGACAAAACACGAAAACAAAAAGTTTCACTGGCGGTCCAAGGGGACGACCCCCATTCTAACCCAATTTCCCATGAAGCGCCTCGTCCCCTTTGTCCTTACAGCTGTGCTGCTTTCAGGTTCGGGCTGCCATCTGTTCTCCAAGAAGAAGAATCCCGCGGCGCCGAAGGAGAGCAAGACGCTGGCGTCGGACGATGAGAAGGACTTCATGCAGCGCTGGATAGACAAGCGCACGAACGACCTCGTCGCCCAGGGCAGCCCGGCCAGGGCCGCCCACGATCAGGCCGTTGCCGAATTCAAGGCCACCTATACCTACCTGAAGACAGTCCAGCAGGCCAAGTGATCAGCTGTCCTTGGTGACGCCAAGGATCTCGATCTCAAAGACAAGGGTCGCCTCGCTGGGAATCTTCGGAGGGCTGCCAAGCCTTCCATAGCCGAGTTCGGGCGGGATGATCACGATCCATTTGTCGCCAGGCCTCATCATCTGCAGGATCTGGTCCCATCCCACAATCACCTCCCCGCGACCAACCCTGAACGAGAACGGGTGCGTCCTGTTCTGGATCGAGTCGAACACCTTTCCGTTGAGCAGGGAGCCGATGTAGGTCACCGCAACCTTGTCGCCCGGCGCCAGGAAGGGCCCCTTGCCGGCCACCTCGACCACGTAGCGTATGCCGGTGTTCGACTTCGTCGCGTCGGGCCACTTCTTCTCGACGAAATCGAGGTCGTCGGGCGGCAGCTTCTCGCGCTGGGCATGAAGGAGGACGGGCGCGCCTATGAGCGCGAATGCGAACGCAGCGATGCGTAGGGGAGCCATTCCGGACTAACCTGCAAAGCCGGCCGCCTAGGTCAAGGAACGAGCTGCAATCGCCGGATGGGCCGCAATCAACTGGAGTCCGCGAGCAAGCAGCGTCCTGCCCGGCTCCATCCTGTGCCAGGGGGAGGCGCCGGAAGGATGCGGCAGGGGAATGCAGTCCGCCTCGCGGCCGGCCAGGCGGACGCGGAACTTCCTGCCGACGACCTCCCGGAGGGGGGCGGGCTCGAGGAAACGTCCTATCGCGAGCCTTCCGACGGGGATGACAAGCGTCGTGCGAAGGAGCTCGAACTCCCTTTCGAGCCAGCGCCCGCACGCGTCGATCTCCTCGGGGGCGGGGACCCGGTCGCCGCCCCTCGGGAGCTTCCCCGGAAAGCAGCGGCACACGGCTGCAAAATACACCCGTTCGCGGACCTCCTCCTCGCTCCATCCGAGCGCCCCATGGAACCATTTGAAAAGCGTCCTGCCGGCGGTCCATGCGAAGGGCCGCCCGAGGAGGGGCTCCCTGTCGCCCGGCGCCTGGCCGACGAGCATGACCGGGCTCGCCACGAGGCGGCCGACAACAACCGGCTTGTGCATCCGCGGGCAGAGGTCGCACCCGCGCAGGGCAGCCAAGTGTCTCTCAATGGCCTTTGCAGACATCGCAAAAAAAAGGATGGAGGCCCGCGAGGGCGCTCCATCCTTTGCAAATTCTCGTTGTGAGACAGTCTTAGTAACGGCGCTCGCCGCGATCGCCACGACCGCCGCCGCCACCGCCGCCGCCGAAGCCGCGACCGCCGCCGCCGCCGAAGCCGCGACCGCCGCCGCCGCCGCCGCCGCCGAAGCCGCCGCCTGGGCGGTCTTCCTTCGGACGGGCCTCATTGACCGTCAGCTGACGACCGCCGAGTTCGACTCCATTGACCTTCTCGGCCGCGACCTTGGCCTCTTCGGCCGTACCCATGGTGACGAATGCGAAGCCGCGTGGGCGGCCCGTCATTTTGTCCATTGCGACGTAAACGTCGGTAACGGTGCCGAACTGGCCGAAATGCGAACGGAGCTCGTCTTCGGTAGTTTTGAACGAGAGATTTCCAACGTATAGTTTGGAATTGCTCATGATGTGATGTTCGTAGAGCCACCGTCCGCTGCCAGTCCGTTCCCACCGTCGGGTTTCGAAATCATCACTTGAGCACTCCGCTCAGCCAACGACTCACCAGATGCTGTCATCAAAACGCTATCTCTAACGATGCCCCCAACCCTGCACGCCTGCGACAAGGGTGCAAGATTAAACCGCACCCCCGTCCCCGGGGGCCGAATCAGGCCTTTTTGAGTCCGCGCAGGGTCGAGCGCGCCCAGTCGTTCAGGATGTCCTTCTCGTAGGCGAGGTTGTCGATGGACGAGTCGTAGGGGGACAGGAGCCTCATCTGGAACGCGAGGTCGCGGAGGTCCTCGGAGCCCTCCTTGACCACCTTTCCGGACGGATCCGCGACCGAATAGGTGAATCGGAGCGCGGGCGGGTAAACCGACTTGATGATCCGCACGTCCTCCCATCGGGCGCCGTGCCACGGCTCATAGTCGCCGGCCAGGTCGATGTCGGAGAAGGTGACCGTCATCCTGTAGCCCTCCGGGAGCAGCAAGTCGGCCCGGCTGACCAGGAATTCGCGTATTCGCGACAGGATGGCGTCGCGCCCCTTGTCGGACGGGACGTAGCCGTCCTTGATGTCGGTGAAGTTCTCGGGGTGATCGAATATGACGGTTGTCCGCGGAGCGGCCTTGGAGGCGGTGTCCGCGGGAAGCGCGCATCCGGCCGCCAATCCGAGGAAGACGGGAAGCAGGCGTAGCGATTTCATGGTCCTTGGGTATATGATGCCGGTTTTCGGGGCCCTGTATCCTTGTCTCCGGGGAGACGGGTGAAATATAGCCCGGACGGCCGATATTACCACCCCTATGGCGCGAATTGGGGCCCCCGGCCCCCACCCCGCGCCAAGACGGCCCTTTTGGGCTTCGCCCCGGCGCGCTCCGCGCCAAGATGGGACCCGATGACACCGCGTCCGGCCAAGGCCGAAACCTTGTTCAATTGGCTTTCCTCAAGGTCAGCCGGGGTGCTTCTGCATCCGACGAGCCTGCCGGGAAACCAGGGCATCGGGACGCTCGACGGCGCGGCCATCCGGTTCCTCGACTTCCTCGAGGCGTCGGCCATGTCGTGGTGGCAGGTCTGCCCACTGGGGCCGACGGGATATGGCGATTCGCCCTACCAGTGCTTCTCCGCGTTTGCGGGCAACCCCTACCTGATCGACCTCCAGGACCTGGTCGCGCGCAAGCTGCTGAGCGGGGGCGAGGTCGCGCCCCTGGCGCGGCACGGCGCCCGCGCGGTCGACTTCGGGGCGCTCTATGAGGGCAAGTGGCCGCTGCTGCGCCGCGCGTTCGAGAGGCACAGGGCCGCCGGGTCCCCGGCGCTGGGCGAGGAGGGGTTCGAGGAATTCAAGAGGGCCCATGAGTCGTGGCTTGAGCCCTACGCCCTCTTCCGCGCGCTAAAGGACCATTTCGGCGGCCGCGCCTGGTGGGAGTGGCCGGCGGCCGCGCGCTCGCATTCGCAGGTGCAGGCCTCCCTTCGCGCGAAGCTTCGGGACGAGACGTGCGCCCACCAGTTCTACCAGTACGCGTTCTTCTCCCAGTGGCGCCGGACAAGGGCCGAGGCCAGGCGGCGCGGGATCGGCATCATCGGCGACATTCCCATATTCGTCGCGGCGGACTCGGCGGACGCGTGGGCCCGCCCCGAGCTCTTCGAGCTCGGCGGCGACGGGCGGCCCGTCGCGGTGGCCGGCGTGCCTCCCGACTATTTCTCCGCGGACGGCCAGCTCTGGGGCAATCCCCTCTACAGGTGGGACGTCCACGCGGCGGACGGCTATGCATGGTGGAAGGAGCGCCTGCGCGCCTCGTTCGACCTGTGCGATCTTGTCCGCATCGACCACTTCCGCGGGTTCGACTCATACTGGAGGATTCCCCTTCCGGCAAAGAACGCGAAGACGGGTGAATGGCGCCGGGGCCCGGGCCTGGACTTCTTCCGCTCGGTGAGGGCGGCGTTCCCCGGCGCGAGGATCATCGCGGAGGACCTCGGCCTGCAGACCCCCTCCGTCGAGGAGCTCCTCAGGGACACCGGGCTTCCCGGGATGGCGGTCCTGCAGTTCGCCTTCGGCGGCGACGCCGAGAACCCGTACCTGCCCCACAACCTGAGGCGCAACGGGGTCGTCTATCCCGGCACCCACGACAACGACACCACGCTGGGGTGGTATTCGACCTCCGGCGAGGCCACCCGCGACCATGTGCGGCGCTACCTGCGCGTCGACGGGCGCGAGGCGGGCTGGGACTTCATACGCTCGGCCTATTCGGCCGTGAGCAGGATGGCGGTCATCCCCATGCAGGACCTCCTGAGCCTCGGCTCGGAGGCCCGCCTCAACTCGCCGGGCAAGCCGGAGGGAAACTGGCGCTGGAGGCTCGCCGAGGGGGACATCGAGCGCCTCGGCTCGGGGGGCACCGCCGCCTACCTTGCCGAGCTCGCCGAGCTCACCGGGCGCGCTCCCCCGACGGCCGCGCCCGCGAAACGGGGTACCGCGGTTTGAAACGGGCCCGCCCCTAGCGCACATTCCGGCGAGGATCCCAGCCATGTTTGCCGATCTCGTCAGACTCATCAACCGCCGCGCCTCCGCGGACTATGAGAAGGGTTTCGTGCGCGACGTCAGGGTCCGCGCAAGGGCGCCGAGGAACCCCGGGGTGGAGCGGCTCTTTGCGGTCTGCTGGGTGGTGATCGTTGCAAAGAGCATCGCGGTCGTCTGGCTGTTCGACCGCTACCACGTGCCGGTGAACCCACTTTGGGTGATCGCCCCGACCATTGTCTTTGCAGCGCTCTGCACGGCGGTGTACGTCCTTCGGGACTGAGGAGGAACCAAACCAAGCCCATGCCACGCGTCGCCGGTCTGAGAAGCCCCCATGCCAAGGTCGGCCGCATCGTCGTCTTCGGCCGGATGCTCGACAAGATCCGCCTGAACGCCCGGGGGGCGCTTCCACCCGAGTACCAGCCGAACCTCGGGGAGGCGGGGCCGGCGCTCTTCGACTCGCGGTGCTGCCGCTTCCTGGGCGTCGCCTACGGGGAGGTGCGGGCCCGCGCGCTCCAGGGGGGCTGCGACGAGGAGGTGCTCGCGTGGGCGCACGCCCGCGGCATCCCGAGGAGCGACGAGGACTGCCTGATCTGGAACCGCTTCATGACGAAGATCGGGTGGCGCGACGACCGGAGCGAGGTGCTGCGCCAGCGCATCTCGGAGTACGGGCTGGGCCAGGCGAACCCGCAGACCTTCTGCGAGCTCCTGGATATCGACGAGGGCCGCCTGCTGGGCGCCACCCGGTCGTGGGAATCCCACCCGGTGTCGGTGATCGTCGTGATGGGGGTCTCGGGATGCGGGAAGACGACCGTAGGGAGCGCCCTCGCAAACTCCCTTCGCTGGGAATTCCTCGAGGCCGACTCGCTGCACCCCGCGGGGAACATCGCCAAGATGTCCTCGGGCGTCCCGCTCGACGACTCCGACCGGGCGCCATGGCTCGCCGCCGTCCGCGAGGCCGCCGCGACATGCGCCAGCCGGGGCGCCAAGGCAGTCGTCGCCTGCTCCGCGCTGAAGCTCGCGTACCGCCTCGCGCTCGCGCCCGACCCGGCCAATGTCCGGTTCGTCCATCTGAGGGGCGGCCCCGCCCTCATCGAGGGGCGCCTTCGCGCGCGCAGCGGCCATTTCATGACGGAGAACCTGCTGGCGTCGCAGTTCGACGCCCTCGAGGAGCCGGTGGATGCGCTCACCCTGGACGCGGCGCAGGCGCCTGATATATCAGTTACACGGATACTAGAGGTCCTCGGCCTCCCATGACGGCCCGCTCCGCAGCCAAGGGGCTCCTCGCCGCCCTCGGGCTCCTGTGCGCCGTCGCGGCCGCCGGGGCGGCGGTCGCGGGCCTCTGGCTCCACAGCCGGATCAGCGCTTGCCTTCCCATGCTCGACGGGGCCTCGGAGCTGCGCGGCCTGGCGTCGCCGGTGAGGGTCACCCGCGACGCCCTCGGCGTTCCGACGGTGACCGGCGCGAGCCGGGTCGACGTCGCGCGGGCGACGGGCTGGGTGCAGGCGCAGGATCGGTTCTTCCAGATGGACGTCCTGCGGCGCAGGGGCGCGGGCGAGCTTTCGGAGCTTTTCGGCAGGGCCGCGCTGCCTCTGGACAGGGAGGCGAGGATGCACGGGTTCCGGCGGATCGCCAGGGAGGTCCTCGAGCGGGAGAGCCCCGCGAGGCGCGCGCTCATCGGCGCCTACGCGGACGGCGTGAACGCGGGGCTGCGGGCGCTCGGCCCGAAGCCGTGGGAGTACGCGGTCCTGCGGACGGAGCCGCGGCCATGGGAGCCCGAGGACAGCATCCTCATCACCTACGCCATGACCCTCGACCTCCAGGAGGCCACGGGCCGCTACCACCGCTCGCTCGCGGCCGTCCGCGGCGAGCTTGGGCCCGCCTCGCTCGCCTTCTTCGCGCCCCTGTCGACGCCGCAGGACGCCGCGCTCGACGGAAGCCTGCTCGCCGCGGCGCCGATTCCTCCGGCCTCCGAGGTGAACATGCGCGGGCGGGGAGCCCCGGCGGACGCGGGGACGGCGGACGCCGGCGCCCCGAAAGGGGCTCCCTGGGGCGACCGGGAGACGCCCGGTTCGAACAGCTTCGCCGTGGCCGGCGCGCGGGCGGGCGGCGCCGCGCTCGTGGCGAACGACATGCACCTCCACCTTGGCGTTCCGAACACCTGGTACCGCATGTCCCTGAGGTGGCCCGGCCACGCCGAGACCGGCGTGACGCTGCCCGGCGCGCCGATGCTGGTCGCGGGAAGCACGGGAAGGATCGCGTGGGGCTTCACGAACTCGAACGCCGGCACGGGCGACATCGTGGAGGTGAACCCGAGCATCTCCCCGGACCTGTACCACGGGCCGAAGGCGGCGGGCCTCCTGCCCTATGACAAGCGGACCGAGACCGTGGCCGTGAGGGGATCCAAGCCCGTCTCGATGAACTTCCTGTGGACCGTCTGGGGGCCCGTCGTGGGCGAGACAACCGACGGCAGGCAGCTCGTGTTCCACTGGACGGAGGACGATCCGGCGGCCACCAACCTCGACATCATGGATCTCGAGGACGCGGCGGGCGTCGCAGAGGCCGTCGGGATAGCCCACCACGTGGGGATTCCGGCCCAGAACTTCGTTGTCGCCGACTCGGCCGGCCAGATCGCCTGGACCGTGGCGGGACTCCTGCCGAAGCGGGTCGGATACGACGGCCGCCTTCCCGTCGACTGGGCGTTCGGGGACCGGCGCTGGGAGGGGTACCTCGCGTCCGGCGACGTCCCCTCGGTCGTCTCGCCGCCGGACGGGCTCATCTGGACGGCCAACAACAGGACGCTCGGCGGGAAGGCGCTGGAGGCGCTCGGGGACGCGGGCTACGACATGGCCGCCCGGGCCCGCCAGATCCGCGACGACCTCGGCGACCTGGCGCGCGCCGACGGGCCGGTCGGGCCCAGGGACCTGCTTTCCGTGCAGCTGGACGACCGGGCCCTCCTGCTCGGGGGATGGCGCACCCTGCTGGTCGACACGCTCCGCCCGCCGGCCGTCGCCGGGAAGCCGTCGCGCGCCGCGCTTCTCCAGGCCGTCCAGAAGTGGGAGGGCCGGGCAGACGCCGGCTCGGCCAGCTACCGGGTCGTGCGCGAGTTCCGCCTCGCGGTCGCGAGGAGGGTCCTCGATCCGATCTTTGCGCCGTGCCTCGAACGGGACCCCGACTTCACATGGACCCGGTTCAACTACGAGCAATCGCTCGAGACGATCCTTAAGGCCAGGCCGACCCGCCTGCTGGACGCCCCGTATGGAACGTGGGACGACCTGCTGGTCGCGGCCGCGGACGACGTGTCCCGCTCATATGAGAAGGGCGGCGACGACCCCAGGACGGCCACGTGGGGCGCGTTCAACACGGCGAGGATAGAGCACCCGTTCGCGCGGTTTCTTCCCCGCTGGGCCGCCGCGTGGCTCGCAATGCCTGCGGACCCCCTTCCTGGGGACTCGAACATGCCGCGGGTCCAGCACCCCTCCTTCGGCGCCAGCGAGCGCTTTGTCGTGTCGCCCGGCCACGAGGACGCCGGCATCTTCAACATGCCGGGAGGCCAGTGCTCCAATCCCCTCTCGCCGTATTTCCGGGCGGGCCACGAGTCCTGGGTCCGCGGCGACCCGGCGCCGTTCCTACCAGGGCCCGCGGAGCACACGCTTGAGCTCAGGCCGTGAGGCGCGGCGCCTGAATGAATTGCATTGTCCGGATGAGCGCTTCGCGGCTTAGTGTGAGCCCAACGCGCAAATGAAGAAAAAACAGCGCAGCCTAGACGTCTTCTTTGCGGGCGAGATCTTCAACCTCAAGCACCTCATCGGGAACGCGTATCTCGCCGAGGCCATCTACGAGAAGTCGCACGGGAGGTACCTGTGCGCCCTTCCCCAGGACTTCGACCCCCGCGGGACGACCCCGCGCACGATCCGGGACCACCACATCCGCTCGCTCGTCGGGTGCGACCTGGCGCTCTTCAGCTTCGACGGGCCCGACCTCGACAGCGGGACCCTGGCGGAGTTCATGATCGCGAAGTTCGCGGACATCCCGTCGGTGATCCTGCGCAGCGACCGCCGCGGGGCGGGCAGCCGGTCGTCGCAGTGGAACCCGATGGCCAACTACTACCCGCGCACGGCGATCATCGTGCTGGACGGCCTTGGCGCCTACAAGACGATCCTGAAGAAGCGCCACCGCAGAATCGACGAGGTGACCCGCCTCGCCGGCCAGCACAGCTCGGCCGACGCGCAGCGGATGTGCGACGACATCGCGGCCGCTATTGTCCGGGCATTCGACCGCGTCCGGGAGATACCGCCGGCGATGCCGCGGCACCTGCGCGAGGAGGTCTACAACTGGCTCCCCCTCATGCCCGGGCTGCGGGGCAAGGAGAAGGCCCTTCGCAGGGAGTTCGAGGATCACCTCGAGAGAAAGGTTCAGAGGGACCTGCTCTGATCCGCCATGCTCCGCGTGCTCGAACATCCCCTGGCCGACCACATCCTCACGCACCTGCGTGACAAGACGACGAGGCCTGCGACCTTCCGGACCCTGGCCTACCAGCTGACACTGATGCTCGCGATCGACGCGACGCGCGACCTCGCGACCGAGGAGAAGCCGATCGACACGCCCCTTGAGGGCACCACCGGCCACGTGCTGACCCGCCAGCCCATCGTCGTGGTCGCGATCCTGCGCGCCGGCGTCTCGATGGTGCAGCCCTTCCTGGACGTCTTTCCCGAGGTGAGCGTGGGGTACGTGGGCCTCGAGCGCGACCACGTCACGGCCGTCGCGCGCAGCTACTACTGCAAGCTGCCGCCGCTGGAAGGCCGGCGCGTCTTTGTCGTCGACCCGATGCTCGCGACCGGGGGCTCGGCGACGCAGGCGATCGATGTCGTGAAGCGGAACGGGGCGGTGGCGCCCCGCCTCGTTTGCATCATAGCGGCCCCGGAGGGCGTCGCGGAGGTCACCAGGCACCACCCCGACGCCTCGGTCCACGTCGGCGTGCTCGACCGGGCGCTCAACGATCGCAAGTACATCCTGCCCGGCCTGGGCGACTTCGGCGACCGGCTCTACGGGACCTGACCGGCCGCTACTGTGTCCTGCCCCACGTCAGCACCAGCCGCGTGAAGTAGAGGGTGTCGAGCCTGTCGGTCCCGCCGGCCGGCTTGCTGAAGTACGTGTTGGCCACGCCCGTGCCCAGCTTCCACAGGGACTTGGTGAGCGGGACCTCGAAGGAGAACTCGTGGTTGATGATGTAGTTGTCGAAATTCTGGAACGTGGGGAGAAACGAAAGCTTGTCGGCCAGCCGGGCCTTCCCGATCTTGACGGAATACGCCAGCCCCGTGTCGACGCCGGCGGAGCTCAGGGAGGGCGAATTCGGCGACGTGTACCTGTCGTAGCGGTACGACAGGCCCAGGCGGGCGTTGAGGGTCTGGTTCTTGTCCTTGATGAGATCGTAGCCCAGCCCGCCGGCCGCGATGTCGTAGAGGGAGATGTCGTTCACGCGGTCGAAGCCGCCCTCGTCCCGCACGTACCACGTCTTTCCGTCGTTGATGGTGTCCGCGTAGTCCACGCCCGCCTTGAACTGGTCGGCGGACACCTGGCCGTTGGTCTCCTGCCGCGAGTAGTTCGTGTAGTATTGGAATGTGTCATCCGGGCCGGTCAGCTTGGAGCGGTAGCTGTAGGCCGTGGTCAGCTGGTTGTGGGTGCCGCTGCGGCCGTTTATGTCCGCGGACGCCGCATAGCTCCACTTGCGGCGCCTCGCGTCCACGTCGGGATCCTCCTCGCCGGCCGCCCACGAGGACCTGATGCTCTTCAGGATGAAGTCGACCGACCTTTTCGGGCCGGTGATTCTCTGCCTGTTCGCCTCCGGCGCCGAAATGACGCCCACGACGATCGAGCCGTCCGCAAGCTTCACGGCCACAGGGTTATCGGTGGCTATCGACGCAACCTGGCCCTGCTTCACCTTGATCTCGCCGGCATAGTCGGTGTTCAGGGTGACCACCTCGTTCTTGATCGATATTATCTTTCCGACGAGCCGGGCTCCGTTCGTGGTCTCGACGACGTCGGCGGGGAGCCGAAGCGCGCAGGACAGGGCTGCGCACATGCCCAAGCGTGTGAGGATGGAGGATAACATGGTGTTGTTTGCGGGCTTCAGTTTGCGCTACCGGCGCCGGGAAAAGGCGAGAGCGCAGTGTTTCTGCGACACGCAGTCAAATGCCGAGTTCGTATTTCTGAAAATATACTGGATCCCGGCAGGCGCCGCTCGCGTCTTTACATGCGGGACGGCCGGCGATTGCCTCAGGGCGAACCCGACCCGATGTCCACCGCCGTGCATAGACCGCCGCTCCTTGTAGCCGACCGATGGCGCGACTACCAGCTCATCGACTGCGGCGATGGAATGAAGCAGGAGCGATGGGGCCCGTACACCCTCGTGCGCCCGGACCCCCAGGTCCTCTGGCCCCGGCAGGGGACGGAGCCCGGCGCGCGCTGGGAGCACTGGGACGGGTTCTACCACCGGAGCGAGGCGGGAGGGGGCCGCTGGGAATTCAGGAGGCCCCTGCCTGAGCACTGGGAGATCCGGTACGACGCCCTCGGCCTGGCCTTCAAGATCCGCCCCACCTCGTTCAAGCACACCGGGCTGTTCCCCGAGCAGGCGGTCAACTGGGACTGGATCCACTCGACGATCAAGGGCGCGGGCCGGGCCGTGAGCGTCCTCAACCTCTTCGGCTACACCGGGGCCGCGACATGCGCGGCCGCCGCCGCGGGGGCGGCGGTATGCCACGTCGACGCCGCCGAGGGCATGGTGAAATGGTGCAAGGAGAACGCCGCCCTGAGCGGGCTCGCGGACAAGCCCATCCGCTACATCGCCGACGACTGCCTCAAGTTTGTCCGGCGCGAGGTCAAGCGCGGCCGCCGCTACGACGCGGTCATCATGGATCCCCCGACCTTCGGGCGGGGAAGCACCGGCGAGCTCTGGCGCCTTGAGGACCACCTCTGGGAGCTCCTCCAGGAATGCCGGGCTCTCCTCACGGACCGCCCGCTGTTCTTCCTCATCAACGCCTACACCGCCCGGCTCTCTCCCACCGTCGTCGCGAACCTGCTTTCCCAGCTGCTGCGAGACGCCCCGGGGGGCATCTCCGCCGGCGAGGTCGGCCTTCCCGTGCAGCGCGACGGCAAGGTGCTTCCCTGCGGGATCTACGGGCGGTGGGAGGCCGCGGCCTAGGCGGATCGGGAGACCAACCTTATGTCATCGTTCGCAGACACCTACTATGAGCGCTCGGGCAGGCTGCTCGAGCGCGCCCGCGAGGCCAACCGGCCCGTGATCGCGCAACTTTCGCCGATAATCGGGCAGTCGATCGCCCGGGGCGGGGTCGTCCACACCTTCGGGAGCGGCCACAGCGAGCTCATCTCGCGCGAAATCATCGGCCGCGCCGGCGGCCTCGTCTGCGTGACCGGGATCATCGACCCCACGGGGGGATTCGTGGAGAACCTGCCGGGATACGGCGAGAGGCTGGCCGCGCGCTATGACAGGCAGTACCAGCTGATTGCCGGGGAGACCGTCATCGTCATCTCGAACTCCGGCAAGAACGCATCGCCCGTCGACGTGGCCCTGTACGCAAAGGCCAAGGGCCTCACGGTCGCGGCCCTGACGTGCCTGGCCATGTCGAGGGCCACGCCCTCCCAGCATCCTTCCGGAAAGAGGCTCTTCGAGGTCGCCGACCACGTCCTCGACAACGGCGGCGTCCCGGGCGACGCCATCGTCGAGGTCGGCGACGGGATCAGCGCGGGCCCCACCTCGACGCTCATCGGCTGCTCGGTCCTCAACTGGCTGATGCTGTCCGTCGTGGAATGGCTCGGGTCGAACGGCCATCCGCCTCCCATCCTCCGCAGCCAGAACTCGCCCGGGGCCGTCGAGCACAACCGGGAGCTCGCCCTGCGCTACAAGGGCCGGCTGAGCCGCCAGCTCGCCTGAGCAGCCCCGCCCGATGCCCTGGAAGATAGGCGTGGACGGCGGCGGAACAAAGACGGAGGGCATCCTCGTGGACCCGGCCGGGGCCGTCGCGGCGAGGCACACCGGCCCCGGGTGCAGCCCCAGCCTTGTCGGCGTGGTCCATGCCCGGGAGATCGCCTCCGAGGTGCTGGAGGCCGTTCGGGCGGGGCACAAGGAGGCCGTCGTCTCCACCACGCTGCTCTGCATGGCCGGGAGCCGGGCCTTCTGGAGGGAGTTCGGTGCCGGACTGGCCGGCTTCGGGCGCATTGCGACCGTCGACGACTCCGTTCCCGTCCTCGAGCTGGCGACGAAAGGGGAGCCGGGCCTTGTCCTCCACGCGGGAACGGGATCGTTCGTGGCCGCGCGGACCCCGGACGGCGCCGTCCACTATGCTGGGGGGACCGGATGGCGGTTTGGCGACGAGGGAAGCGGCTACGACATCGGCCGGCGCGCGATCGCGCGGGCCCTTCTCGAGCTGCAGGGATGGGCGCCCCCGTCCGGCCTCGGCGCCCTCGTCCGCGGGAGGACCGGGCACGCGAGCGCAGCCGCCGTCTCGGCCTATTTCTACGGGGATCCAGCGACCAACAACGGAGTCGCAGCCCTGGCCCCCGAGGTGCTCCGCCTTGCTTCCGATGGGGATCCGGCGGCGGGCGAGGCCGTCTGCGCCTCGGTCGGGCAGCTCCTGGCCCTCGCCGTTTCGGTGACGGAGAAGCTGTTCCCTGGAAAACGGCCCGACTCGTTTCGCGCGGGGGTAAGCGGGCACGTCCTCAACCACCCCTTCGCGTTCCAGGCACTCTCCTCAAGGGCCCCCTTCCCCCTTTCCACGGTCACCGAGCCGCCGATCGAGGGCGTGCGGCGCCTGCTGGCGCGGGACGCCGTCTAGCGGCCGCTCAGGGGAATAGCCGCGCAGGGTACGCGCCCTTTGCGACGAGCGCCCTTATCGCCGCCGACACCCGCTGCCTGTCCTCCCTGTACGTGATGCCGAACCATTCGTCCTCGCCGGGAAGGATCTCCACGGACGCCGCGCCCTTCGAAATGAGCTCGGAAATGGCCGCGGGAAGGTAGTACTCCGCCTCCGGATCGGATCCCCTCGCCGCGAGGAATGCGCGCAATCCCTCCCCGAGGCCGTCAAAGACGGCGGGCGTGAAGCCCCAAAAGTTCATCGAGACGACCTCATCGCCGGTGAAGCGGCCCCCGCGGCCCACGTCGGTCCTCGCGATCGCCTTCTCCTCCGTGATGGCGGCAAGCCGGCCGGCCTCCTCCCTGCACACGCCGCGGGACACCGTCCCGTTCTCGGAGAGCGTGTTGGCGAGGCGGAATCCCACCATTGCGAACCGGGCGCCCTGCGCCTTCCCCAGGAACGCGGCGAGGCGGACGAACGAGCCTGCTCCGTAGAAGTCATCCGCGTTGATCGCCGCGAACGGTCCGGTCATCGCGAAGCGGGCGCACCAGACCGCGTGGGCCGTTCCCCAGGGCTTCTCGCGGCCGGCCGCGGCGGCGATTCCCTGCGGAAGGTCGTCCGCCGACTGGAAGGCCAGTTCCACGGCGATCCTGTCCGCGTACTTCTCGGTGACGGACGCCCGGAACGCCTCCTCAAGCTCCCGCCGGACGACAAACACCACCCGCCCGAAGCCGGCCCGGATCGCGTCGAAGACCGCATAGTCGAGCATGGTCTCGCCGGACGGCCCAACCGGGTCGATCTGCTTGAGCCCGCCGTAGCGGGAGCCCATTCCGGCGGCAAGGACGAGGAGCGATGGGGCCATCCCTGTGCAACACGGCCCAAACGCCCCGATTGGTCAAGCCGCAGGCGGCTAGACACCGGCCCGGCGCCGTCCATTATGGCTGTCCATGGCCCCTTCGCGCGCCCCCGACCTGCCGCATGTCGCCGTCCTTGCGACAGGCGGGACGATCGCGGGTACGCAGGCGCCCCGCCCGGGCCGCGGCTACCGGTCGGCGACGGTCTCGATCGAATCCCTGATCGCCGCCGCGCCGGGAATCGAGCTGCTCGCCAGGCTCGACGCGGCGCACGTCGCCAGCATCGGCAGCCAGGACATGGGCGAGGCGGTCTGGCGGGCCCTGGCCCGCAGGACCCAGGCGGCGCTCGACCACCCCGGCGTGGCCGGCGTCGTCATCACGCACGGGACCGACACGATGGAGGAGACGGCGTATTTCCTGAACCTGGTTGTGAAGAGCTCGAAGCCGGTGGTGCTGGTCGGCGCGATGCGGCCCGCCTCGGCGATGAGCGCGGACGGCCCCATGAACCTCTACAACGCGGTCGCCACGGCCGCGCATCCCGACGCCGGGGGCCGGGGCGTGCTCGTCGTCGCCAACGACGACATCCACTTCGCCCGCGAGGTGGCGAAGACCAACACGACGCAGGTCGGGACCTTCAAGAGCACCCACCGCGGCCTCGCGGGCCTCGTCAGCTCCGGAAGGATCCACTTCTACGGCGCCCCGGTCAGGCGCCATACGCTTGGGAGCGATTTCCTGATACCCCGGACCGGGGCCATGCCCCGCGTCGACATCCTCTACGCGCACGCGGGGATGGGAAGGGGGCTGATCGACGCCGCCGTCCGCGGGGGCGCCCGCGGCCTCGTGGTGGCCGGCGTGGGCAACGGCAACCTGGGCTCCGGGGCCCTTGCGGCGGCGGCCGCGGCCTCGAGGGCGGGCCTGGCCGTGGTTCGCAGCACGCGGACCGGCGGAGGCATCGTCGAGCGCAACATAGAGGTGGACGACGACCGGCTCGGGTTCATCGCCGCCGACGAGCTCAATCCCCAGAAGGCGCGGATACTCCTGATGCTCGGGCTCATGCAGACGCGGGACAGGACGGCGCTCCAGGAGATGTTCTACACCTACTAGAGGGGCGGAGGAATACCGGTTTTCCGGTAGCATGAACGCTTCCCTTTCCGGCGCTCCGCCGCAAGATTCCGGGCCCGATGAAGATCGCCATTGTCGAAGACGAGCGCCTCTTCCGGGACGTCCTGCGCAAGGTGTGCGCGGCGGACCTCGGCCACGAGGTGGTGGGCGAGGCGGGAAGCGGGCGCGAGGCGCTGCAGGTCGTGCCCGCCGTGCTCCCCGACCTGCTCATCCTCGACATCCACCTTCCCGACATGGACGGTTTCGAGGTTCTTCGCTCCCTGCGCCGAAAAAGGGCCCTCCTCAGGACGCTCGTGATATCCTCGTATTTCGACGAGTACATGCTCTGCAGGATCGAGCATGCCGACGTCCAGGGTTTCATCGACAAGTCCACGAACACGGTGTCGGAGCTGAGCCTCGCGATCACGGCCATCGAGCGCGGCTCGACCTACTTCCCGAGGCCCTTCGCGGAGGCGCGCAGGGCGCACATCCGCAACCCGATCGCCTATGACAAGGTCCTGACGGACCGGGAGCAGATGATCCTTAGCCTGGTCGGCGAGCCCCTGTCGGACGCCGAGATCGCGGCCCAGCTCAAGCTTTCGCCCGGGACGGTCGAGAAGCACCGCTTCAACATCATGCGCAAGCTGGGCCTGCGGTCCCGCGCGGAATCGGCCCGATTCGCAAGGCGCTGCGGCCTCACGCGGCCCCCCGTGGCCCACCGCGACGGGCCGGCCCCGTAATCGCAACGTCTGGATTGCAGATCGCCCGATCCCGGATACCAACGTCCGGTGCAAAGCGACCAGAATCCCGCAGCGGCGGAACCCGTCGGCAGTCGCAAGACCGTCGTCGGGATCCTGATCGCCCTGAGCGCGTCGCACATGATCAACGACACGCTCCAGGCGCTCCTTCCGTCCATCTACCCGGTACTCAAGGCGTCCTTTGGCCTGACGTTCACGCAGATCGGGTTAATCACCCTGAGCTTCCAGCTGGCGGCGTCGGTTCTCCAGCCTGTGGTCGGCCGGTACACCGACAGGCATCCCAAGCCCTACTCGCTCGCGGCAGGGATGGCCATGACGCTTGCGGGGCTCGTGTTCCTTTCGCGGGCGGGCAGCTACCACATGATCCTGTTCTCGGCGGTCCTGGTCGGGATGGGGTCGGCCGTTTTCCATCCGGAGGCGTCGCGCGTTGCGCACATGGCGGCCGGGCACCGCTACGGGCTGGCCCAGTCGATGTTCCAGACGGGCGGCAACCTCGGCTCCTCGATCGGGCCGCTCCTGGCGGCGCTGATCATAGTGCCGAACGGCCAGTCCTCGATCATCTGGTTCACCGCCCTCGCCCTGGGGGGCATCGTCCTTCTCGCCAAGGTCGGCGGCTGGTACAGCCACAACCTTCCCCACTTCGGGAAGCGCGCCGCCGCGCACGCGTCGAGCGCCCTTCCGCGGAGGACCGTCATGCTGGCCCTCGGGGTGCTGATCGCCCTCATCTTCTCGAAATACTTCTACCTCGTGAGCCTCACGAACTACTACACGTTCTACCTCATCCAGCGGTTCGGAATGACCATCCAGGGGGCGCAATACCTGCTCTTTGTCTTCCTGGCCGCGATAGCGGTCGGAACGATCCTCGGCGGGCACCTTGGCGACCGGTTTGGGCGGAAGTACGTCATCTGGATATCGATCCTGGGCGTCGCGCCGTTCTCCATCGCCCTCCCGCACGTCGGGCTGACGGCGACGGTCGCCCTCTCCGTGTTGATCGGGCTCATCCTCGCCTCCGCGTTCTCCGCCATCCTCGTGTACGCCCAGGAGCTCGTCCCGGGGCGCGTCGGCATGATCTCGGGGCTGTTCTTCGGCCTTGCCTTCGGATGCGCCGGCATAGCGTCCGCCGCCCTGGGCCGCCTCGCCGACCTGACGAGCATCGGGTTCGTGTTCGACGTGTGCGGCTATCTCCCGCTCATCGGCCTTCTCGCATGGTTCCTCCCCGACATCGAGGGCGCAAGCCGGCGCGCGCGGCGCCTCCAGAGGGAGGCCCTCGAGACTGAGTGAAAACAGCATGAAGCCGAGGATCACCGACGCGAAGCCCGCCTTCATCTCGCATTCCCGGGAGACCGGGACCGACTACACAATCTACGTCGACGAACCCGGGGCCTCCGCGTCCCGGGAGCCGCTGCCGGCCGTGCTCCTCATGGACGGGGACTTCCTGTTCGAGCCGGCGGTCCAGGCGAGCCGGTCCCTGCGGGACGCCGGCAGGATCCCGCCGGTCGTCGTCGTCGGCGTGGGATACGGCGCCGGGTTCGGCGCGCCGGGGAACTCCCGGGGGCGCGACTACACCCCGACCGCCTCGACCGACGAGCCGGGAAGCGGGCACGCGGACCGGTTCCTCGACTACCTCTCGGGCACGCTCTGGCCGGAACTGGCGGGGCGCCATCCGCTGCGCGAGACGGGGCGCGTGCTTGCCGGGCATTCCCTCGGATCGCTCCTGGTGCTCCACGCGCTGTTCCAGGCGCGCCCGTTCTTTGACCTGGCCCTGGCGAGCGCCCCGTCGATCTGGTGGGACAATCGGAGCATCCTCGCCCTGGTCTCGGGCCTGCGCGACCGCCAGGCCGCCCTCAAGGGCCGTCTCTACCTGGGTGTCGGCGCGGACGACACGCCCTCGATGCTCGCCGACCTGGGTCTTCTTGAGAAACAGCTCAACGACCGGCCCTTCAACGGCCTGCGCCTCCTTTCCGAGCGTTTTCCCGGCCGCGACCACTATGACGTCGTCCCGAGCGCGATGACCGCCGGACTTGCCTCCCTGCTCGGCTAGGGTTTCCTGCACCCATGCGCAAATACCTCCTGACCCCCACGCTGGCATGCCTTGCTATGATGCTGGCGGCAAAATGGGCCTCAAGTGCCCCGCAGCCCGAGACGCCCATGCCGGACAATCCCTTCTTCACCGAAAGCCCCCTTGCGTTCCACCTGCCGCCGTTCGACCGGATCAAGGATTCGGACTACGTGCCTGGCTTTGAACGCGGGATGTCGGACCAGCTGAAGGAGGTCGAGGCCATCGCCGCGAATCCGGACAAGCCGACCTTCGACAACACGATCGTCGCCATGGAGCGGACCGGCCGGCTGCTCACCCGGGTCACGGCCGTGTTCTCCAACCTGAAGGAGGCCAACACGGACGACGAGATCGAGAGGATCGACGGCGCCATGGCCCCGAAGCTGTCCGCCCACAACGACGCCATCTACCTGAACCCGGCGCTGTTCGCCAGGGTCAAGGCCCTCTATGACCAGCGCTCGGCCCTGGGACTGGAACCCGAGTCCCTGCGCCTGCTCGAGCGCTACCAACAGGACTTTGTCCGCGCCGGCGCGCTCCTCTCCGAGGCCGACAAGACCCGCATGAAGGCCCTGAACGCCGAGCTGGCGAGCCTCCAGAGCGCCTGCAGCCAGAACATCCTCAACGAGAAGAACGCGTCGTCCGTCGTAGTCCGGGACCGCACCGAGCTTGCCGGACTTTCGGATGCCGAGATCGCGGACCTTGCAGCCGCGGCCAAGGCCGAGAACAAGCCGGGGGCGTACGCCATCGCCCTGCACAACACCACGGGCCAGCCCTCGCTCGCCTCGCTCGAGAACCGCGCGCTCCGGCAGCGGATCATGGAGGCCTCGCTCGCGCGAGGGAGCCGCGGCGGCGCCTTCGACAACCAGGCCACCATCGCCCGCATCGCCCGGGTGCGCGCCGAGCAGGCCGCGCTCCTGGGCTATGAGAGCCACGCCGCCTACCGGGTCGAGAACCAGATGGCGCTGACCGTCGGCGAGGTCGACAAGCTCCTGGCCCAGCTCGTGCCCCCGGCCGTGGCCAAGGCGAAGCGCGAGGCCGCGGACATGCAGGCTGTCATCGACCAGGAGCACGGCGGCTTCCGGCTGGCGTCCTGGGACTGGGACTTCTACTCGGAGAAGGTCCGGAAGGCCCGCTACGCGTTCGACGAATCGCAGCTGAAGCCGTATTTCGAGCTCAACAGGGTCCTGCAGGACGGGGTGTTCTTCGCGGCGAGCAGGCTCTACGGCCTGACGTTCAAGGAGCGCCACGACCTCCCGGTCTACCAGCCGGATGTGCGCGTCTTCGAGGTCTATGACGCCGACGGCCAGCCGCTCGCGCTCCTGCTCGAGGACTTCTATGCGCGGCCGTCAAAGCAGGGCGGGGCCTGGATGAACGAGTATGTCTCCCAGTCCGGGCTCTTCGGGGACAAGCCGGTCGTGGCCAACCACCACAACATTCCGAAGCCCTCCCCGGGCGAGCCCACGCTGCTGACCTACGACGAGGTCGTCACGCTCTTCCATGAGTTCGGGCACGGCCTGCACGGGATCTTCTCGCACGTCGAATTCCCCACCTTCGCGGGCACGGCGGTGCCGCGCGACTTTGTCGAGTACCCCTCGCAGGTGAACGAGATGTGGGCCGCGTGGCCCGAGGTCGTTAGGAATTACGCGAAGCATTACAAGACCGGCGAGCCGATGCCGGCGGCGCTGCTCGAGAAGATGCTCTCCACGAGGAAGTTCAACCAGGGCTTCGCGACGACCGAGTACCTCAAGGCGACGCTGCTTGACCAGGCGTGGCACACGCTGAGGCCGGACCAGGTGCCCACGGACGTGACCGCGCTCGAGGAGGCCACGTTCAGGAAGTACGGCGCCGACTTTGCGCCGGTTCCGCCCCGGTATAGGAGCGCCTATTTCTCGCACGCCTTCTATCTAGGCTACTCGGCGGGCTACTACGCCTACATCTGGGCGGACGTGCTCGTCGCCGACAGCATAGAGTGGTTCCAGAAGAACGGCGGCCTGACGCGCGCCAATGGCGACCATTTCCGCGCGACGGTCCTCTCGAACGGCAACAGGGCGGAGCCCAAGACGCTCTTCCGCGAGTTCACGGGAGGCGACCCGGAGATCGCCCCGCTGCTGAGGCACAGGGGCCTCGACGAGACTGGGAATTGACCGGCGCGACGGAGCGCCGAGAGGGGGACCCGACGGCCGCCCTGCGCGATTCCCGGCCGGGTGTGGGCCGGGCCAAGGTGGGAATTGACCGGCCCCGGTAGGGGCGGGTATGTATCGACGGCCATGCCCGATCCAACCTCCCCCGAAGTCTCGATGGAAACGCTCGTCGCGCTGTGCAAGCGCCGCGGGTTCATTTTTCAGTCCTCCGAGATCTACGGCGGGATCAACGGGTTCTTCGACTACGGTCCGCTGGGCGCCGAGCTAAAGAAGAACATCCGCGACTGCTGGTGGGACGACATGGTCCGCCGGCGGGACGACGTCGTCGGCATCGAGACCTCGATCATCATGCACGCGAAGGTCTGGGAGGCATCCGGGCACGTCGCGGGCTTCACGGACCCCCTCGTGGACTGCAAGGCGTCGAAGCAGCGCTACCGCGCCGACCAGCTGTTCTTCGCGGCGGTCGCGGTGGACGGCCGGACGGTCGGATACGTGAGCGCTCTTGAGAGCGAGCGCACGGCCGACGACCTGCAGGAGGCCGCCGAGTCCCTCAAGCGCAAGAAGGCCGTCCAGGGGAAGCTGGAGCCCGTTTGTCCCCGCGACATGACGGAGGCCAAGCCCGAGGAGATCCCTCTCATCCCGTCACCCGCGACGGGCGAGCCGGGGAGCCTCACCGCCCCCCGCTCGTTCAACATGATGTTCCAGACGAATGTCGGGGCCATGACCGACGGCTCCTCGGTCGCATACCTCCGCCCTGAGACGGCGCAGGGGATGTTCGCGGACTTCAGGGGGGTCGTGGACACAGGCCGCGTCAAGCTGCCCTTCGGAATCGCCCAGATCGGGAAATCATTCCGCAACGAGATCACGCCGAGGAACTTCATATTCCGCTCCCGGGAATTTGAGCAGATGGAGATGGAGTACTTCATCCACGAGGACGCCGACTGGGCCAAGTGCCACCGCGAATGGATCAACTGGTGCAAGTCGTGGCTGCTCTCGATCGGGCTGCCCGAGTCCCACCTCTCCGAGTACGACCACCCGAAGGAGAAGCTCGCGTTCTACTCGAGGGGCACGACCGACATCATGTTCAGGTATCCCTTCGGCGTGCAGGAGCTGTGGGGCATCGCGGCGCGCGGCGACTACGACCTGAAGCAGCACGAGAAGTTCAGCGGCGTCTCGCAGGGCATCTTTGACGAGGCCACCAAGAAGAAGTTCATCCCCCATGTCATCGAGCCCGCCGTCGGCGTCGACCGGATCTTCCTCGCGGTGCTCTGCGCGGGCTATGCGGAGGAGGACGTGAAGGACGAGAAGGGCAACGTCGAGAAGCGCACCGTGCTGCGCCTGAGCCCCCGGATCGCCCCGGTCAAGGTCGCGGTGTTCCCGCTCCTCAAGAACAAGCCCGAGCTCGTGGCGCGCGCCGCGGCCCTGCACAAGAAGCTGCAGAGGAGGTATGCCGTGTTCTATGACGAGTCCGGCGCCATCGGCCGGCGCTACCGCCGCCAGGATGAGATCGGCACGCCCTGGTGCGTCACGATCGACTTCGAGACCATCGAGAAGGACGGCACGTTCACGCTGCGCGAACGCGACTCGATGCAGCAGAAGCGCATCAACGAGGCCGAGCTGTTCGCGCTCCTTGAGGAGCGCGTCTACTGAGGCGCCGGCCGGCCGGAACCATGAAGACGGTCGCCGAATGCTCCAGCGCGGACGAGGCCCTGGTGCTCCGCTCCCTGCTCGAGGACTGCGGTCTCCACCCCTACCTGCCGGACGAGCTCACCGTGACCTTTCGCGGCCAGGCCGGCGGAATAAGGGTCCAGGTGTCCGAAGAGGACGCCGAGGCCGCGGTCAGGATCATCGAGGGCGCAAGGAAATAGGATGGACGCCGCCGCACGAGCCCGGGTCCTGATCGACGCCGCACACGAGGCCGACCCAAACCGCGCGCCCGACGGGCGCGCGGCGGAGCTGGCGTATGCGGACGGGATGGAGAAATGGATCGTCCGCATCGTCCCGGGCGCGGACGACACCCTGCGCCTGGCGGCGCGCTGCCAGCACCTTGAGAGATGGCGTGTTCCCCGCAGCTCGTTCCCCGAAGGGAAGCCCGGGTACCTTGCATGGCGGCGGTCGCTGTACGTGAAGCAGGCCGAGCGGGCGCGCGAGCTGCTCCTGGAAGCGGGGATTCCCCGGGAAAGTGCAGACGACGCGGCGACATGGGTCTCAAAGACAGGGCTGAAGACCAACGCGGGGACGCAGGCGCTCGAGGACGCGGCCGTGCTCGTGTTCCTCGAGAGCGAGATCGAGGCCTTCGCGGCGCAGCACTCGGGATATCCACGCGGGAAGTTCGTCGACATCCTCAGGAAGACCTGGCGCAAGATGAGCCCGCGGGCCCAGGAGCTCGCGCTTGGCCTCGACCTGCCGCCGCACATCGCGGCGCTCCTCCGGGAGGCGACGGCGGACAGATGAGGGGCGTCACTCCCTCTTCATCAGCCGCAGGTCCCTCCGCAGGTACTCCAGCAGCCGGCCCCTGAAGACCACCAGGTCGCACGCCTCGGCCGCCGTGCCCGTCGCCTCCCAGAGGTTGGAAGAATCGAGGTCGGCCTGGTCGATCACGGCGCCCGCCCCGACCTGCCGGTCCGGAAGGCCGCGCGTCGACAGCGTTAGAGCCCCCTGGCGGATGAAGAAGAACCCGCGGCAGGAGGTTCCCTGCGCGAACAGCGTCTCGCCCTTTTCCAGGTGGATCGCCCTCACGACGTCCTCGGGGGGCGGGAGGAGCTGGCTGATGTCCCGGGGAAAGACGAGGTCGAACGTCCAGTCGATCATCACGCGCAGCTTGCGCATCGTGCCGGGAAGCTTGGCGAGGTAGATCGTCCGCCACATCCACCACGCCGCGAAGCCCTTGAAGTGGAAACCGAAGATTTCGGCCACGGCCTCCCTCTCCCCCACCGTGGCGAGCTGCCCCATGTAACGGTAGCGGAACGGCCGCGGCTGCTCGCCCCGCAGCGCCCTGAAGACGTTCCTGCCGAGGAGCGTCCCCTGCCTGGTTGCGAACTGGGCCGTCTGCGGCGACGTCCTCGCCCGGCCCCGGTCGTCCCACGGCACCGCGGCGCCGTCGCCGGCCGCCCAGAGGGCTTCCGTGCCGGGCACGCGCATGGCGGCGTCCGTCGGAACCCGGCCCCTTGGGGCGTCTATCCCGACCTGGCGGCAAAGGTCCGTGACAACCGGGTTTGGCGCGTTGCCCACGGTCGTGACGACCGTGTTGGCCTCGATCGCCGACCCGTCCGCCAGGATGACTTTCCGGGCCGTCACGGCGGACACGCGCGAGTTGAGCCTGACCTCGATCCCCCTCTTTTCCAGCACCCCGCGCGCATACGCGCCTAGCTCGGGCCCTATCTCGCCCAGGAGCTCGGCCCGGCTGTGCACGAGCACCACCCGCGGCGCCGAGTCCCTGAGGTTTGCGTAGAAGCGGTGCGCCTGCCTGATGAAGTCGAACACCTGGCCCGCGGTCTCGACGCCGGTGTACCCGCCGCCGACCACGACAAAGGTCAGCAGGCGCTGCCGGGTCCCTGGGTCCTCCACAAGGTTCGCCTCCTCGAGGCGGTTGATGAGGGCGGCGCGCAGCCGCAGGGCGTCGGCGACGTTCTTCATCGGCCAGCCGTATTCCGCCATCCCGGGGACCGAGCCGAGCTCCGTCACGTTCCCGAGCGCGAGCACGAGGTGCCCGAATCCGACCCTGTGGTCCCGGGTGAACCGGCCCCCGTCCAGAACGATCGTCTTCGACGCCCAGTCTATCTTCTGGATGGTGCCCTGGAGCACGTTCACGCCGCGGCAGAACTGGCGAAGCGGATTGACGACGTCGACCGGCGAGAGCGACGAGCCCGCAACCTCCGCTAGCATCGGCTGGAAGACGAGGACGTTTCGCTCGGCGACAAGCGCGACCCGACGCTCACCCTCGGCCCTCCCGAGCGCGCGCCCGAGGGCCCGCGCGCAATAGGCCCCCGCGAACCCTCCCCCCGCTATGACAATGTCGAATTCCATCAAGCGGAACGCTAAGCCAAAACGGCTATTTCAGCCAGGCCGTGCGCTCGAGGTCCAGATTTCCGCCGGACAGGATGATCCCCACCCGCCCGACCGCGCCCTCCGCCTTCCTTCCCGCCACGGCCGCGTATGCGACGGCGCCGGAGGGCTCCACCACGATCTTCATCACCTCGAGGAACTGCCTCACCGCGGCCGCGATCTCCTGGTCGGAGACGGTGGCGATGCCGTCCACGAGCCGGCGGATCACCGGGAACGTCAGGTCCCCGACAAACGCGAGGAGGCCCTCGGCGATGCTCGATGGGTTCTCCACCGGCTGGCGCCTCCCGGAATCAAACGAGAGCCTGGCATCCGCGGCGCCCTCGGGCTCGGCCCCGAAAACCCTGATGGCGGGCCGCAGCCCCTTCGCCACGATGGCCGTGCCCGAGAGAAGTCCGCCGCCCCCAACCGGGCAGACGATGGCATCAAGGTCCGGGATCTCGCCCATGAATTCCAGCGCCGCGGTGCCCTGGCCCGCGATTACCCGCGGATCGTTGTACGGGTGGATCAGCACGGCCCCCGTCTCCCTGACGACCTTGTCCGCGGCCTCCTCCCGTGCCCTGTGCGTCGGCTCGCAGAAGACGATCTGTCCCCCGTAACGCTCCACGGAGGCCACCTTGATGCGGCTCGCCGTGCTCGGCATGACGACAAACGAGGGGATTCCCCTGAGCCCGGCCGCCCACGCGAGCGCGGCCGCATGGTTGCCGGACGAATGGGTCGCGACCCCGCGCGCCGCCTCGGCGTCGGTGAGCGAGAGGACCGCGTTCACGGCTCCCCGGGCCTTGAAGGACCCTGTCTCCTGGAAATTCTCGCACTTGAAGAAGAGGCGGGTGCCCGTGAGCTCGTCGAGGCGCGCGCTCGTCAGCACGGGCGTCCAGCACACCCGTTCGCGAATCCGCGCGTGCGCCTCGCGGATGGTGCTGAGATCGACCTCGCTCATGGGCCTCCGGGGCGCTCAGGGAACCTCGTAGACTTCCGCCAGCGCCACACCCGTGGTGCTGGCCACCCCGGCGATCTGCATCGTGTATGCGCCCGGCGGCAGGTTGACAACAAGGGCGCTGTCGGCGCTGCCCGCCGCGAGGGGAAAGGCGCCGACCGACGCCCCGACGCTCGTTATCTGGGCGGGATTGGAATTCGTGCCCCAGACCGTGTTGGAGCCGATCGTGTGCCCGTCCGACTGGGCGGTCACGGTGAGGCTCGGCCGGGCAAGCGCGCCGCCCACGCCGAATCCCGTGAGGCTCGGGCCGTCGGCCCGGACGAGCAGCTGCTCGACGCCCGTTCCGCCGATCACGAAGCCCGGGATGAGGATGTTCCCGCCGGTCCCCACCTGGGCGCGGGTCGCGATGTTGACAAGCCGGGCGGTGCCGGTTGCGGACACCTCGTAGATCTCGGCCAGCGCGACGCCGGTCGTTCCTCCGACGCCGGAGACCTGCACCGTGTAGGCGCCCGGCTGCAGGTTGACCAGCACGGCGCAGTCCGCGCTTCCGGAGGCAAAGGCAAAGGCTCCCACCTGGGCCGCGATGCTCGCGATCTGGGCCGGGTTTGAATTCGTGCCCCAGCCGGTGTTCGTGGCCAGGGTGGCGCCCGTCGACTGCGCGGTCAGGGTGAGGCTCGGCTGGGCAAGGGCGCCGGAGACGCCGAACGCCGTGAGGCTGGGGCCGTCGGCGCGTATCAGGAGCGTCTCCGTGCCGCTGCCGCCGATCACGAAGCCGGGGATGACAATGTTCCCGCCGGTTCCAACCAGGGCGCGGGTCGAGATGTTGATCAGCCGCGCCGCCGACGAGCCCGTGTTGACGAACAGGTTCCCCGCGCTGCTCGTGACCGAGCCGTTGGTGTTGGTTATCTTCACCGTGTAGGCGCCCGAATTGGACGCCTGGGCATTCGTGACCGTGTACGACGGGCCGGTCGCCCCGGTGATTGCCGAGCCGTTGAAGTACCACTGGTAGGTGAGCGAGCCGGAGCCCGAGGCCGTGACCGTGAAGGTCGCGCTTCCCCCGACGGACGCGTACTCGTCCGTGGGCTGCTGGGTGAAGAACGGAATGGAGCCCGCGCCCGGAATGATCCGGCGGATGGTCTGGTTCCCCGCATCCGCGACGTAGATGACGCCCGTGGGATCGATGGTGACGTCTCCCGGCGTATTGAACCGCGCGTTGCCCGGCAGGCCGTCGACGCCGCCCGCATCGCCTGCAAGGCCTGCCACGGTGGTCACAAAGCCCGACGGGTCTATCTTGCGGATCGTGTCATTGCTCGCGTCGGCGACATAGACGTTGCCCGCATTGTCCACGCCGACCCCCGCGGGGCCGTCGAAGCTCGCCGCGCTCCCGGTCCCGTCGGCATGGCCCGCGGTCCCCGGCGCCCCGGCAACGGTCGTCACGACGCCTCCGGGAGTGATCTTGCGCACGGTGTCGTTGCCGAGGTCGGCGACGTAGACGTTGCCCGACGCGTCCACGGCAATTCCGGTCGGATCATTGAACAGCGCGGCGGAACCCGTGCCGTCGGCGCTGCCCGAAGTCGTGGCGGTGCCGGCCAGCGTGGTTACCACGCCGGCGGGAGTGATCTTGCGCACGGCGTCCCCTTGTCCGTCGGCCACGTAGATGTTGCCCGCGCTGTCCACGGCAAGGTTCTGAGGGTCATAGAACCGGGCCTGCGAGCCGCTGCCGTCGCTCTCCGCGCGCATGCCCGCCACGCCGGCCAGGGTCGACACCACCCCGGCCGTGGAGATCTTGCGTATCGTGTAATTGCCGGAATCCGCAACGTAGAGGTTCCCCGCGGAATCGAAGGCAACACCCCCCACTCCGGAAAAAAGGGCGGTGGCCACGGGGCCGTCCGTGCTGCCGCTTGTCCCGGGCGTGCCGGCAACCGTCGTCACCACGCCCGACGCGGTCACCTTGCGGACTGTGTAGTTGGCTGAATCCGAGACGTAGATGTTCCCGCTTCCGTCGGCGCGCAGGCCGCCCGGGTACGCGAACCGCGCGGCCGAGCCGGTGCCGTTGGCGCTTCCCGCCGACCCGGACCATCCAGCCAGGGTCGTCACGCCGACCGCGCTCACGGTCAGGGTGGCGGGGCCGCTTGTGGCGCTGCCCGATCCGTTGCTCACGACGCACCGGAACTGGTCGCCGCTCATCGCGGACGTCGTCCCGCCGACAACAAGGGTCGACGTGGCGGAGCCGCTGTAGGTCCCGTCGTCCGCCAGGTTGGCCCAGACCGTGGATCCGTCCGGCAGCCGCTGCCACTGGTAGGTGAAGGGAGGGGCGCCCTCGGCGACGACAAAGAACGTCGCCGCCTGCCCGAGGGTAACGAACCTGTCGCCCAGCTGGGCGGGAATATTGGCGGCCGGACTCGAGCCCTGGATGGCGGCGAGCAGCGCCGACACATTGGGCACCCCGACGCCCGTCAGAAGGTCATAGCCCGTCCCCGCGCTGTAGGTGCTGTTGCCCCCCGAGGTTATGTCGCGCAGCGCCGAGGTGCCCATCAGGGGGTAGATCTTCGGGTTGAGCAACCCGAGCGGCGCGCCCCGTTTCTGGTTCATGAGCGCGCAAAAGGCGGACCACATGGGCGCGGACCAGCTGGTTCCGCCAATCACCAACGGCTTATTGTTGTAGACCACCATCGCCCCCTCGCCCGGGTCGGCGGGCCCGGCGACGTCGGGCACGAGCCTCATGTTCCCCGCCGTGCTGCCGGTGCCGATGCCCGTGCCCGCCTGCCACGGCGGGCGGCTGAAGACGACGCTGATGCCCCCTCCGCTGCCCGACCACGCGGTCTCGCTGCCTATGGTGTTGTCCGAGTTGAGCACGAGCGATGTTCCGCCGACTCCGGTCACGTCGGGGTCCGACGTCGGATAGGTGGTCTGGACAACGCCCCCTGAGACGGCGCCGTTGTCCCCCGAGGCGCAGAGCACCGTCACTCCCGCGCTGGCAAGATTGGCCATGTACTGCGCCTCGATGACCAGGTAGTCCTTCGGGACGTCCAGCTCGTTGCCGCCGATGCTGATGCTGAGCACGCGCATGTTTGGCTGGCTCGGAATGTCCGCGTACACCTGCTGGAGTATCTCGTCGTTCTCCGCGGGATCGGTCTCGCTGGCGCCATAGACCCGTATCGTCGCCCCCGGCGCCAGCGCGCTTGCCCATTCGACGTCCAGCGCCGCCTCCTCGGCCGAGTTGTCGCTTGGCGCGCTGTCGGGCCCTCCCGCGACGCTGACATGCTGGATGTTGCCTGCCGACTGGGTCGTCACCCCCGCCGCGGACCAGAATGTCGTCAGGTCGGCTTGGCTGGGGAATGCAAACGCATAGATTGCGATGGTCTGCCCCGCCCCGGTCGCGTTCAGGCCGGTGGCATTGTATGCGGCCGCGATCTGCTGGGGAAGATAGCCGTTGAGGTTGATGTCCGGGTGAAGCGCCCGGGGCGTCGAAAGCACCCGGCGCCTGATGTGGGGCTGGAGCCCGTGGATGCCCAGCACTATCGGGGAGACGTCCGCCGGAAGGCTCGGCGCCGTCACGGCCGAAGTGTATTCACGGTCCCCCTCGACGGCGACGCGGGCGAAGGTCACCTGAAACGCCCTGGCGACCGTGTCGACCGTGCCACGCCCAAAGACCGCAAGGCGGTTGCCGTCGGTTCGCGTGACCTCAAGCCCCTGCTCCGTGAGCCACCCGACAAGCTTCTCGTGGTCCGCAGCCAGCGGAAAATACCTCGCCGCCTTCTCCGAGTCGGAGATCAGTTCGCCGCGTGCGATCCGCGCCTGCATCTCGTCGAAGTTGCGCATGCGCAGCGCCACCTCGAAGGTCATGCTCGCGGAACTCTCCGCGGTGCTAAGAGCCGCCCTGGCAACCGTCGCGTGCAGGGCGCCCGCCGGTGCCGCAGCGATCGCCTTGATGCTGTCGGGAAACTCCGTCCGATCAGGCGCCTGGGTTGCGGCGCGGCCGGCCGGGCAGAACAGCGCGATGAACAACAGGATAAACAGCCGGGACTTGGTTTCGCTCACGAGAGACATAAAGGGTATGCGACCGGGTTAACGGGGGGAGGTTTCCAAGGGAAATGAATTTGGGTAACAGTTCGTGCATAGTCCCGACGCCCGGGTGCGCACAGAAGAGTACGTACGAGTTCATTCCCGGCGCTTGGGACATGCTACTCCAGCCAAATCCGCTTGATCACCGACCCGGTGGCCAACGCTGGCATCGCCATCGGGGGAGCGGGCCACATTGATCGGGGCAAGCATCGGCGATCCGAATCTTCTGCAATCTGTTGGTGGGGGAATATCATGAGGTGAGTCCGGACGGATCGACGCGGTTTTGGAGATCGCCGTTGAACCGGAAGAGGCTGATGGCGGCATCTTCCATGACAATCCGGCCATGGGTTTCATCTACCGCGTTCGTTCTGGCACCGAGGCGCGTCTTCCCTGCCGGCATCCGAATCAGGCGGTCTGTTCCTCCTTGGCGCCGGACCACGGGGTCCCTGCCCGCCCGTCCATGAAACGCGCTCATTCGAAGCATTGAGAGAATGCGCCGCAATACCCGCCAGCCCCCTGCCCCTTGGCCAGCGCAGGCCGCGTCGCCAGTGGAGCGTTGCCTGCCGGAAGGGCCGGCGCCTTGCGCTGGCCGAGGAGATCTTCGTGGGGTTGTGCGAGACCGCGGCGAAGAACCTCGGGGTCTCCGAGAAGCGGGCTGCGGGTTCAAGCGGATCGGCCTGCCGGACGGCCCAAGAGCATGAACCGTGAAGGGGGTTCATCGCGCGAGGTGTTATGCGGGTTATGGCAGGCCAAGAGCCCTCCCCACCCACCCGCGTGCGCCCCAGTCCGCCATTCCTCCCACACAGCCGAACGCCCCGCGGCTGTCGGGTCGTGGCTGTCGGCGCACTGACGATTCTCGCATTCCTGTCCGGCCCCGCCGCCACGCGGGCGGCAAGCCCGTTCGTGCTCGGCAATACCGAGGTCCAGACGCTCCCGAGGTCGGCCAACGGGCGCAACTACCTCCTGTACGTCTCCCTGCCCTCGTCCTACTCGACGTATCCGACAAGGCATTATCCGGTGGTGTACGCGACGGACGGCTATTGGGATTTTCCACTGCTCGCCATGAACGTGGGCAACGAGCAGGTCGACGGCTCAATGCCCGAGTTCATCGTTGTCGGGATAGCGTATGGCGGGACAAATCCCGACGTCAGCACGCTGCGCGCCTGGGACCTCACGCCGGGGATTGACAGCTCCTACGACCCGCTCGGCCTGAACTCCGGCCATGCGGAGGATTTCATCGGGGTCATAACCAACCAGTTCATCCCCTTCATAGAGGGGAACTACCGCGTGGATCCGAGCTTCCGGATCCTGACGGGCAATTCCTTCGGCGGCCTCTTTGCCCTCTACACCGTGTTCCAGCACCCGGGGCTGTTCCAGGCCGTCGTGGCGTCAAGCCCGGCAATCTGGTGGCGCAACCAATATGTCCTCGGCCTGGCGCGGGCCTACGCGGCGTCCGGGGCAAGCCTCAACGCACGCGTGTGGGTCAGCTTCGCGACCGAGGATGCGCAGGGGATCATGGCTCCCACCCTGAATTTCGCGCAGACTGTGCCCCGACTGGGCATTCCGGGCCTCGTCCTTGCCGCGCGCCAGGTGGAGGGAGAACGCCACTCGAGCACGAAGCCCGAGTCCTTCAACCGCGGGCTGCGCTTCGCCTGCGCGAACATTGCTCCGATCCCACCCTCCCCAACGCTCCCAGGCTTCGGGTCGCGGGCCACGATGGTCAACCTTTCCACGCGCGGACGGGTAGGCGGCGGGCAGGACGTGCTCATTGCCGGCTTGGTTGTTTCCGGCATCCAGCCCAAGCGCCTGCTCGTCCGCGCGGCGGGCCCTTCGCTGTCCGCCTTCGGCGTCTCGAGCCCCGTCTCCGACCCGAAGCTCACCGTGTATGACGCGAATCAGAACATTGTCGGCTCTAATGACAACTGGGGCAGCGCCGCCAATCTTCCGGACCTGGTCGCCGCGACCGCGCAGTGCGGGGCCTTCCCGTTCGGCGCTAACAGCAGGGATGCCGCGGCGCTTATAACGCTGGACCCAGGTTCTTATACCGTGGTCGTGGACGGCGTGGGTGGAAGTTCGGGCGTGGCGCTCGTGGAGGCCTATGAGATCCTGCCGTAGGCCCGCGACCCGTTGAGTCAGCACGCTCGATCGCGCCGCAGGACCGTCGGTGAACATCCCAACCTCCATGTACCCACGCACCTGTCTCTGCCTCATAACACTTGCCATCTCCTGCGGGAGCCTTCGGGCCGAGGAGCGCTCCATGTTCCGCGGCGATCCCGCGCACGCGGGCGTGTACCCTCCCCCCTCCCCGCAGAGCCTGTCCGTCAAATGGACGTTCACGACGGCGGAGGCCATCGTGTCGTCCCCGGTCGTCGCCAACGGCGTGGTCTACGTGGGCAGCTCGGACAACTTCCTCTATGCCGTCGACGCCGGCACCGGGAAGCTGAGGTGGAAGTTCGACGCCCATGGGAATGTCGGCTCCTCTCCGGCGGTTGGCGGAGGGAGCGTCTACGCGGTCAGCCTTGACGGGAAGCTCTATGCGGTGGACGCGGCCACCGGCACCCAGAAATGGGCGTTTGCCACGCTGGGGGAGAGGCGGCACACCTCCGAAGGCATAGACTACATGGCGCCCTCCACCGAGGCGATGCCTGATCCCTGGGATTTCTTCCTGTCGTCGCCGGTCCTGGAGGGCGGCACCGTCTATTTCGGGAGCGGGGACGGCTTCGTCTATGCCGTCGACGCCGCGACCGGCGCCCTGCGCTGGAAGTTCAAGACGGACAATGTTGTTCATGCATCGCCCGCCGTCGCAGGCGGCATCGTGTACATCGGCAGCTTTGACTCGTACTTCTATGCCCTCGATTCCGCCACGGGGGAGCTCAGATGGAAGTTCAAGACGGGCGACGACCCGAAGACCCGCCTGATGACGGGCATCCCCGGGTCCGCAACCGTGGCCGAGGGGCTGGTCGTCTTCGGCTGCCGCGACGCCAATGTCTACGCGCTCGATGCCAAGACCGGCGACCGGCGGTGGGTGTTCTCGAACAACGGCTCCTGGGTCATCGCAACCCCCGTCGTACTCGGCGGGGTGGTCTATTTCACGACGTCGGACAGCCTGAAATTCGAGGCGCTCGACGCCAAGAGCGGCGCGGAGCTGTATTCGCTGCCGTACGGCACCTTTTCGTTCTCCTCGCCCGCGATCGTCGGCAACCGCGCATTCTTTGGAACCTTCGACGGGAAGCTTCATGAGGTGGACCTGGATGCCCGGAAATACGCGGGCGAATACCGCGTTCCCGGATCCATTGCCAGCGGCCCCCGGTACCTGGACGCCGGCGGAAAGTTCAACGCCGCGGTGGTCTGGACCGGCGACACCCTCGACGACGTGATTGTGGACATAAAGACGAAGGCGTTTGCCCTCGGATCCATTCTGTCCTCGCCATCGGTCAAGGACGGGGTGCTCTATTTTGGCAGCGCTGACGGCACGTTGTATGCCCTGGGCCAATAGGTTATAAACATTGCGCACGTTCTGGGTGTTTCCTCTTTTCCAGGCGTCCGCGGAAGGCGGCCCGTATCCCAGATCAGCGGCCTATTCCGGTTTCGTTTCAAGAAGGTGCGGATTGCCCTGCAGGGGGATATCAGCCAGCCGCTTTCGCTAGTCCACCAGTCCTGAATCATGGCTCAGCTCGGACATTATCCACCAATATGGAATCAAGACCCCAGTCAAAGGATCTTGGCCATTCCTGCCTCTAATCAGTTAAACCGAATGGTCACCGATGACGAAGTGATCCTAGTCGCTCGTAGCAGGGAAGGCGATTGGGACGCCTTCGCGGCGCTCATCCGGATGCATCAACGCATGATTCATTCTCTTACCTACCGCATGAGCGGCTCTGTCAGCGACTCGGAGGATCTGGCTCAGGAAACGTTCATCCGCGCGTATCGAAGCCTGGCCACGTATCGGGGAACTGCCAAATTTTCAACTTGGCTCTATCGTATAGCCCTCAATTTGTGCCTGCGTTGGAGAAAGCAGGAGAACCGCCGCAGTTCGACTGACCGCGAATGGGCTGCAGCCGATCCTCAGGGAACCCAGTCCGATGCGCGCAGCGAAACAATCCAGGAGGCGCTTGACCAATTGCCTCCTAAGCAGCGGGCAGCCGTGATCTTGACAGCATTTGACGGTCTTACGCATTCGGAGGCCGCCGCGCTGATTGGATGCCCAGAGAAAACCCTGTCATGGCGCCTTTTTGCTGCGCGCCGCAGGCTGGCTCATCTGCTGAGCGAGACCGATACGACGCCGTGAAGCAATTCGACCTTAGACAACTTAGTCAGGTGGCAAAGCTGCCCAACCACTCGGAAGGCTACTGGGACCGGTTTCCAGACCGAGTCATCAAACGCCTACAAACAGAGAGAGCGCCCGCGGTCCAACACCAATCCTGGCGTCTGGGCGGCTTGGCCGCCGCAGCAGCCTGTGGATTGATCCTGGGGTTTATTCTCTGGCATCACGCTCCGCCCGCCAACGACACCTTTGTCACGCTCAGGGACGGCCCGGTCCTGCGTGAACTGCTGCGCCGATACGCAGGTCGGCTACACGCGATCGTCCAGGACGCGAGCGGTCTGCACACTCAGTTGTCGAAAGACGCAGATGTTTCCGCGTCCAACCCAATTTGGCTTGAGATTCGGGATGGCGATGCCCATCGCGTCGTCGTCACATTCAGTGGGCAGCAGATCCGCTGCGGGGGCACGGACGTCATAGTTCTCTCCGATGTTGAGGGGCAAATCATCCTCGTTGGTGACGGCTTCTTCTGGTCGCACCAGATTTCGGCGGGTCGGGCGTCGAAGGTCGAAATCCGAGCCGAACAAATCCCGGGAAACCGGGTGACTTCGAAGCCTTCTTTCCCATTATGAAGACGGTCATTTGCATGCTTTTGGCTCTGCCGGCCGCCGTCCTTTCTGCCCCGGTCGATTCTACTTCGAACCCGCACGTGGCGGTGTTCGACCTGCACACTGACGTCAATATCGACAATCAGCTCGGAGTCACAAATGCAGGCCGATTGATCGCGAACATGCTGGCCAATGACATCTCTGTTCTCGCCCCGCTGACCGCAATCAATCGAGAGGCGATCCAGCGACAGCTCGACGGCCGAAGGGTTGATCTCCTCAATCCAATCCCACCGGCTGACGCGAAGCGTCTCGGTCAGTCTCTAAACGCCACGACGCTCGTAACTGGAAGCATTTTCATCGCGGGCGATGGCATCATAATAGCGGCAAAGGTTGTCTCAACCGAGACCGGGCAGACATTCGGAACAATGGTGAAGAGTGACGGAACGACACCAATTGTTGATCTGCTTTCGAAACTAAGCATGGAAATCGGGAGGGCTGCACTTGTCCAACAAGGGTTGGAACCGCCCCATTGGAGCCCGGCGACGATTGTTGGAAGTTGTAAGCAAGGGTCGCTCATTTCCCACGACGAAATCGCCTGCGTTATGGCCGTCGACGGTCGAGCTGTTCCGGACGAGGTCAATCAATGGAGCCGTAAACAGCCGGTCCTTCCGGGCCTGCATGAAATCTTTGTCCGCTACTATGACGGCACGACGACTGCCGGGCATAATTTCATCTTCGGTGCAAAACCTGGCACCCTGTATGAGGTCAGGTATGAACGGCAGCCGCCGCTGAACCCAGAGCTTTGGATTGAAGACCAGGCCTCGCATCAGCCGGTTACAAGCAAGGTCGCAGTCGGCATAGATAAGCCACGCCCAACACTGCCCTTGATAGCCAATGGGCCGTTTGGGCATACGCTGCGAAAATACAACTCGGAATACGTTACGCCGCCTCCTACGCGACCGAAGTGATGGCCAATTGACCTGACCCTGCGCGAAACGGGTGGGTGCCGGACGAGTTCCGGCGCACCGTTCAATTCTGCCGATTCCTCCGCGTTCCAGAGAGGCAAAGGGTTGCTTCAATGTGAGTTTGGCCGTAGTAACCGATTTGGCGCATTACCCCCGATGGCCCACTCGCTCAATTTCGTCGCCGGCTGGTGGCTTATCCTCGCGGCGTTCCTGACGGGCGCGGCGCTGGGCCTCGGGTTCCACCGGGAGGACTTCCTGGACGGATACGGCTCGTTCCGCCGCCGGCTGGCCCGGCTGGGGCACATCGCCCTTGCCGCGCTTGGCGGCCTCAACGTCCTCTATGGCGTCTCGCCCGTCCCGACGGGTCCGAACGTGTTCGGGCCGGCGCCCGGACCCCTGCTGCTCGCAGGGGCGATCGCCATGCCCGCGGTCTGCTTCCTGTCCGCCTGGCGCAAACCCTTCCGCCACCTCTTCTTTGTGCCCGTCGTCCTCCTGGTCGCCGCGGTCGGGCTGATCCTCCTGGCCGTTTCATGATGAAGATCGGACTTCTTGCGATGAGCGGCGTGCGGGCGCACGATAAGAAGCTGCTGGAGCTGGGCCTGACGCTGCCTGGCTTCGTCGAGCGCAGCCGCATAATAGCGTCCCTTCCGAGCCTGGGGCTGCTGTACCTGGCAGCCGTGACGCCCCCGGACCACGACCTGCGCTATTTCGAGGCCGAGTCGGACGGTGCGGAGCCCAAGGACATCTACACCTGCGACCTTGTGGCGATCAGCACGTTCACGGCGCAGATCTTTGAGGCCTATGCCATCGCCGACAGGCTTCGAAAGGCGGGGGTCAAGGTGGCGATGGGGGGCCTCCACGTCTCGGTGCTCCCGGAGGAGGCCGCGGAACACGCGGACTACGTCGTGGTCGGGGAGGGCGAGAATACTTGGCCGGCCGTCGTCGAGGCGGCCGCCCAAGGCGCGCAGCCTCGCGTCTTCCGCGCGTCCGATTTTGGCGCCGTGGACATCGCGCGCCTTCCTGTTCCCCGCTTCGACCTGCTCGGCGACCGGCCGTACAACCGGTACACCATCCAGACGACCCGGGGCTGCCCCTGGAGATGCGATTTCTGCGCCTCGACCGTCATGCTGCAGGTGCCTTATCGCAAGCGCCCCGTGGACCAGGTTGCGCGCGACATAGAGAGCCTGCAGCGGCTGCACCCCGGCGCGTTCGTCGAGTTCGCCGACGACAACACGTTCGTGGACAAGGCCTGGGGCAAGGATCTCTGCCGGGCGCTCATGCCGCTCAAGGTGAAGTGGTTCACCGAGACGGACATCAGCGTGGCCGAGGACCCCGAGCTTCTGGCTCTCATGTGCAAGGCGGGATGCAGGCAGGTCCTCGTGGGACTGGAAAGCCCGAGCGCCGGCGCGCTCGAGGGCATCGAGCAGCGGGCCAACCGCAAGGCCCGATGGGTGTCCCGGTATGCGCGGGCGATAAGCACCATTCAGTCCCACGGGATCACCGTGAACGCCTGCTTCATCCTCGGCCTGGATGGCCAGACAAAGGAGGCGTTCCGCGAGATCCTCCAATTCGTCGCGCAGGCGGAGCCCTTCGACGTCCAGGTGACCATCCTCACGCCGTTCCCCGGGACCCCCCTCTATGAGCGCCTGCTGCGGGAGAACCGCATACTGGAACCGCGCGCGTGGCACCTCTGCACCCTCTTCGACGTGAACTACCGGCCCACCCAGATGACGCCGCAGGACCTGCGCGAGGGCATCTATGAGCTTGGCGGCCAGCTCTATAGCGACGAGGCGACCCGGCGCCGACGGAAGGGATTCTTCAGGCAGCACAACGAGTATCAACAAACGGAGTACGCGAGCACGGACACCGGGAACTAGGCGGCGCCGGTAGCGGCTCACAAAGACCAGGGGGATCACCCATGAAATCGCAGACATCCATCCGAATCCTCTATTCGACCGCCGCGGCCTACGACGGCCTCCTCGGCCTTGTGTTTCTCGCCGCTGGTCCGAGGCTCTACGCCCACTTCCAGATCACGCCGCCCAACCACTGGGGCTATGTCCATTTTGGGGCCGGGATACTCGTGATCTTCGGCTGGATGTTCCTTGAGATCGCGCGCAGGCCGATGGAGAGCCGAAACCTTGTTCCCTACGGCATCCTGCTGAAGGTGTGTTACGTGGCGACCGTCGCGTGGTACTGGACGCACGGCGACATTCCCGCGATGTGGAAGGGCTTCGCCGTCGCCGACACGGTATTCGCCCTCCTCTTTGTCTGGAGCCTCCAGGCGTTCAAGGCCTCGGCGCTCGAGACACGGGCACTGGGGGCTGCCGGCTGACCGCGTCTCTGGCCGCGTTCAGGCCCGTCGTCCCGGCGCCGCCTACCCCTTGAGCGCGCCCGCCGCGATGCCTCGCACGATCTGGCGCTGGAGCGCCAGGTACACGGCCAGGATGGGCAGCGTCACAAGGATGATCCCCGCGAAGAGCATGCCGTATTCGGTCCGGTACTCGGCGGCGATCGACAGGTTGGCGAGCCCCAGCGGCAGCGTTCGCGCCGCATGCGCCGTGTCTCCGTTCACCAGCATGAACGCATAGAAGTACTCCCTCCAGACTCCGATGAACTGAAAGATCGCGACGGTCACAAGCCCGGGCCTGGCGAGCGGCAGGAGCACTCTCCAGAAGGCCGAGAATTCCCCGCATCCGTCGACGACGGCAGCCTCGTACAGGGAGCGAGGCAGCGACCTGAAGAAGCCCGCCAGGATGAAGATGGCGAACGGGAGCCCGTTCGCGGTGTAGACAAGGATGAGCCCGGTGCGGGAGTTGAGCAGCCCGAGCGCCCTGAGCTCGAAGAACAGGGGAACGACCGCGAGCTGCGCCGGGATCGTGAGCCCGGCCATCATCAGCCCGAAGACAACCCGTCCGGCCGGGTGGCTGAACCGGGCAAGGGCGTAGGCCGCCATCGAGCCCAGGGAGACGATGAGCGACACGGAGACGCCCGTCACGACGACCGAGTTCATGAAATACCCTCCAAAGTGCGCGCCGCTCCACGCCCGCGCGTAGTTGTCCGTGCGCAGGTCCGACACCGGAGGCAGCGCGAACGTGTCGCGGAAGATCGCGTCGTCCGCCTTGAGCGACGAGTACGCGACCCAGATCATCGGAAAGACAAGCCACGCCGAGTATCCCAGCAGGGCCGCGAACGCCACGGGCCTCGAGAAGCTGCGCCTGGCGGGACCGGGGCTCGTCATCGGGGTCATGATTCGACCGCCTCGCTTCTCAGCCCGCGAAGCACCGCCGCGCTGCCCACGATGACCAGCGAGCAGAGGATGACCGCCAGGGCCGCCGCTCTTCCGATGTCAAAGTCCTTGAACATCGTCGACACCAGCAGCGTGCCGAGCGTGCTCACGGACGCCGTCGGGTCCTGGGACGTGAGGAGCCACACCATCTCGAAGGCATTGAGCCCCGCTATGACAAGAAACACCGCGGAGATCGCCAGGACCTCCCTGATCAGCGGCAGGGTGATCGTCAGGAACTGCATCCAGCCCGGGGCGCCGTCGATCTCGGCCGCCTCGTACAGCTGCGGGTCGATCCCCTCCATGGCGGCCAGGTAGAGGATCAGGTTGAAGCCGCAGGCCATCCAGATGTAGATCGGGATGAGCGCGGCGTAGAGATGGGCCTCCGAGAGCCACGGGTAGTCCGCAAACGAGCGGAGCCAGTCCCAGTGGAGCGCGTTGCCGATCCCGACGAGGCCGGCGTTCACCAGGCCGCCGTGGGGCTGGTAGGCGCTCAGCCAGATGAGCGTGGCCGCGATTCCCCCGAGCATGTTCGGGAAGAGCAGGATCGTCCGGAACGCCCCGGCGCCCCAGACCCCGCGGTGGATCAGCAGCGCGAACAGGAGCGCGATCGGCACCACGACAAGCGCCGGGACCACCATGAGGTAGAGGTTGTTGCCCAGGGCCGACCACAGGGCGTCGCTCTCGAACAGGAGGGACCTGAAGTTGTACAGCCCCGCCCAGGTCCTCAGCCCTATTCCATCCCAGCGGGTGAACGCCCACATGAAGGCGACGAGGGCCGGCGCGAGCATGAGCGCCCCGTAAAGCAGCAGCGCGGGGCCGACGAAGCCGGCCGCCATCGGCGGGCGCAGCCTCCCGAAACTCGAGGGGTCGTCCGCGTGCCCCGATCTCGCGCGGGACGCCCCGAGCCTGTCCCAGACAAGCCAGAGGATGATTGCGGCGAGGGCCGCAATCATCGCAGAGCCGGCAATGGGGTGCCGGTAGTCCACGTGGCCGGGATCAGCGACGCGCATCCTGTCGGCGCCGGCGGCCGCCTCCATCCTCCGTGAGAATTCCCGGGGCTCCAGGCTCCCCGTCATCAGGCGGCGCGTCTCATCCACCCGCGCCTGCCGGATCACCGGCGGCATGAGCATGGTCTGCGGCATGTTGTACGAGGCCCCGGCGCCCGCGATCATGGCCGCAGTCTCGCGCATCCGCCGCGAGTATGCAGACGGGGGGACCCCGCGCACCGCGACCGGAGCGTCCGTCTCCCTGACAAAGGCCTCGGCCCGCGCGCGGGACGTCAGGAACCGAAGGAAGTCGACCGTCAACCTCTCTCGAAGCCGGTCGCCGGTGTTGAAGACGAAGAAGCAGTCGCTGCCCGTCTGCACCGTCGTCGGATCGGCAACGCCGTCCGCAAAGACGGGAAAATTCATCGTCCCGACATCGAATCCCTCCGGGATCTGCCCCGACATCTCGTTGAAGAACCAGGAGCCTGAAACCGTCATGGCCGCCTTCCCCTGGAGGAAATACAGCTCGGCGCCCTGCGCCGTCTCGCCCTCCCACCCCGCCTGCACGTCGTCGCGCGTCACCCGCCTCAGCACCTCGGCGCTCCTTGCGACCCGCGGGTCCGCCCATGCACCCGGCGCGAGCTCGTTGATGGCGCTCCATCCCACGGGCCCTGCCAGGCTGTGGAAGGCCGCTCGGAAGAACGCGTCGGGATAGAGCCAGCGGGTCCCGGGCAGGCTCACCGGCGCGATCCCGGCAGCCCGTATCCTGCCGCAGAGCCCGAAGAACTCCTCCCATGTGCGGGGTTCGGCCCAGCCGTGAGCCCTGAACATCTCCCGGTTATAGAAGAGGCTCCAGCAGGAGTAGGAGAAGGGCAGCCCGTAGACGCCGCCGCCAACCCTCCAGGTGTCGAGGGAGCCAGGCTGGAACGTGTCCCCCCACCTTGCATCGCCCTCCCAGTTCCTCCCCTCGAGGTACCGGCGCAGGTCGACGACGCGGCCTGCGCGGATCAGCGACGGCCAGAGGACATAGGGGACCCAGGCCGCGTCGGGAAGGTTGCCGTCTATTATCCGGACCCTCAGCTGGTCCTGGATCCGGGGATCACCGTACACATGGACGCTGACGCCGGGATGGACCTCCTCGAACTTGCGGGCCGACTCAACGTAGAACCCGATGCCGTAGCCCCCCTCGAAAACCGGAACGTCCAGCTCCACCGGCGGGCCCCCGAGGGCCTGCAGCGCCGCTAGCAGCGCGGCGCCGGCGAGACTTGCGGACCCCCAGGGCGTCACGTACGGAAGCCGGCCCGGCTGAGCGCCCGGTGAAGCGCGGCGATGTGCCTGTGATCACGCGTCTCCACGGTGCACACGACATGGGTCGCGCTCACGTCAGGGCCGCTGAAGGCGCGGTCGTGCGCGACCTGGTTCACGCTTGCGCCGCAAGAGGCGATCACCCGGCAGAGCTCCGCAAGCCCTCCCGGGCGATCGGAGATCCGCACGGTGAAGCGGGTGAGCCGCCCGTCGTGGACGAGCCCCTTCTCGATCACGCGGCTTAGGATCACGGGGTCTATGTTTCCCCCGCAGGTCACGAGCGCCACCCTCTTGCCGCCCAGCCCCCTGATCCGCCCCGACATCATCGCGGCCAGCGGCACCGCCGCGGCGCCCTCGACGACGGTCTTCTCGAGCTCGAGCATCCTGAGGATCGCGAGCGCAATCCACTTCTCCTCGACCCGCACCACGCTGTCGACGCGCCCGCGGATCAGCCCAAACGAGCGGTCCCCTACCGTGAGCGTCGCCAGGCCGTCAGCGAGCGTGGGTCTCCTGGGGACACGCACCGGGTGCCCGGCCCTGAGCGCAGCGGTCAGGTTTCCGGTCGACACGCTCTCAACGGCTATGATCTTGACCCTCGGCCTAAGGGACTTGACCGCCACGCAGAGGCCGGCAAGGAGCCCGCCGCCGCCCACGGGGCACACGATCGCATCGACATCCGGAACCTGCTCGAGGATCTCCAGGCCGATCGTGCCCTGGCCCGCGATGATGTCCGGATCGTCAAAGCCGTGGATGTACGTGAGCCCCTCCGCGGACACAAAGCGCTCCGCCTCGGCGCGCGCCTCCGCGAAGTCGCTTCCGTGGAGGACCACGCGGGCGCCGAGACGCTGGCATGTCGTGATCTTGATCAGCGGCGCAAATTCCGGCATCACAACGGTGACGGGGATGCCAAGGAGCTTCCCGTGATAGGCTAGGCCAAGCGCATGGTTTCCCGCCGACGCCGAAACGACCCCCTTGGCGCGCTTCGCCCCCGGCAGCCTCAGGAGGGCATTCCGGGCTCCCCTCTCCTTGAACGACCCGGTCCGCTGGAAATTGTCGAGTTTGCAAACGATTCGTGCACCGGTGATTTCGCTGAGCGGGATCGATTCGGGGCACGGGGTGACGATCACGCCGGACCTTATCCGCCTGCGGGCCGCCCTGATGTCGGATAGGCTGACGGGCGTTTTTGCCATCGTTTTGCGGGGAATTGCGTTGCGGGCAAACCGGACGAGTTTAGACCCCATCTGACCGATGTATCAGGTTACCTTTTCAGAGCAAGCCATGCGGGAACTGAACAAGCTCGAGACGCTGGCGCAGCTCGAGGTGGTGGAGCCCATAACGTGCGTGAAGTCGATCGACCTGGAGCACCCGCGCGAGCCGCTCGGGCGGTTCCAACGCAACGGAAAGCCGTTCTACCGGCTGCGGGCCGGGGACCACCGGTTCTATTTCGACGTCTCCAGCGACACCCTGCACGTGAACTACATCCTCCACAAGAACTCGCTCGAGGACTTCCTCCTGCGCAACCGGCTCCCCGTGTCGGAGCAGCAGCTTGTGGAGCAGCACTCGAAGTTCTGGAAGTACCTGGAGAGCCTCACCAAATGATCTTCGCTCGCCGCAACAAGGACGCGCGGGAGGACGCGGACCTCGCCTCTCGGGAGGATCCGTACAACGAGGCCCAGGCGAGCCGCATCTACATCCTGCCGAACCTGATGACGGCAGGCAACCTGCTGTGCGGCTTCATGGCGGTGGTGAACTGCATCCACGCCCGGCTTGCGGGGTCCGCGGACGACGGCCTCTACCTGGCGGCCTCGGCGTCCGACCACTACCGGTATGCGGTCTATTTCATCTTTGGCGCCGCCATCTTCGACATGCTGGACGGGCGCCTCGCCAGGATGGGCGGAAGGGAATCCCTGTTCGGGGCCGAGTTCGACTCTCTTGCGGACGTGGTCTCATTCGGGATGGCGCCGGCCTTCCTGATGTTCTTTCTCATCCTCTCGCCGTCGCAGGAGTTTCCGTGGTTCAGGGACATCGGCGGATTTGTCGGATTCTTCTACCTGCTGCTCGCGGCAATGCGCCTTGCCCGCTTCAACGTCATCACAAACCCCCTTCTTCACCGGGGAATGAAGGAGTCGAGCAAGGACTTCATTGGGCTTCCGGTGCCCGCCGCGGCGCTGACGGTGGCTTCGCTGGTGCTGTTTCTCCTCAAGCTGAGCGAGTCGGACAAGTCTCTCAACCGATTCGCCCTCGTGCTGCCCTTCCTGATGCTGCTGATAGCGTCCCTCATGATGAGCACGGTGAGATACCCGAGCGGCAAACAGGTCGACATGCAGACAAAGACCCGGATCCGCACATTCGTGCTGATGATGCTCATCATAGGGCTGATCGTCGTCTTCAAGGAGGTCGCCTTCCTGAGCCTCTGCCTCGGGTACATATTCTTCGGGCTGATCCGCCACTGGAGGAGGCCGCGGTCCCCCACAGCCGCCCGCTAAAAGGGGATTTTCCCGCATGGGAACATCTTGTCTGAAAGGTGTTGGCGGATTCCGAGCAACCCCGGGCCTGCGAATAACCGGCCACCTACGCACATCGACCGCGGAATTGCTCACGTCCGAAAAAGGGCGCTTTTCCGAGCGAAATGGGCAAGTTACTAGTGTTTCGAGCCCCTTATACGACTACTGCTATAATTCATTATTGAATTCACAGTCATTTGGACTTTGTTAGTTTGTCCCGCTTCCCACGGGGAGCACGCCCCTGCCACATGAAATTCAAGACGAACCGCGACCACTTCGCCAACGGCCTTTCCCAGGTCCTAAACGTTGTCGGGTCAAAGGCGACGATGCCCATCCTCAGCAATGTGCTGATCGAGGCGGAGAAGGACCAGCTTTCCCTAACGACAACGAACCTTGACCTAGGGATCCGCTGCAAGATCAAGGCCGACGTCAAGGAGGGAGGCTCCGTGACCCTGCCGGTCAAGCGTCTCGCCAGCATCGTGCGCGAGCTGCCCAACTCGGACGTCTCCGTTGAGGCTTCGCCCAACCACCAGGTGAAGCTTTCGTCTGGAGGGTCGACTTTCCGGATCATGGGCATGGGCAAGGACGAGTTCCCTCCGCTGCCCGAGTTTGGGGACGAAAAGGCCCACACGCTCCAGCAGTCCGAGCTCTCGGCGATGCTAAAGAGCGTATCCTACGCGCAGTCGCAGGACGAGACGCGCTACACGCTCAACGGCGTCTACTTCAACTTCAAGGAGGGCGGGCTGACGCTGGTGGCGACCGACGGGCGACGCCTGGCGCTCATCTCCAAGGAGATGCAGGTGGCGGCGGCCGGCTCCGGGGCTATAATCCTGCCGGCCAAGACGGTCAGCGAGCTGGCGCGGATCCTCGACAAGGGCGACAAGGTGAAGATCAACTTCAGCGACAGGCGCTGCGCTTTCCAGATCGGGACGGACAAGGACACAAGCGGCCTGATCGACAGCGTCTACCTCTACTCAAAGGTCGTCGAGGGAAGCTACCCGAACTACCAGCAGGTGATCCCCAAGGAGACCCACCAGAGGATCAAGCTCGAGCGGGAGCTCCTCCTCCAGTGCGTCCACCGCGCCGCGCTCGTCTGCTCGGAGAAGTCCAATTCGGTGCGCATCAAGCTGACAAGCAACCTCCTTGAGATAACCGCGCAGAGCCCCGACTTCGGCGAGGCTCACGAGTCCATGGCGATTGGCTACAGCGGGCCCGACCTGCAGGTCGCCTTCAACCCGGCCTTCGTCATCGACCCGCTCCGGGCCCTCTCGAAGGACGAGGTCTTTCTTGAGCTGAAGGACGAGGTGAGCCCGGGCGTCTTCAAGACACTCGACAACTTCATCTGCGTCATCATGCCGATGCGCCAGAGCTGAGGCCCTCCGCCGCAGGCGGTCCGTCCATGGAGCTTCAGTACATTATTTTCTTCGCGATCCTGGCGTCGTTCATCCTGGTCCACGTCAACCAGCGCCTGGCATCGCCCGTCATCGCGATCGCCGACAGGTGGCTCCGCTGGATAATCTTCCCCATCGTGGGGGCGTGGCTGTGCCGGCACTTTGAGCTCATCGACCGGCCCATGTGGGCCATCGCGGGCGCCGGCTTCCTTGTCTGGTTCCTTGTCGAGACCCTCTACAACTGGCTGGCGATCGCGGCGCTCAGCGTGAGCCCCTTCCCCCTTTTCCCGCGCTATGCCATAAACAGCAGCGGCGAGGAGTGGCCGGTGCAGCCGAGGTTCCTCAAGATACGCGAGTGGCTCCGCGGCCAGGGATTCCGCCAGGTCCAGGCCCTCAAGGCCGAGGTGGGCGGCGACATCTTCCTGCGGGTTTCGATCTACCAGGACGAGGCGGCGCTTCTGCGCATCCAGGTCACGTTCCTTCCCCAGAACAACGGGGCGATCGACGTCTGCTATTCGCTGACGTCGGCGACGCTGGACGGGTCCAGGTACGTGACCGACAACCTGTACATCCCGTTCGGGGGCTTCTACCCCGAGGACTGGTTCGTCGACAGGCGCCCCTGCTGCAGGTCGCTTCCCCGGCTGCTCTCCCTCCACCGCGCGCGGATCTCGTCGATCGGGCGCGGGCTCGTGCCGTTCTCGGCGGAGCCGATGGCCGACCTGAACGACGCCCAGCGCGAGCTGGACCGGGTGAACACGGAGCTCGGGTTCCTAAACCCCCAGGGAGCCCGCGAGGACCACGGAAAGATCTCCAACGAGGGCCGCTACCGGGTCTGGAAGGAGATCTGGATGCTCAACT